>NZ_JAURXB010000296.1 GCF_030654605.1 Bradyrhizobium sp.
CTCAAGGCCATGGGCGTCGATACCGAGGCGATGTCGGACGACGACGTCCAGAAGATCGCGCTCGATCGCGCGCGTGCCTTCCGCGACGAGGCGCCGACCACGGCAGCGCAGGCGGCCAAAATCATCCTCGACGGCGTCAAGGCCGACCGCTGGCGCATCCTGGTCGGCGACGATGCCCACACGCTCGACGAGCGCGTGCGCCAGACGCCGGAGCAGGCCTACACGCCGGAGTTTTATCAGAGGTTTACGGAAGAGGTCGGCTGGCGGCTGGGGTGAGGCGACTTTCGTCATTCCGGGGCGCGCGTCATCTCTCACTTGTCATCGCCCGGCTTGACCGGGCGACCCAGTATCCAGAGGCGCCGGCGATAGACCCGAGAAGCCGCGGCGTACTGGGTCCCCCGCATACGCGGGGGACGACGATCTGTGTGGATGTGACGCCTCACCCGTGCACGATCGCCTTCTCGATCATGCAGTGAATGCCCTTGGAGCCGTTCACCGTTTGCGTCACCCGCAAATCCGCGGCGAGGCTGCAGAGTGTGTAGGCGTCCTCGCGCGACAGATTGCGCTTTTCGACCAAGAGCACGATCATGTCGCGCAGCGCCCGGACCACGCATTGATCGAGGTCGGGATCCATCGCCATCGTCATGTAATGCGTCGGCGTCTCGGCGCGCGGATAGTCGAAGCGCAGATCCTTGCGCAGCGTCAGCCTGAAACGGCCCTGCAGCGCGGTCTCGATCGCGGTGACGCAGACCTCGCCGTCGCCCTGCACGCCATGGCCGTCGCCGCAGGAGAACAGCGCGCCCGGCACGAACACCGGCAGATAGAGTTTGGCGCCGGGGACCAGTTCCTTGTTGTCGAGATTGCCGCCCATCGCGCGCGGAATCAGCGAAGAGATGCGGCCCCAGGCCGGCGGCGGCGCCACGCCCATCACGCCGAAGAACGGTTTTAGCGGCAAATCGAGGCCCCAGGGCATCCGGCCGACCATGCGCGCGCGGTCGAGCGGGATGTTGAGCAGCCGGGTCTCGTGAAAATCGTCGGGCAGGGTGCCGGCAAGCGGCTTGATCATGTTCCATCCCCAGTCCTGCCGCAGCTGGATGTCGAGGATCTCGATTTCCAGCACGTCGCCGGGCAGGGCGCCCTCGATCGCAATCGGGCCGGTCAGGATGTGTCCCGGCAGCATCCGCTCGTTTTTGGCGTGAACCTCGGCGAGTTCGGGGGGAACGTGAAACTGGTTCCTGTCCGGCATCATTTCCGGGCCGCCGCTGATGGTGTCGACCGTGACCTCATCGCCGCTGGCGATGGTGAGGACGGGTTTTAGTTTTGCTTCGAAAAACCCCCAGTGGCAGGTTTCGGGGCTGGATTGCAGGTGATGGTGGGGCATGGAGGGGCTTTCTCGTCGCGTGTTCTCACTCTACGCGTCATTGCCGGACTTGAAGGATGCGTATTACGAAGAGAGATGGATACGCGGGTCAAGCCCGCGTATGACACTGAGTGTGCGCCTCCAGGGGAATTCTCATTGTTTTTTCCGCTTTCCAAAACCCTCGGCGTCATGCTGTTGTCGACCAATTTCCTGGTCGGCATCGGCCTCGTCGGCGTGGCTCTGCTGGTCACCCGGTTTGCAGCGGCTGGCCGCAAGCTGCTGGTTGCCGCGGCCGTCTTGCTGGCGGTATGCGCCTGGTCGCCGCTCGGAAAGCTGTTGCTCTATCCGCTCGAGACCCGCTTTCCGCCATGGGATGCGGCCAAGGGCGCGCCGGACGGCATTCTCGTCCTCGGCGGGCCGATCGACGCCGATCTTTCGCTTGCCCATGGCGGCGCCGTCGTCAGCGCCGCGGGCGACCGCATCATTGCGGCGGCGGTGCTGGCGCATCGCTATCCCAATGCGCGCCTGATGTATTCCGGCGGCAGCGCCAATCTGGTGGCCAGCGATGAAGCCCGGGAAGCCGACTACGCGGCCGAACTGTTTGAAGGCCTCGGCATCGCCAGGGCGCGCTTGCTGATGGAGCGCCGCGCGCGAAATACGCTGGAAAATGCCGCATTCTCCAAAGCGCTTGCCGCCCCCAGGCCGGGCGAGCGATGGCTGCTGGTGACATCGGCCTTTCACATGCCGCGATCGGTCGGCCTGTTTCGCAAGGCCGGATTCGATGTGGAGGCCTATCCCGTGGACTGGAGGCTCGGCGCACGCACCGAACTTCTGACGCTATCCACCGTGGCCGGTGACGGATTTACGCGCTCCGACCTTGCCGTGCGCGAATGGATGGGCCTGATCGCCTATTGGGCCACCGGCAAGATCGACGATTTGCTGCCGGGGCCGGCTGCGAACCGCAAGCCGCTGTCGCAACGCTGAAACAATCAGGTTAGAATTGATCCAACGGGCGCGCAGCGCCGGACCGCTTTGGGAGTTACGCCATGCAACAACAATCGCCGCCGGAACAACTCGATTTGGCCGGCATGGTGGCCGATCTGAACAGCCTGCTTCGGCTCAAGACCACCGTGATCGGCATGAAGATGTTCGCCACCGTGGAGGAAATGACGGCGATTCCGAAAATCCGGCGTCCCTCAGCGGTCCACACCACCGACCAGATCGTCAGCATGGCCTCGCGGCTGGGCTGGACCGTCGGCATCACCGCCGACGACCTCGTCGGCGCGCAGTGCCGCGCCGTGATCGGGCTGGCGCCAACCGACGAGAAATTTCTCGAGGGCACGAATTACGTCGGCGTGTGGCATGGTACGCCCGAGGACGCGCGCAAGCGCCAGGAGGCGCTGGATGTCGTGGCCTACGGACGATATCTCGCGCTGGCGGTGAGCCCGCTGTCGAGCGGCCGTCTCGATCCGCCCGACATCTGCCTGGTCTATGCCACGCCCGGCCAGATGATCATCCTGATCAACGGGCTGCAATATACCGGCTACAAGAAGTTCGAATGGGGCGTGGTCGGCGAGACCGCCTGTGCCGATTCCTGGGGCCGGGCGCTCAAGACCGGCGAACCCAGCCTGTCGCTGCCGTGCTTCGCCGAGCGCCGCTATGGTGGCGTGCCGGATGAGGAGATGCTAATGGCGCTGTCGCCCGCGCATCTCGCCAAGGCGATCACGGGCATGAAGCAGCTGGCCAAGAACGGCCTGCGCTATCCGATCGCGCCCTATGGCATCCAGGCCGACGTGCGCGCCGGCATGGGCGCGTCCTACGCCAAGAAATAAGTTCAGCCGTCCAAGTTAAACCGTCATTGCGAGGAGCACTTGCGACGAAGCAATCCATTCTTTCCTTGAGCCATGGATTGCCTCGCTTCGCTCGCAATGACGAAAAACACCAGGAAATTCAAAAAATGTCTTCGTCGAAATTCGACATCGTCGTCTATGGTGCCACCGGCTTCACCGGCCAGCTCGTCGCCGAATACCTCGCCGCGCATTACAAGGCCGACAGCGGCCTGAACTGGGCGATGGCCGGCCGCAGCCAGGACAAGCTCGCCGCGGTGCGCGACGCGATCGGGGCGCCGGCTGATATCGCGCTGATCGTCGCCGATGGCGGCGATCCCGCTTCGCTGAAGGCGATGGTCGATCAGACCAAATTGATCATCACGACCGTCGGGCCCTATCAGCTTTACGGCTCCGACCTGGTCGCGGCCTGTGCCGCTTCGGGCACCGACTATCTCGATCTCTGCGGCGAGCCGCTGTGGATGCGGAAGATGATCGACGCGCATGAGACGGCGGCGAAAGCAAGCGGCGCGCGCATCCTGTTCTCCTGCGGTTTCGACTCGATCCCGTTTGAACTTGGCGTCTACTTCGTGCAGCAGGCGGCGAAGCAGGCGCTCGGCGCAACGGTCAGCCGGGTCAAGACCCGCGTCCGCGACATGAAGGGCACGTTCTCGGGTGGCACCGCGGCCAGCGCGCGGGCGACGTTCGCGGCGGTCGCGGCCGATCTCAGTCTGGTCTCGATGGTGCAGGATCCCTTCGTCCTGACACCGGGCTTCGACGGTCCAAAACAGCCGCGTGGCAACAAGCCGGTCATGGACGAGGATTTGGGCTCCTGGACGGCGCCCTTTGTGATGGCGAGCATCAACACCCGCAACGTGCATCGCTCCAACATGCTGATGGATTTTCCGTACGGCAAGGATTTTGTCTATGACGAGATGATTTTGACCGGCCCCGGCGAAAAGGGCGAAGCCAACGCCAAAAAGGTGGTGGCCGCCGTCAACGCCGAACGGATGGGCGCTTCGGGCGGCGGGCCGAAGCCGGGCGAGGGCCCCTCGAAGGAGGAGCAGGAGAACGGCATGTACGACCTCTTGTTCGTCGCTATCGCGCCCGACGGCAAGCAGATCCGCGCCGCGGTCAAGGGCGACCGCGATCCCGGCTATGGCTCGACCTCCAAGATGATCGCGGAATGCGCGATCTGCCTGCTTCGCGATGCGCCGGAAGTCCCCGCAGGCATCTGGACGCCGGGTGCGGCCATGGGCGACAAACTGATAAAACGGCTGGTCGATCACGCCGGGCTGACGTTTGCGGTGGAGACGTAGCACCACATGTGAACTCCTCATCCTGAGGAGCCGCGCATCTTGCGCGGCGTCTCGAAGGATGGCTGCGAGTCCAGGGTTGCGTCCATCCTTCGAGACGCTTGCTTTGCAAGCTCCTCAGGATGAGGTCGGTGGTTGTGCTCGGCAGGGCGATGATGTCAGGCGACCGCTCGGTCTGCGTTCGCCCGCCAGCGCTGGGCGGCGGCGAACAGGCCCCACATTGCGCCCAGCATCATCCAGAAATGCCGCCAGTGGTCGGTGTCGATGATAAAACTCATGCCGACCGTGCCGAGGAACGCCGCGAAGATGGCGAGATAGGCGCGCTGCCAGGGCACCGGGACAAAGGCATGCCGGAAGCCCATGATGACCGTGACGAACACCAGCGCGGGATAGCAGACGCCGGCGATCCAGCCCCCGGACATGAAGGCGTTGAGATAGGAATTGTGGGTGTCTTCGGGGAAGTAGCGGTTGAACTGCAGCGGACCGATTCCGAACGGCAGATCGAGCGCCATTTCAGCGCCGAGGATGTGCCGTCCGAACCGGCCGAACCGGCCGCTGTCGTAGCTTTGGCCGAGGCTGGCGCGCTGTTTGAACATTTCGCCGATCGAATCGAACGACAGCAGCACGCCGATCAGCATCACCACGATGACGGCGGCGACGGCGGTCATCACGATGATGCGCGAGCGCTGCCTGACCGACGGGCTGGTCAGCACCATCAGCGCCAGCATGAAGGCCGCGGTGATGACCAGCCCGCCCCATGCCGCGCGCGAGAACGCCAGCAGGATCGCCAGCGCCATGATGCCGAGCGCTATCGTGCTGCGGAATGATTTGCCGAGGCGATCGGAGACCACGCTCTGCAGCACGAACAGGGCGGGAAGGATCAGGAACGCGCCGAGCACGTTGGGGTCCTTGAAGGTGCCGCGCGCGCGCCCATACAGCGACAGCAGGTCGCGTCCGCCGGGCACCAGGTTGAAATAGCCCGCAATGCCCGCGGTCGCCGCGATCAGCGCGCCCACGATCAGGCCGCGGCGCAGCATGTCGAGCCGGGCTTCGGTGTCTTCGGACAGCACCATGGCGAAGAACATCACGGTGACCGCCATGTACCAGGAGGTCGCGATCCACATCGCCACGCCGGGGCTGTCCAGCACCGGGATGGCGCCGATGCTGTAGCCGACATTGATCAGGAACAGCAGCAGCAGCAGCGGCATGAACACCAGCCGCAACCGCAAACCGGTGGCAAAGAACAGCAGGGTGGCTGCCAGCGTCGCCAGTTCATACGGACTGGGTTCGATGAACACGATCGCGCCGCAGGCGCCGACCAGCCACACCAGCGCCCGCTGCAGCGCCAGCACGCCGGGCGCGGCCGTCATGGACGGCAGGGAACCCCCGGCTGTGGCCGCATACGCCATTCGATACTCACGCACTCACACAAACACTACGCACTCGTCGTCATTGCGAGGAGCCCTCTCGTCCGCAGAAGCCCGCCTTCGGGCGAAGGCGGATGCGACGAAGCAATCCAGCTTCCTTCCTGGCGCGGTCAGATGGATTGCTTCGCTGCGCTCGCAATGACGTTGCGGGTACCTCACCCAATCAATAAGCGTTCTCGTTCTTCGTCATCAGCGCCAGCGGCGTCTTGATGAGGATGTAGAGATCGAACAGCACCGACCAGTTCTCGATGTAATAGAGATCGAATTCGACGCGCTTCTGGATCTTTTCCTCGCTGTCGACTTCGCCGCGCCAGCCGTTGATCTGGGCCCAGCCGGTGATGCCGGGCTTGACGCGGTGGCGCGCGAAATAGCCGTCGACCGCTTCGTCGAACAGCTGGCTCTGCAATTTGCCCTGTACCGCGTGCGGGCGCGGACCGACCAGCGAGAGATTGCCCTTGAATACCACGTTGAAGAGCTGCGGCAGCTCGTCGAGGCTGGTCTTGCGGATGAAGCGCCCGACCCGGGTGACGCGGCTGTCGTTCTTGGTCACCACCTTGGTGGCGAGCGGATCGGCCTGGTCGTGGTACAGCGAGCGAAACTTGAAGACGTCGATGCGCTCGTTGTTGAAGCCGAAGCGCTTCTGGCGGAACAGCACCGGGCCCGGGCTGTCGAGCTTGATCGCCAGCGCGACCAGCGCCATGACAGGCAGCGCCGCGAGCAGGATCAGGGCGCCGACGATGCGGTCGAACAGCCACTTCATCACCAGGTCCCAGTCGGTGATCGGCGCCTCGAACACATCCAGCGTCGGCACCTCGCCCAAATAGGAATAGGAGCGGGGGCGGAAGCGCAGCTTGTTGGTGTGGGCCGACAGGCGGATGTCGACCGGCAGCACCCACAGCTTCTTCAGCATTTCGAGGATCCGCGTCTCCGCCGAGATCGGCAGCGCGAACAGCACGAGGTCGATGCGGGTGCGGCGGGCGAATTCGACGATGTCGTCGATCTTGCCGAGTTTCGGGCTGCCGGCGCAAGTATCCAGCGCGCGGCTGTCGTTGCGGTCGTCGAACACGCCGAGGATGTCGAGGTCGGAATCCTCCTGCGCCTTGAGCGCCTCGATCAGCTTCTCGCCGTTCTGGTCGGAGCCGACGATGATGGTGCGGCGGTCGAGCCGGCCGTCGCGGGCCCAGCCGCGAACCATCGATCGCAGGATCAGCCGTTCGCCGATCAGCGCGGCAAGGCCGACGAAGAAGAACGCCGACAGCCACAGCCGCGAGATCTCGCTGCCGAGCTTGGCGAAGAACGAGACGCCGATGAACAGCAGGAACACGAAGGCCCAGGCCGAGATCATCCGCGTCATCTGCCGCAGCTGGCCGCGGAACACCTGGACCTCGTAGATGTCGGCGGCCTGGAAGCAGATCACCGCGGCCGCGGTCATGGCGAAAATCGCCCCGACATATTCCCAGTAGAAGCCCGACAGCGGCACCACATAGAACAGATAGATCGCGATGCCGACCAGGCTGAGCAGCACGAAATCGGCGACGCGCACCGCGCCCGCGATCACGATCGGCGAATAGGCCCGCCGGACCTTCTGGTTGGTGACGGCAAGGGCAGCCTGGGACAGCCGGCGGCGCCGTTCGACCGGCGGGCGGTCCGGCGCGGCAGTTACCTTGGCGGAGACCGCGGCGGCAGCCGCGGCATCGAGCATAGAGCGTGCGTTGAGCGGTTCCACGTTAGTCCAAATCCGTCCCTGAAGTTCTCAAAGTCCGTCTTGCACGAGCATCTAGGTATGCTCGCCGCGAGCGGAATTCCCCCAGCTTCCGGATTAGAGGACAAATCGGAAGAAACGGTTAGCGGAGTAAGGAATGGTTAACGATCGGCAAACGCGTCGCGGTAGCCGGCCAGCACGCCTTCGACCATCGCCTTCTGCGAAAAATGCAGGAAGATGCGCTCGCGCAGCGATCGCGCGCGGGCCATGGCTGCTTCGGGATCCTCCAGCGCGGTTTCGATGGCGTCCGCCATCGCGCCGACGATGTTGGGAGCGAACAGCGCGTCGGTATGCTCGGCGAAAATCTCCGGGATTCCGCCGACATTGGCGGCCACCATCGGAATCCCCGCCGCCGCCGCCTCGATCACCACATAGGGCATCGAATCGCCGCGCGACGGCACCACCAGCAGCCTGCCCTTGGAAAAGCCGTAGCGCGCCTTGACGTGGCCGATGAAGCGGACGGCCTCGCCAAGCCCGAGCCGTGCGATCTGGGCCTTGAGATGGTCGAGTTCCTCGCCGTCGCCGGCCAGCGTCAGCGTCACGGGTTTGCCGTCGGCGCGCAGCCGCGCTGCCGCGTCGATCAACAGGTCCGCGCCCTTGATGTGGCGGAACTCGCCGACATAGACCACGTCGGTGGCGTCATCAGCCGTTACGACCGGATCGAACTCGTCGGCGGTGACGCCGTTGAACACGCAGCGCACGAGGCCGGAGGGGACCCCGATGGTGCGCTGATAGGTGTCGCGCGCGAACGCGCTCTCGAACAGGAACAAATCGGTCGAGTTCATCAGCGCGCGTTCGAGCCGGCTGTACAGCATGCCCTTCAGCGTGTTGAGGGGATAATGCAGCGAGCCGCCATGCGGCGTGTAGACCCGGATGGTTTCCTTCGAGCGGGATTTCAGCCGGATGAAGGCGCCGGCCTTGGCGCCGTGGCCGTGCAGCACGTCCGGCTTCAGCCGCTTGATCAGGCGCATGAAATGTGCCCACACCAGCACGTCGGTGGGAAACGGCTCGCGGCGGATGGCAAGACGGTGCACGCCGAGTTTCAGGCGGGGCGCGATTTCCTTCAGCGCCGCTTCGGCGCGCTCGCCGCCGGTGAGGCTGTCGGCGATGATGCCGACGTGATGACCGCGATCGGCCTGGCCGTTGGCGAGATCCATGATGTGGCGGAAAATGCCGCCGACCGGCGCCCGCACCGCGTGCAGGATACGAAGCGGCTGACCTTCAATCAGGGGCATGGTCAGAACCAGCGTTCGCCGACGAGTACGGTATCGCCGGGGCTGATGGCGGTGCCGAGCGGCACGATGGTTCGCATCGAGCCTGCGGGATCGTTGTGGGTGATCGTGACGCGATCGCGCAGCGCGCGCGGCGAGAAGCCGCCGGCAATGGCGACCGCGCTCTCCACCGTCATGTTCGGCACGTAGGGATATTGGCCGGGTGCTGCGACCTCGCCGAGGATGAAGAACGGCCGGTAGGCCTCGATCTCCACCGCGACCGACGGCTCGCGGATGAAACCGTTGCGCAGCCTGGCGGTGATGGCGGCGGCGAGGCCCGCGGGCGTTTTGCCACGCGCCGGCACCGAGCCGATCAGCGGCATGGTGATGGAGCCGCCGGCATCGATCGCATAGGTATTGGTGAGACCTTCCTGGCCGTAGACCACGACCCGGAGTTTGTCGCCGGCGTCGAGCCGGTAGGCGGTGTCATATCTGGCGGGTTCCGGGGCATAGGCCACCGCCACGGCAGGGGCCGTCGCGTGGCTTTGCCCATAGGTCATCGTATCAAGATCGGCTTGCGGCTGCACCACGGCGACCGGCGCGGAGCGGCGCATGCAGCCGGCCAGAGCGAGCGCAGTCAGCAGGCAAAAAATGACGGTACGCACGCCTCGCATCGGACAGCCCAGGGAAAATCGTTGAAGCAAATTTCTGATTCCGATTAAGGGCTTTCATGGTTAACAAAGCGTGACCGTGGCGCCCCCGGACCGATGTTCTCCGGGGTCAATGGCGCGGATTAACCCAGCGGCAACCTTAATGGAGTGTAATCACCGCAGTTGAGTGGATGAGTTGCGTCCGCGGGAGTGTGCGATGCGTTTAGCGTTCTGGCGTGCAGGCAAGGACAAGGCGGGCAGGGCCAAAGCTCTGGTCGAGAAGGCTCTGGTCGAGAAGGCTGCGGTCCAGAGGTCCGCCGCGAAGCCTGCACCCGATTCGTATCGACCGGCCACCGCAGCCCCGACCGGCGATCTCGATCTGCGTGCGCTGGGCCAGGCGCTGGCCCGCAAGAAGGGCTGGATCATCGTTCCGACCCTGCTCGCCGCCGTGTTGTCGGTGACCGCGGTCAATCTGGTGACCCCGCGCTACAAATCCGAAGCCCGCATCCTGGTCGACGGCCGCGAGAACATCTTTTTGCGGCCGACCGGCGAGCGCAGCGAGGAGCGCAGCTCGGTCGTCGATGCCGAGGCCGTCACCAGCCAGGTCCAGCTGCTGCTGTCACGCGACCTCGCGCGCGAGATCATCAAGAAGAACAAGCTCGCCGAGCGCCCGGAATTCGATCCGGTGCTGCAGGGGCTTTCGCCGTTCAAATCGCTGCTGGCCCTGTTCGGGATCGGCCGCGACCCGTTCTCGCTGACTCCCGAAGAACGGGTGCTCGACACCTATTACGACCGCTTCACCGCCTACGCGGTCGACAAGTCGCGCGTCATCGTCATCGAATTCCAGTCGTGGGATCCGGAACTGGCGGCGCGCGTCGCCAATTCGATCGCCGACGGCTATCTGGTGCTGCAGCAGAATGCGCGGCAGGAGCAGGCCAAATCCGCCGGCCTGTGGCTGTCCGGCGAGATCGACAGCCTGCGCAAGAAGGTCGCGGAAGCCGAATCGCGGGTCGAGGATTTCCGCTCGAAATCCAGCCTGTTCGTCGGCACCAACAACACCACGCTGTCGAACCAGCAGATGGGCGAGCTCAACACGCAATTGAACAACGCCCGTGCGTTGAAGTCCGACGCCGAATCGAAGGCGCGGCTGATCCGCGAAATGCTCCAGAGCGGCAAGCCGATCGAGGCTTCCGAGGTGCTCAATTCCGAACTGACGCGACGGCTGTCCGAGCAGCGCGTCACGCTGCGCGCGCAGCTGGCCGAGCAGTCCTCGACCCTGCTCGACAACCATCCGCGCATCAAGGAATTGAAGGCGCAGCTGGGCGATCTCGATCGCCAGCTCCGCGAGGAAGCCAGCAAGCTGTCGCGTTCGTTCGACAGCGACGCAAGGATCGCCGGCGGCAGGGTCGAGGGCCTCAGCGCCAGCCTGGAGCAGGTGAAGAAACAGGCCGGTTCGACCAACACCCAGGACGTGCAGCTGCGTGCGCTGGAGCGCGAGGCCAAGGCGCAGCGCGACCTGCTGGAATCCTATCTGGCGAAATACCGTGAGGCCAACACCCGCGAGAACATCGAGGCGGCCCCTGCAGACGGCCGGATCATTTCCCGGGCCAGCGTCTCCAACACACCAGCTTACCCGAAGAAGCTGCCGATCGTGCTGATCGCGACGCTGGCAACCCTGATGCTCACCGCTGGCGCCATCGTGACGGGCGAATTGCTGCGCATGACGGCGCCGCGCGCGGTGGCGGCAATCGCCTCCGCGCCGGCTGCGATCCGCGCCAGGTCTGCCACTGTCAGATCTGCGGTCGTCACGGCCACGGCCGAGCCTGAATTCGACATCGAACCCGAGGCTGAGCCCGAAATGGCTCCGGCGTTGCGTGATTCTCCTGACATCGAGTCTCCCGGCATCGTGCCCGAACTCTCCGAAATGGAGCGGCTGGCCGATGATCTGCGCAGCGCCGGCGACACCGCGCGCAAGGTCACCGTACTCGGCACCGCCTCGAACGAAAGCATCACGTTGACCGCGCTGACGCTGGCGCGGCTGATCGCGCGCCAGGCCCGGGTCGTGGTGGTCGATCTGTCGGCGTCGTCGCCGACCATTTCAGCGGTATCGGTCGATCCGGCCGCGCCGGGCCTGGTGGAATTGATGCTGGGCGAGGCGTCGTTCTCGCAGATCATTACCAAGGATAAATTGTCGCGGGCTCACCTCGTGATCTCAGGACGTCCGGGTTCGGACCGCAGCCTGCTGCAATCGCCGCGACTGACGCTGGCGATCGATGCCTTGCTGCGGGTCTATGACCATGTGGTGCTGGATGCCGGCACCGCTTCCGACCTGCCGGCCGAACTGCTGACCGCGCAGGCGCGCGCCGTGGTGGTGCCGGATGCCTCGATGGCGCCGGACGCCCGCACCCTGATGTGCGAGCAGCTGCGTGCGGTCGGCTTTTCCGACGTGACGATGCTGAGCAAGCCGGTGCAGCCGTCGTCGGATATCGTGCAGTCAGGCCCGCGCGTGGTGGCGGCCTGAGGGGCGCTGCTGTTACGCACATACGCCGCTGTCATCGCCCGGCGAAGACCGGGCGATCCAGTATCCAGAGACGCCAACGACAGAGTCGAGAAGCTGCGGCGTACTGGATCGCCCGGTCAAGCCGGGCGACGACAGTTCTGATTGTGTTGGTCTATCGAAATCGTCATTGCGAGCGCAGCGAAGCAATCCATGTCTCCGCAGAACGAAAGAATGGATTGCTTCGCTGCGCTCGCAATGACGTCGATAGAGATTGCTCCGCGGAAGATCAGCGCCTAGCGAAACGCGCTGCGCAGCTTCTGCGCCAGGTCGAACAGCGCCTGATTGTGCTTCACCAGATGCTTGGCGCGGTTGACGCCTGACATTGCGGCGGCGGCCAGTCTGCCGCGCAGGCTGAGCGGAATAAAACTGTCGAAGATCGGCTCGTCGTCCTTGCAGAACAGCCGCTTGTAGTCATCCGATCCGATCCCGAGGTCGAGCGCGCGATAGCCGCGTTCGGCATAGTGGTCGACGATGTCGCGCATCAGGATCAGGCCGGGGCTGTATTTCGAGTTGGCCGACAGCGTGTAGGTGTTGAACATCATGGAAAAGCGGTGGCCGTCATTGACGCCGGCGAAGATTGCGATCGGCTCGTCGTCGCATTCGAGCGCGTGAATATCGATGGCGCGGCCGCCGTCCGCAAGCTGCGCCATGCAGGCGTCGCGGACGAACTCCTCGACGCCGGGGTCGGCGAACACGTTGGGCAGTTTCTGCTCCGCCATCCGCTGCGGCTTGATGACGAAGAACCAGTCGAGCAGGCGCTTGATTTCGGCGTCCGTGGTCGCGACGTGGCTGCGATAGCCGGGAAGCGACTGCAGCTTGCGTTCCTTGCCCTTGAGCCTGCGCCGGAACGAACTCGAGATCCGCACTGTCGGCGGCTCCTCGGGCACGATCTTCATCAGCGGACAGTCATTGGCCGAGGCCTGGTGCGGCAACAGCGCCATCGGGTTCGGCGCGCCGCGCCAGGTCAGTGGCTGCTGGCCCAGCGCCAGAACGTCGGCCTCGGATCGCGCGCGTATCGCCGATGTCAGGGCGTCGAGATCGGTCGCGCTGGCCGCGACGGCAAATTTGCGGTCCCATAACGCCATGTTGAAGGTGGCGTGCTTGCCGCCCATGAAGCTCGCGGTGCGAACGCCGTGCTCGTGGCTGAGCGTGAGCGGCAGCAGCAACAGCGGCCGGCGCTCGACGTCGTAAGCGATCACGATGAAGGGACGATGGCCCTCGCGGGCGCCGACCTGCCGCTGCCAGGCACTGAGGAAATCGAAGCGCTGATACGGCGTGGAAAACTGCCTGATGTCTTCGAGGCCGCGCCAGATGGCCTCGGCCTTGTCGAGATCCGCAAAAATATCCACGCCGGCGATGCGGCTGATCCCGGTCGATGCCGGCGCTTGCCCCGTTCGGTTGTCGATCGCGGCGGCCATGGTCATCGCTATACCCGGATGCAGAAGATTATTTACATTTTTCGGCTTGGGCCGACCTTTGCAAAGAAATGTCAACAAAGAGTAAGGACAATGCTTGCAGCGGCGGGGCGGGGCCGCCGCATCTGGGGACGCGAATTTGGCATCCGAAAACCTCTTCCTGACCAGTCTGCGGCTGGAACTGGCCTGGTTGTCCGGCCGCCATTGGCTGAGCGGCCGGGGCACCGGCGGCGCCGGCGTGGTTTTGCGGTTCGAACGGGTGCGGCCGCGCCGCGCCGGCCGCTTTCAACCGCTTCGCTCGCAGGAAATCACGCCGAAATTTCTCGACCGCACCATCCGGGCGCTAAAGCGCTGGAAGTTCGATATCGTCTCGATGGACGATGTTTGTCATCGCGCGGTGACGTCGCCGGCGCCACGGCGGTTCGTGGGCCTGACCTTCGACGGCGGCTACAAGGATCTGATCGCGTCGGCCTATCCGGTGCTGTCGCGGCACGGCGTGCCGTTCACGGTTTACCTGCCGACTGCGTTTCCGGACCGCCTCGGCGAGGCCTGGTGGCTGGCGCTGGAAGCCATCATCGCGCGCGAGGGCCGGCTCAGCCTGGTGATGGACCGCCACGAGCGGCACTTCGACATCGAAGGCAGTGCCGAAAAATACCAGCTCTACGAATTTCTCTCGGGCTGGATGCGCACGCTGCCGCCGCCGGATCTATCGGCCGCGATCAACGATCTGTGCAAGCGATACTCGGTCAACCTCGCGACGCTGTCGCGCGACGCTGCGATGGATTGGGACGATCTGGCAAAACTTGCCGCCGATCCGCTGGTGACGATCGGCAGTGCGACGGTCAACTATCCCGTGCTGTCGAACCTGAAAGACGTCGATGCGCAGCGCGAGATGACGATGGGCCGGGCGGTCGCGCAGGCCGCATTCCACCGCGAGATCAGGCATTTCGCCTATCCGTTCGGCGATCGCGCCGCCTTCGCCCGCAAGCATGTACAGATGGCCGAGGAGGCCGGCTTCGTCAGTGCGGCGTCGGCGCTGCCTGGCGTGGTTCACGCCGAGGGACGCACCAATTTGCACGCGCTGCCGCGGCTTTCCTGGGACGGACGGCAACGCTCGCTGCGCGTCATGCGCGTGCTGCTCTCAGGCGCCGCCTTCGCGCCGGTGGCGCCGACGCGGAGCAGGGTTCGGGACGACGATGAGGATTGAGGAACCCGTCCTGACAGGATGAGGTCAGGCATCCGGCTTCGACATCCAGCTGATGATCGGCATCGCCGGCAGCACCCATCCGATGCCGGCCACGACATAGAAGATCGCCTGCAGCAGGCCCGAATTCGCCAGCCACGGCGTCTGCGCCACCGTCATGCCGAGCAGCGACCACACCACGACGAGGACGAGCAAAGCGATGGTTCCGATGAATTTGCGGGTGCGTATCGTCATGACGGGAATGTGCATTTCTTTGCGTTTGCGCAACTTGCGCTCGGGAGGAGGCGGACTATAAGGGGCGCGCCAGTTCATTCAAGCGCAGCGTCCATGACCGCCAGTTCCGCACCGCCAGCACCGCACAACCGCGCCGTGAGATGGTGGCTGCTCTCGATCGCCGTGCTGATCGCGATCATGGTGCTGGTCGGCGGCGCCACGCGTCTGACCGAGTCGGGGCTGTCGATCGTCGAGTGGAAGCCGGTCACCGGCACGCTGCCGCCGCTCGGCGAGGCGCAATGGATCGCGGCGTTCGAGGCCTACAAGACCATTCCGCAGTATCGCGAACTCAATGCCGGCATGTCGCTCGACCAGTTCAAGACCATCTTCTGGTGGGAATGGAGCCACCGGCTGCTCGGGCGCGTGATCGGGATAGCCTATCTGCTGCCGTTTCTCTGGTTTCTGTGGCGCGGTGCCTTGGCTGCGGAGCTGAAACGCCGGCTATGGCTGATCTTCGGCCTCGGCGCGTTGCAGGGCGCGGTCGGCTGGTGGATGGTGGCGTCAGGGCTGACGCAACGCACCGAGGTGTCGCAATATCGTCTCGCCACCCATCTGGTGCTGGCGCTCGTCATCTTTGCGGCGATTGTCTGGACGCTGCGGCGGATGGCGGGCCGGCCTCCGGCCATCGTCCCGGCGCGGCTGCGGATCACCAGCGTCGCGCTGCTGGTGCTGACCTTCGTGCAATTGTATCTCGGCGCGCTGGTCGCGGGCCTGCGCGCGGGACGGATTTACAATACCTGGCCGGAGATCGACGGCGCATTGATTCCGTCAGCGGCGCGGCTGTTCTTCGAAGAGCCGTGGTGGCGAAATTTGTTCGACAACCCGCTGACGGTGCAGTTCGAACACCGGATGACCGCGTATGCGCTGTTGGCGTTGACGATCCTGCATGCGGTCGATGCTATCCGCGCGCGGGCCGCAAAATACGTGATCGGCATCGCGGTGTGGCTGGCGGCGGCGATGCTCCTGCAGGCGGTGCTGGGTATTTTGACGCTGCTGCACCAGGTGCCGATCGATCTGGCTTTGGCGCACCAGGCCGTCGCCATGGTGGTGTTGACGCTGTCGATCTTCCAGGTCGAGCAACTGGCGGCGCAGTCAAAAGTCACGCCACAAAAGCTAAGTGTACCGGCGGGGCAGGCCGGCTGACCGCTAGCACCAAGGGTTGCCGTAGCTGTTGAGGCCGCAGCCGTAACCATAGGACCAGCCGTTCCAGGTGGTGACATCCGGCCCGGCGTACCAGGGCACGCCGTACTCGACCGGCAGAAATGCGACACCGACCGCCGGTGGAATGTACCGCACATATCCGATCGACGGCGTGAACAGCACGTCGGGTCCGTCAACCAATGATTGCGCGGAACGGTACGGCGCCACCGGGGCCACCGTCGTCCTGAATCTGTAATGCGCGCGGGGGAGCCCCGGTGGCAATTGGCTGGCGGCACGGCGCGCCGCGGCCGTGCCGGCAGTTTCCGCAGTTGTAGGGATCGCAAGCATCGTAATCAGAAACGGCATCATCCAGCGCAGCATGGCCAGCTCCGGGTTTGGACGGCCGCAGGATGCCATTTTTGGGCGGGCTGGGGGATCGAATAGCGCGACGAGGGTTAACGCGGGCCGATGCGGTGGACCCTCTTGCGTCGTCCCTGCGTTCGCAGGGACGACCGAAGTCCGCCCTACGCGCCCAGCGCCTGCTCCAGATCCGCGATCAGATCTTCCTTGTCCTCGATGCCGATCGACAGCCGCACCACGTCGGGAGCGGCGCCCGACTTGACCTTGGCGGCGTCGTCGAGCTGGCTGTGGGTGGTCGAGGCCGGATGAATCACCAGCGAGCGGGTGTCGCCGACATTGGCGAGGTGGGAGAACAGTTTCAGGTTCGACACCAGGTTGACGCCGGCCTCGTAGCCGCCCTTGAGGCTGAAGGTGAACACCGCGCCGGCGCCCTTCGGCGCGTATTTGCGCGCGAGGTTGTTGTAGGGGTTGCCGGCGAGCCCGGAATAGTTCACCGCGGCCACCGCCGGATGGCCGGCGAGATACTCCGCTACCGCCCTGGCATTTTCGCAATGCTTGGCCATGCGCAGCGGCAGCGTCTCGATGCCGGTGAGGATCATGAACGCGTTGAACGGCGAGATCGCCGGGCCGAGGTCGCGCAGGCCGAGCACGCGGCAGGCGATCGCAAAGGCGAAATTGCCGAAGGTCTCCTGGATCTTGATTCCGTGGTATTCCGGGCGCGGCTCGCTCAGCATCGGATATTTGTTGTCCTTCGACCAGTCGAAGGTGCCGGCGTCGACGATGACGCCGCCGAGCGAATTGCCGTGGCCGCCGAGAAACTTGGTCAGCGAATGCACCACGATGTCGGCGCCGTGGTCGATCGGGCGGATCAGATAGGGCGTGGCCAGCGTGTTGTCGACGATCAGGGGCACGCCGGCCTTGCGGGCGACCGCGGCGATCGCTTCGATATCGGTGATGGAGCCCGCGGGGTTGGCGATCGATTCGATGAAGATCGCCCTGGTGCGCGGGGTGACGGCGCGCTCGAAGCTGGCGACATCGTCCGGATCGGCCCACACCACGTTCCAGCCGAAACTCTTGAAGGCGTGGGTGAACTGGTTGATCGAGCCGCCATAGAGTTTTCGCGCCGCGATGAACTCGTCGCCGGGCATCAGCAGTTGCTGCAACACGACCACCTGTGCGGCGTGTCCCGATGCCACGGCGAGGGCGGCAGTGCCGCCCTCGAGTGCTGCAATGCGCTCTTCCAGCACCGCCTGGGTCGGGTTGCCGATCCTCGTGTAGATGTTGCCGAACGCCTGCAGGCCGAACAGCGAGGCGGCGTGGTCGGCATCGTTGAACACGAACGACGTGGTCTGGTAGATCGGCGTCGCCCGCGCGCCGGTGGTGGGGTCGGGCTGCGCGCCGGCATGCACGGCGAGGGTGGAGAAACCCGGAAGGCGGTCGTTCATTCTGTGGATCCTGTTTTCGGCTGATTTGAAAGCGCGCGGCATGCTGATGGCGGAGGCGTCCGTCGTCAAGGCGGATCGGCGGCCTGGCGGATGTTCGAAACGGCCGTGCTTCGCTCCGGCGCTTTCAGGGAACGATTGCGTCGCGTCGGCATCAGGTGGGGTCGGCCTTGTTCTTGGCGGCACGGTCGGAGGCGGCGGTCTCGCCGCCGCCGAGGCTCGTTCGATTGAGCGACAGCCGCATGCCCTGGGTCGGCATCGGCGCGCGCTTCGAACTCAGGGTGCGCGAATTGACGCCCATCCAGGAAATCTCCGAGGAGAGCCGGCCATATTCGATCTTGGGGCAGCGGTTCATCACCACCTTGATGCCGGCCGCCTCGGCTTTCGCCGCCGCGGCATCGTCGCGGGCGCCGAGCTGCATCCAGATCACCTTCGGCAGCGGATCGAGCCGCAGTGCCTCCTCGACGACCGGCATGATGTGAGTGGAATTGCGAAAAATATCGATCATGTCGACGGGGCGGCCGATATCCGCGAGCGAAGCGACGAAGGGCTTGTCGAGCAGGTTCTTGCCGACATGACCGGGATTGACCGGGATCATGTCATAGCCGCGCTGTGCCAGATATTTGAACGCAAAATAGCTCGGCCGCACATTGACCGGCGACGCCCCCACCATCGCGATCGATTTCACGCCGTTGAGGATGCCGCGGATATAGTTGTCGTCGTAATTGTCGTGGTTCATTCACAAAAATTCCCGGTTCCTCATGGTGAGGAGCGCGTCTTCGCGCGTCTCGAACCATCGGGCACACTGCCCGTTGCCATCCTTCGAGACGCGCGCGAAGGGCGCGCTCCTCAGGATGAGGCGTCTACTCATCCACCCATTTCGGCGCGCGTTTCTCGATGAAGGCGCCGATGCCTTCCTCGGCGTCGCGCGCCATCATGTTCTCGGTCATCACTTCCGCAGCGTAGCGATAGGCCTCGGTGAGGTTCATTTCGGCCTGGCGGTAGAACGCTTCCTTGCCGAGCTTGATCGTATAGGCGGACTTCAGCGCGACCTTTTGCGCCAATGCGATCGCGGCGTCGCGCTCGGTGCCGGCGGCCACGACGCGGTTGACGAGGCCGATATCGCGCGCCGTCGCCGCTGCGATCGGCTCGCCGGTCAGCAGCATTTCCATCGCCTGCTTGCGCGGGACGTTGCGCGACAAGGCCACCATCGGCGTGGAGCAGAACAGCCCGATATCGACGCCGGGCGTGGCGAAGGTCGCGGCCTCCGACGCCACCGCGAGATCGCAGCTCGCCACCAGCTGGCATCCGGCGGCGGTGGCAACGCCCTGCACGGCGGCGACCACCGGTTTCGGCAGTTGCACGATCGCCTGCATCATGGCGCTGCAGGCGTTCATGAGGGTGGCGAAGTAGGCGCGGCCGCGATCGGCATCGCTGCGGCGGGCGGTCAGTTCCTTCATGTCGTGGCCGGCGGAAAAGGCCGGGCCGATGGCCGCGATCACCACCGCGCGCACGCTCGCATCGTCATGGATCTGGTTGAGCGCGCCGTGCAGTTCGGCGATCAGGCCTTCCGACAGGCTGTTGCGGGCCGCGGAGCGGTTGAGCGTGAGCACGGCGATGCTGCCAACGGTCTCCCGCAGCAGGATCGGGGAGGGTGGCGTAGCGGCGCGGGCGGTTTGGGTGGGCATCGGAAATTTCCACTAGGGCAGGTGCGTCACCATAATGTAACAAGCCCAGCGAGGCGAGGCGAGGGCAGGCGGGACTGACATGGCAGTTGTGAAAATGAGCGTGGCTGAGCTGGAGGAGTTCCTTCGTGTCGAATTTCCGCAATCCTTCGGCAGCGGCGACACCTCCATCGAAAGCGCCGACGGAACGACCTGCCTGCTGCGGCAGCGCTACAGCGCGCGGATGCTGCGTCCGGGCGGGACGGTGTCGGGGCCGACGCTGATGGCGCTGGCCGATTGCGCCATGTATGTGGTGTTGCTGTCGGCGATCGGCCCGATCGGTCTCGCCGTGACCACCAACCTCAACATCAATTTTCTGCGCAAGGGCCAGGCCGGCCAGGATATCCTCGCGGAAGCCAGGCTCTTGAAGCTCGGCAAGCGGCTGGCGGTCGGCGAGGTCAATCTGCTGTCAGGCACGTCGCCCGATCCGATCGCCCATGTGACATCGACCTATTCCATTCCAAATACTTAGTGTTTTTGACGGTAATATAACACCATATTTATAAGTTGTTGTTTTTGCTATGGGAATTATGCGTCATGGGCGTTGACGCGTGCGGTCGAGCCATCTAGAAACCGCGCAGTTCGGCGCTGATGCGCCTGATGTCCCCTTTTCACGGATTTCCTCACATGAAAACGTTTTCGGCCAAGCCCGCCGAGGTGACGAAGAAGTGGGTGCTGATCGACGCCAAAGGTCTGGTTGTCGGCCGGCTCGCCACCATTGTCGCCACGCGCCTGCGCGGCAAGCATCTCCCGATCTACACGCCGCATGTCGATTGCGGTGACCATGTCATCATCATCAACGCGGCGCATGTCGTGCTGACCGGTCGCAAGCGCGAGAACAAGGTGTATTACAATCACACCGGCTTCATCGGCGGCATCAAGGAACGCACCGCGAAGTCGATCCTCGAGGGTCGTTTCCCCGAGCGCGTGGTCGAGAAGGCCATCGAGCGCATGATCCCGCGCGGCCCGCTCGGCCGGGTGCAGATGGGCAATCTGCGCGTCTATGCCGGCGCCGAGCATCCGCATGAAGCCCAGCAACCCGAATCGCTCGACGTCGCTTCGATGAATCGCAAGAACATGAGGGCCGCATAAGATGTCCGATACCATGCAGTCTCTCGACCAGTTGTCGGCATTGAAGACGGCCGCGCCGGATTCGCCGAAATACGTCAAGAAGGTCGACAAGCAGGGCCGCGCCTATGCCACCGGCAAGCGCAAGGACGCGGTTGCCCGCGTCTGGATCAAGCCCGGCGCCGGCAAGGTCATCGTCAACACCCGCGAGGTCGAAGTCTATTTCGCCCGCCCGGTGCTGCGCATGATGATCCAGCAGCCGCTGGTCGCCGCCGCTCGCGCGGGCCAGTACGACGTGATCTGCACCGTTGCCGGTGGTGGTCTGTCGGGCCAGGCCGGTGCCGTGCGTCACGGCATCTCCAAGGCGCTGACCTATTTCGAGCCGGATCTGCGCGGCGTCCTGAAGAAGGGCGGCTTCCTGACCCGCGACTCCCGCGTCGTCGAGCGCAAGAAGTACGGCCGCGCCAAGGCCCGAAAATCGTTCCAGTTCTCGAAGCGCTAAACGGCGACCATCAAATATCCAACGAAAGAGGGCTGCATCACTTGCAGCCCTTTTTTGTGGTCCTGGTTCAGGCGTGACGGCGGCTGAACAATAACAGGCCACCCATCGTCGCGAACAGCCCGCCTGTTGCCCTGTTGATCCAACGCATGTGCCAGCTGGACCGCAGGACGGGAGCGACGGTGGAGACGCCGAAGGCACACATCGCCAGCACGCTGAACTCACAAGTGACGAAGGTGAGGGCGAGGATGCAATATTGCGGTGCGAACGGTTCGATCGGGTTCAGGAACTGCGGGAAGAACGCGGTGAAGAACAGGATGGCCTTGGGATTGCTGGAGCCTACCAGGAAGCCTCTGACATAGTGTGAGCCCAAGCGCCTCCGGCTGTCCGTTGCAGCTCCCTTGATCCTGATTGCGGCGGCGCTGCCGCAGAACGTCCTGATGCCGAGCCAGATGAGATAGATGGCCCCGATCACCTTGACCACGGTGAAGGCAAGCTCCGATGCCGCGAGCAATGCACCGAGGCCCAATGCCGAAAGCGTCATCACGCCGAGGGCGGCGCTGATGCTGCCGACAGCAGCTGCGAGGGCGTTTGACTTGCCGTCGTTGAGAGCAGTCGTCATGCAGGCGAGCATGGTTGGGCCGGGTGACAGCACCAGCACCGCAACGGCGGCCAAGTATAGCGAGTAGCTCGTCAGGCTCATTGTTGCGTTCCATCGGGCGTAGAGGGCATATTGAATCTCACCAGCCACTGAATGCCATGATGGTGACAGGGTCCATTTCATTAGCAGTCCGGTGGCGGATTCATAGCGAAGCGCCAGTCGCTACGCGCGAAATTGCCGCAGTGCGACATATGCAGAACATCAAAAAGGGCGCCCCAGGGCGCCCTTTTTGCTGCGTATTTGCCGAGCAGTTGACGCAGTTTTTCCTGAAAACTTTCGTATGCGTGCAAACGAATTTCGAAGAAGCGCGGTACTAGCGTGCGCCACGGTGACGGCGCGGGGCTGATTTCAAGCGCGCCGGCTGCCGGCGCATCACAAACCTCCGGTGGACCATGTCGCTCGATATTTCCACGCTGTATCTCGTTGCCACGATGGTTGCGGCCATGCTGGGAGCCATGCTGCTGTTTTTCGGCAAGCAGGAGCATATCCCGGCGCTGAAATGGTGGGGCACCGCCTATCTGCTCGGCGCGGCATCCGTCGCACTGTGGACGCTCGCCGCCGGCGCGCTCGGCCAGATGCTTTCGCTGGCGCTCAATGCCGTCGGCTTCGTGGCCTGCGGCATGGTCTGGAACGCGTCGCGCGTCTTCCACGGCCGCAAGCCGAATTGGCCGGGGCTGGTGCTGGGCGCGATCGCCTGGATCGCCGCCGTCATGACTTTGGCGCCGGAAGCCTCCGCCATGCGCATGACGATCGGCGCCGGCATCGTCGCTGTTTATGCGGCGCTGACCGCCACCGAGCTGTGGTCGGACCGGCGCAGGGCGCTGCAAAAGCGCTGGCCGGCCATCGTGGTGCCGGTGCTGCACGGTTTCGTATTGATGCTGCCGATCCTGCTCGGCGATCTCCTGCACGCGCATGATGCAACGTTTTCCGGCAGCATCTGGGTGACGGTGTTCTCCATCGAGCTCGTGCTCTACGCGGTCGGCACCGTGTTCGTGATCTTCATGCTGGTGTCGGACCGCGCGGTGACCGCGCACAAGACCGCGGCATCGATGGATCCGCTGACCGGCATGTTCAACCGCCGCGGCTTTGCCGAGGCGTGCTCGCGGGTGATCGACCGTGAGGCCAATGCCGGCCGTCCGGTCACGGTGATGATCTTCGACATCGACCATTTCAAGTCGATCAATGACCGCTTCGGCCACCCGGCGGGCGACGAGATTCTCAAACTATTCGCCGCCGTCGTGGTCAACGGGCTGCGCATCACCGACCTTTCGGGACGAATCGGCGGCGAGGAGTTCGCCGCCCTGCTGCCCTGTTCGCTGGAAGAAGGTGTCGTCGTCGCCGAACGCGTCCGTGAGGCGTTCGAGGGTTCGGGAATCGTCGACGAGACCGGGCCGGTCGACACCACCGTCAGCATCGGGGTGGCCGGCGGCCCCGCCGGCACCGAGCTCGAGGTGCTGCTGGCCGCGGCAGATACCGCGCTCTATCAGGCCAAACGCGGCGGCCGCAATCGCGTCGAGGCGGCGGAGGAGCTGCCGCTGTCGCTGGAAAACTGGCGGCGCAAGACCGCGGGCATTTCGCGTCAACCGCAGAAGCCGGCGGTTACGCAACTCGCGTAAGCGCGGGCGGTAACCATGCGTTTACCATTCCATCGATATCATGCTGGCCATGAATACAGCCTCCAGCCATCGCGCCAACGCCGCCCTGATGTCGCTCGAAGCCGCAGCCGCATCGGCGCGCGGCGGGTTTGCCTGCCTGTTCTCGACGTCGGACGAATACGAGACGGCGCTGATCAGCGAACGGCGGGCGCAGGGCCGCTACGGCGCACCGCGCAGCCGCTGGCCGCTGGCGATGTTCGCGGGCTGCACCCTGGTGGTCGCAGGCACGGTGCTGTTCTTCAGCTAGGTATCCGTGCGAAACTGGTATGCCGGGGCGCCGCAAGGCGCCCTTTTTCTTTGCGGCCGGCTGGGCTAGAGACGTCCATTCTCCAGCGAAAGGCCGCCCCCGATGATCACCGAAATCGCACAGATCGACATCAAGCCCGGCTCCGAAAAGGATTTCGAGGCGGCGGTCGCCAAGGCCCGCGCAGCGTTCGGAAGCTCCAAAGGCTTTCACGGCTTCGAATTGCATCGCTCGATCGAAAAGCCGCAGCGCTACCGCCTGATGGTGAAGTGGGAGACGCTCGAAAATCACACCGTGGATTTCCGCGGCTCCGAGCAATTCACCCAATGGCGCGGGCTGGTCGGGCCGTATTTTGCCGCGCCGCCAGAGGTCGAACATACCGAGACGGTGCTCACATCGGTGGTTTGAACCCGGCGGTGGAGTCAGGCGCGCTCTTCTCGGCCTTGAAGTGATCGATCATGACCTTGGCGATTGCCATCAGCGGCAGCGCCAGGGCCAGGCCCCAGATGCCGAACACGACGCCCAGCAGGATCTGGAAAGCGAATAGCGTGGCGGGCGGAATGTCCAGCGCGTGACGCTGGATGATCGGGGTGAGGATATAGCTTTCCAGCGCGTGGACGCCCATGAACAGCACGAACGCGCTGGCGCCTGCGACCCATCCGGAGGCGAGGCTCGCCAGCACCACGATCAAGCCGCCGATCAGCGCGCCAATGGTCGGAATGAAGGCCAGCAATCCGGCCTGGATCCCCAGAATGAACGCGCTCTGGATTCCGATGATGCTCAGGCCAATCCAGGTTACGAGGAACACCGCCAGCATCGTCACGATCTGCGCGATCAGCCAGCGCTCCAGCGTTTCGCCGATGCGGTCGACGATCGCGGTCGCGCGGGCGCGGTGCCGCGCGGGGGCCATGTACAACAGCCCTTTTCGATAGACCGCGGGCTGCGCCGCGAACGCCAGTCCGAGAAACAGCACGATGAAGAAGTTTCCGACCGCACTGACGGTGCCGAGCAGCACTTTCAGGGTCTGGCTCACGATGGCGCCGCCGCCGGAGGCGATGGCGCCCGCGCTCGGAAGATTATGCGGCACCGGCGCGGCCGGCGTTACCGGCGTTTCGTGGGTCGACGAAGCGGCCGGCGCACCGATATTGCCGAGCTCGAGATAGCTGGTATCGATGCCGTTCTTCTCCAGGAAAGCCTTGACGTTGACCAGTTGCGATTTGATCGTATCGCTCAGCACGGTGGCCTGTTTCGCGATGGTGGCGCCGCCGAGGAACACCACGCCCGACAGCATGCCCGCCAGCACCAGGCAGACGAGGGTCAGCCGCAGCGCATGCGGCAGCCTGACGACGGTGCCGAGCATGTGGGTCATGGCGTTGAGCGCGACGCCAAGCAGCATGCCGGCGAAAATCAGGAACAGCGTCGCCGCGAAATGCCACGTGAACAGCAACAGGGCTGCGAAGATGACAATGCCGATGCCGCCGACCGATATCGACCACGCCAGGTCGTTGCGGGCCCGAAGTCGATCGTCAGCCGAGACTGCCACGTTGATTCCCCCTCAAATCAATTTCCGGCGGCACTCTTGTGCGAAACGCGCCCGGGATCAAGCGTGGAAGGCGCCGGTTTGACGCTGGCGCGCCGGTTGTGCAAAGCGGGGCGCGGGATCCGGCCGCGGGTCGGCGAGGGATGATCGGTATGAATTTCAAATACGTCGGTCCGCTGCTGTTGCTGGCCGCGCTGGTCATAGGCGACCAGATCAGGATCAACCGGCCCAATCACAAATACCGCCTGACGGTCGAGGTGGAGACGCCCGAAGGCGTCAAATCCGCCTCCGGCATCATGGCGGTCCATCCCGACCGAAGTTACAGCCGCGGCGGCAAGACCAGCACCAAAGGCGATGCCGTGTTCGTCGATCTCGGCGGCGGCAAGAACCTGGTGGCCTTGCTGGCCCACATCGACAAATCGCTCGAACTCGACGAGATCAACTACGTGGCGCTACGCGCCTACAAGGCCGCGGGTCAGAACGTGTCGTTCAACCAGATGAGCCGAATGACCGGCACGGTGCCGGTGACGGGGGAGGTGATCCCGGTGCTGGTCAGCTTTGGCGACCCCGCCGATCCCGCTTCCGCACGCCGGGTGCAACCCGACAATATCGAGGGTGTGCTGGGAAAGGGCATTCGGCTCCGCGGCATTTCGGCCGAGGTGGTGCCGAACGGCATCTGGCCGCTCGATTTCGGCGGTCCGCTGGGCGATCCCGTGACCCGCGGCATCGAGGCAAAATTGCCGTGGTTGAATGGTGCTGACAATGCGGCGGGCAAGGCGGCGGAAAAGGCGCTCCAGGCCGCGGGAGTGCGGACCGGCGAGGTGATCGATTCCAGGGATGCTTTCACGCGGAAATAGCAATGCAGGCCCGCGCTCCGGCGTGGCATATTGATCCGGTACGGGGTGGGAGGCATGATCCACCCTGATTTATCTATGCGAGATTTGCGACGTGAGATTGGAAGCCAGGCAATGAGGAGGCCGGTCGTCGGGGTGATCGCCAACGCCTATCGCGTTGAGGATCGGTTTGCGACGCAGATGACCGGCGAGCGTAATCTTCGCGCGGTGGCCGAGGTCGCCGGCGCGCTGCCGCTGATGTTCGCCGGCTGCTCCGAAATCACCGATATCGGTGCGCTGCTGGATGTGGTCGACGGCGTGATCCTGACCGGCGCCCGGGCCAACGTTCACCCGACGCATTTTCGCACCGAACCGCACCCCAGCCACGAGCCCTACGACCTGCAGCGCGATGGCCTGGCGCTGGCGCTGTCGCAGGCCTGCGTCGCGCGCGGCATACCCCTGTTCGGCATCTGCCGCGGCCTGCAGGAGATGAACGTCGCCTTCGGCGGCTCGCTGCACCCCGAAATCCGGGAATTGCCGGGGCGCATCAACCATCGGATGCCGCGGCTGGAGAGCGGCGAAATCCATCCCGATCCCACGGTGGTTTTCGCCGACCGCCATGACGTCAATCTCGTTGCCGGCGGCGCCTTCGCAAACCTGCTGGGATGCGAGACGATCCGCGTCAATTCACTGCACGGCCAGGGCATCCTTGAGCCCGGCGAACGGGTGGTGGTCGAGGGGGTGGCCGAGGACGGCACCATCGAGGCGATCCGGATTGCGGATGCGTCGGGCTTCGCGCTCGGCGTGCAGTGGCATGCGGAGTACGATCCGCAGCGCAATCCGATCAACCGCGCGCTGTTTCAGGCGTTCGGCGAAGCCGTGACGGCGCACAGGCGGGCCGGCTAGCTGTCGGGCCGCGCGCACCTTGCCCGGCATATCCCGGCAGGCGTCTTTCAATCGGCGCATGGGAGCCGCAGTCCCGTAATATTACGGGGCCGGAAATTGATGTTGATGGTATTCATTTGAGGCAACGAAGCCGCGGGCATTTGGATGTAGGCTTGCGCCCGAGATGCCACCATTGCCTGGTCACCAGCGCAAGACGTCCAGAACAAGGCCAACCAAGTGCTCGGTGGAATCAGGCTGTCGACCCGGCTGGCGCTCGCGATGGTGTCGCTGGTCCTGGTGACGACGGCCGTTCTGAGTTTCATCACATATCACTCGGTCACCGGGGCGGCGATCCCGCGCGCGCTCGATCGGCTTGCCATCCAGGCCGCGTTGAGCGCCGTCAGACTGGAATCCGCGCTGAACGCCGCCCGCCGGGACGTGTTGATGATCCAAAGCGGTGTTGGCGTGGCGCAACTGGCAGCCGGTGTTCCGACGACGCAACCGGCCGGGAAGCAGATACGGGAAAGCATCGAAGCCCGATTTGCCTCGATCCTGCGGGCGAAACCGGATTACACGCAGCTGCGCATCATCGGTGCCGCAGAGGGCGGACGCGAACTGGTACGCGTCGATCGCAAGGGGCCGGGCGGCGCATCGCGCGCCGTTCCCGACGCCGAACTGGTCCGGGTGGGAGAACACGATTATTTCAAGCGCACGATCGATCTCGCCAGGACCGAGGCTTACGTATCGCCGATCGGGTCCGAGGCCGATGGCGGCCCGGGCAAGGCCGCAATAGTCCGTTTCGCGATGCCGCTGCAGACGCCGGACGGCCGGCAATTCGGAATCAGCGTTATTGATTTCGATTTGGGGTCCGAGTTCGAGCGGATTCGGGCCGAGGGCGTCGATGGGATCCAGGTCTTCCTCACGAACGGCGACGGCGATTATCTCATTCATTCGGACCGAGCCCGCGAGTTCGTATCTGCAACCGGGCTGCACGGGCGCATCCAGGACGATTTTCCGGGGATGGATCATGCCTTGGCGGCCAGAGCCGCCCACAACAGCGGAATCCTGAAGGATCGAAGCGGAACGCGATTTGGCGTCGGCTGGGCGCCCGTGGCGATTGCGGGCGGGCCTGAATTGACGATCCTGTTTGCCGCAAAATACGCAAGTCTCGACCTCGGTCTGGCTGCTGTAAACAGTTCCGCGCAGATCGGCGGCGGGCTCGCAATACTCCTTGCGATGTTGCTCGCGCTGCTGCTGGCCCGCTCGCTGTCCAGGCCCCTGGTGCAAATAACCGAGGCTGTGAAGGGGCTGTCGCGCGGCGAATTGAAAGTGCTGCCGTCGGGGGGCGGGGCGGAGATTCGCATTCTTGCCGAGGAATTCGCGGGGATGGCAAGCGAACTCAGAGCGAAGCAGGCGATGCTCGAGAATACCATCGCCAGCATCGGCGATCCCGTGATCGTTGCCGACGAACGCGGGCAGATCGTCGTTGCCAACGCCGCCGCGCAGCGCCTGCTCGGTATAGATCCGGGCGCCGACCCGGCAAGAGCCATTCGCAAGTTCAGCTATTTTCATCCGGATGGCGTGACGCCGCTGCCGCTTTCGAGTTCGGCGCTGGCGCGGGCGCTGCGCGGCGAAAGCGTGGACGACCAGGAATTCATCGTTCGATCGGAAGCGTCGCGCGTTCCGGCATACATCGTTGCGAATGCAAGACCGCTGAGAGATGAAACCGGCAGGCAGCGCGGGGCGGTAACCGTTTTTCGCAATGTCACCGAGCACAGGCAAGCACATCAGTCCCTGATCGACAGCGAGCAGTTGGCGCAGGCCATCGTCAAGACGGCACTCGATGCTTTCATTCAAATGGACGAAACGGGCATCATTCTCGACTGGAGCCCGCACGCCGAGGCCATGACGGGGTGGACGCGATCGGAGGCGATTGGCGTCCGCGTCGGCGATTTGATCGTGCCGGCCTCGCTGCGCGACAGCCACAGGCAACGGATCAGCCAATTCCTGCACGAGGTCACGGAAGGTATGGCGGCCGGCTGGAGATTCGAATCGATTTCGCTGCATCGTGACGGCAGGGAAATCATCACCGAAGTGTCGCTGACGGCGTTACGCCGCGGCAGCGGTTACATTCTCAATGGGTTCCTCCGGGATATCACCCAGAAGCGCGCGACCGAGGAGCAGTTGATCCAGGCGCAGAAGATGGAATCGGTGGGCCAGCTCACCGGCGGCATCGCGCATGACTTCAACAACATGCTTACCGTCATCACCGGGACGATTGAAATCCTGGCCGAGGGCGTCAGGGACAAACCGGTTCTGGCGCGTATCGTGGCATTGATCGACGACGCCGCGGAGCGGGGTGCAAAGCTGATTGCAAATCTGCTGGCGTTCGCCCGCAAGCAGCCGCTGCGGCCGACAAAGACCGACGTCAACGCGCTTGTCAGCGAAGCCGCGACATTTCTGGCGCAGACGCTCGGCAGGCAGATCGAGATCCAGACAAACCTGAGCGAATATCTGTGGCCGTCGCATATCGATCCCGGTCAACTTTCCTCCGCGCTCGTCAACCTCGGCATCAACGCCCGCGACGCCATGCCCGAAGGTGGGAAACTGACCTTCACGACCAACAATATCACGCTGGACGGGCCGGCCAGCACGGCAAGGGGCGTCGATCTGCCCGGTGACTACGTCGTCGTCGAGGTGACAGATACCGGCACCGGTATTCCCGACGCAATCCGGGACCGGATCTTCGAGCCGTTCTTCTCGACCAAGGAGACCGGCCAGGGCACGGGGCTCGGGCTCAGCATGGTGTTCGGGTTCGCCAAGCAGTCCGGCGGCAATATCGAGGTTCGCAGCGAGGCAGGTCGCGGAACCAATTTCAGGATCTATTTGCCAAGGGCAGAGGAGGGCGGCCTGCAGCTGCCACTGGCCGAGCGGGTGCCATCGCCGGGCGGCGCCGAAACGATCCTGTGCGTGGAGGATGACCCCAGCGTGCGGGCCTACGTGATCGTTCAACTCGAGAGCCTTGGCTACAAGGTCCTGGTGGCATCGAATGCGGCCGAGGCCCTGGCCATTGCGGATGCGGGGGCGGCATTCGATCTGCTGTTCACCGATATTGTGATGCCGGGAAAATTGAATGGCAGGCAGCTCGCCGAGGCGATGGCCGCGCAGCGGCCGTCGCTGAAGGTGCTGTTCACGTCGGGCTACACCTATGATGCCCTCAGCCGGCACGGCCGGGTTTCGTCCGACATCCGCCTGCTGGTGAAGCCGTACCGGCGGGCAGAACTGGCGCGGATGCTGCGTCTCTGCCTGGATTCATCGGCCGGCGCCGCAAGCGATCCGATACCGACCCCGTATTCCGTGCAGGAAGAGCGCGACCGCTTCCTGGCGACGCCGCCGGAGTAGCCGGGATGGCCTGACGCGCGCGCCGCGTCCTCTCGCCGCCTCGCCGATTATTCGAAGCGGACCTTGGCGGTCGGACGACGATGTCCGCCAACACAAATCAAGCCGACATCACGGGCACGCGGGCCGAGGTCAGCTCTTGACCCAGCTACGACGTCGAACTTGATTGCGTGCGAGCCGGCAGATGTCCGACCGCATCGATACGCTGCTACTTCCAATTCAGCAGCGGGGTCCCGAATGCCCTTTTCCAGACAGTCAAGAAACGCGGAAACCAGGAGTGAGCGACAGCTCCCCGATAGGCCCACGTACAATATTTGAGGCCTTCATCCGTTAGAAGCTCCTGATACCCACCATGCAATTCGGTTGCGGCACGAATGTCGCTCAAGATATCTCGAGCGCAGGATCCGTATCTATCGGTTCCCGAAAATTCGTCGTAATCCAGCATGCGGTCCGCGAATTCGACATTGAACGTCGGCCAGGAGGAGCGTCCCTGGTAGGATGGGGACGCGATCTTGTGGAGCATCTTTCTGCGCGGATTATTCGCGGAAACCAGGAAGTGAAACGTATTTGGCACGCGAAACCGCGGTTCCGCGATGATCAGATCTGTCGTGGCTGCGAACAACGCGCGTTCGTTCCCGTCTGTTAAATCCCAAAATCCTCGCTGCACATTGACGAAGTCCAGGGCGATGGAAGACGCAGGCGGTTCGTTATCGCAATCCAGGGAATGACTGATATAGCCATGCTTGCCGAACAAGCGGAGAAGTTGCGCTTTATATCGTGATAGTTCGCGCCCGAGCAGTTGCTCCAGCTCGCTGATGCCGATTACTCCGAGTTCTGTGGCGCGTAAAAAAGTCGCGTAGACGCATGCATTGGTGACGAAACGCCTGCGTTCGGCGCGGGTATCTGTCGCCGCTGAGCGAGGTGCGGCTGCGTCGCAAAGCAAATAGCTGGTCCCGTTATCATCGAACGGCTCCAACGATCTTGCGAGCTGGATGATCGCTTTCTTCAGATCCTCGCGATACTCGATCAGCAACAAGCGGCCCGCATGGGCGCCTTGTGACAATCCCAGATACGACGCTGACGCTCTTTGGTCGGCGTATATGATTTGCTCCAGACCGGCGAGGGTGCCCAACAGCGTATCTGAAGGTCGCGAAAAGTAGTTGACGCCAATGTACCGATTGCGTCCCGCCGGGATAATAGTGGTCGTGACAACGCCGGAGCGAACGGCCTCCAGCATTAGCCGGACACTTCTTTCGAGCAAGCGAACCCTGCGAATTGCATCCTCGGAATCCATGATGGTGTCGGGATCGAGAACGTCGGGATAGAACCAGGCAAAGTCCCGCGGATAATATGCCGATGCGTGCGGCGCTCCCGTGACGAGAAAAGATTCCGTCGCGGAAAATGCGCTGTTCATCGCGTCCATGTACAGTTCATCGATTTCCGAAGACGAATGGCGCGTCTTTCTCAGGAATCGATCACCGAGAAAATTTGCCGCCTGAATCCCGTTGGCAATACACGAGGCAACCAGACCCCGGTAGAATCGGTACTCGCTACTTGACGTAACAGGGCTCTTCATATCCATGGATGAACAATGTCCTACGGCATCACCTTTGGGTGCCTGATTATCGCTGATTCGTCTCTGTCAAATGACAGCGATGCCTTCTCCTGGCGCGTTTGAGACATGCTGACGGGCACTTGAAATGCCTGCCTTCCGGGGTATTTCGGAAGTCCGGTTTTGGGTCGTCAGGATCGGTTTTGGCACTTTGCGGCCTCTCGCGAGGTCAGCCTTGAGTTCGGAATGCGCACCAAAGCGAGCCGGCTTACCACTCTGAAACCACGGGTTCATGCCCTCGTTCCACAAACAAAAGGCGCCCCAAACGGAGCGCCTTTCGCATTTCGTGAGCCGTGATCTCCGCGAGGCAGCTGCCCCGCGAACAAAATCACTGCGAATAGTACATGTCGAATTCGACCGGATGCGGGGTCATCTCGAAGCGCTCGACTTCGGTCATCTTCAGCTCGATGAAGCTGTCGATGAAGTCGTCGTCAAACACGCCGCCATTCTTGAGGAAGCCGCGGTTCTTGTCGAGGTTTTCCAGCGCTTCGCGGAGCGAGCCGCAGACCGTCGGAATCGACTTCAGCTCTTCCTTCGGCAGGTCGTAGAGGTCCTTGTCCATCGCCGGACCCGGATCGATCTTGTTCTTGATGCCGTCGAGGCCGGCCATCACCATCGCGGCGAAGGCGAGGTAGGGGTTGGCCATCGGATCGGGGAAACGCACCTCGACGCGCTTGGCCTTCGGATTGGTGGTGTAGGGGATGCGGCAGGAGGCCGAGCGGTTGCGCGCGGAGTAGGCGAGCAGCACGGGGGCTTCATAGCCGGGGACCAGGCGCTTGTAGGAGTTGGTCGACGGGTTGGTGAAGGCGTTGATGGCCTTGGCGTGCTTGATGATGCCGCCGATGTAGTGCAGGCAGGTCTCGGAGAGGTCGGCGTATTTGTTGCCGGCGAACACCGGCTTGCCGTCCTTCCAGATCGACTGGTGGCAGTGCATGCCCGAGCCGTTGTCGCCATAGACCGGCTTCGGCATGAAGGTGGCGGTCTTGCCGTAGATGTGTGCGACCTGGTGGATGCAGTATTTGTAGACCTGCATCTGGTCGGCCATCAGCGTCAGCGTGTCGAACTTCATGCCGAGCTCGTGCTGGGCGGAAGCGACTTCGTGGTGATGCTTCTCGACCTTGACGCCCATCTTGGCCATGGCGCCGAGCATTTCCGAGCGCATGTCCTGCACCGAATCCTGCGGCGGGACGGGGAAGTAGCCGCCCTTGGTGCGGATGCGGTGGCCGAGGTTGCCGCCCTCATATTCGGTGTCCGAGTTGGTCGGCAGTTCCGATGAATCGAGCTTGAAGCCGGTGTTGTAGGGGGTGGTCTGGTAGCGGACGTCGTCGAACACGAAGAATTCGGCTTCCGGTCCGAAGAACACGGTGTCGCCGATGCCCATCGACTTGACCATGGCTTCGGCCTTTTTGGCGATGCCGCGCGGGTCGCGGTTGTAGGGCTCGCCGGTGGTCGGCTCCAGCACGTCGCAGGTGATGACCATGGTGGTCTCGGCGAAGAACGGATCGATCGTCGCGGTGACCGGATCGGGCATCAGGGTCATGTCGGATTCGTTGATCGCCTTCCAGCCGGCGATCGAGGAGCCGTCGAACATCGTGCCCTCGGCGAAGATTTCCTCGTCGATCATGCTGATGTCGAAGGTCACATGCTGCCACTTGCCGCGCGGATCGGTGAAACGCAGGTCGACGTACTTGACGTCGTTGTCCTTGATCGACTTCAGGACGTCTTTGGCGGTCTTCATGAATACCCCTTTTGGCTTACAGGTCGACGAGATCTGGCCGCGGGCAGCGACCGTCGGTGATGCTCATTACAATTGGGCTTAGCCCAACACAATATCAGAGTGCCGCCGGAAGCGGCGATTCAGATGGCATCCAGCCCGGATTCCCCGGTTCTGATGCGGATGGCTTCCTCGATGTTGGAGACGAAGATCTTGCCGTCGCCGATCCGCCCGGTCTGGGCGGCGCGCCGGATCGCGTCGATCGCCTTCTCGACCAGGTCATCCCCGATCACGATCTCGATTTTGACCTTGGGCAGGAAGTCCACGATGTACTCGGCGCCGCGATAGAGTTCGGCGTGCCCCTTTTGCCGCCCGAAGCCCTTGGCTTCGGTGACCGTAATGCCCTGCAGTCCGACTTCCTGAAGCGCTTCCTTCACCTCGTCGAGCTTGAATGGCTTGATGATGGCTTCGATTTTTTTCACTGAACGCCTCCCGGGCACTTCCATATTGCAGACTGCAGCTTGTTCACCGGACACACTGATTCACTTGGCGGTCAGCACGACGGTCCAGAGCCGGCTTCCCCAAAAGCAGGGTCTATGCCAAGTTGTTAAGGTGCCTGATTTTGAAATGTTATCAGACTTTTAACAGGCATGGACCAGCGCCTGGAGCAGTATGCCCATGATACTGAAGCCTGTTAAATAGGCAAACAGGTCAATCGGTGTGCAGTTGGCGCGGGGCAAGTGTGTGCGCGTGACCAGTAATGCCTCAGGATGAGGCGCGTGGATCGGGAATTCGGCATGGAAGTTCTCACGACCGCCGAGATGGAACGGGCCGATCGGCTGACCATTGCCGCGGGCACCCCTGGATTCGCGCTGATGCTCAGCGCCGGGCAGGCGGTGGCCGAGGCCGCGATGGATCTGGTGGAGGAGGGGCCGATCGTGGTGGTCGCCGGCGCCGGCAACAATGGCGGCGACGGTTTTGTCGCGGCGGCCGAACTCGCCGCGCGCGGGCGCGAAGTGTCGGTCATTCTGTTGTGCGAGCGGGATCATCTGCAGGGCGACGCTGCCTCGGCGGCGAGGGGCTGGAAGTTTCCGGTGCTGCCGTTCAATCCGCAGGCGATCGGCAAGCCCGCGCTGATCATCGATGCGCTGTTCGGCGCCGGTCTCAACCGCCCGGTGGAGGGCGAACCCTGGGCGATGATCGAGGCGATCAACGCCAACGGCGCCCCCGTTCTCAGCGTCGACCTGCCGAGCGGCATCAACGGCACCACCGCAGCCGTCATGGGCATCGCCGTCAACGCCACCGAGACGGTGACGTTCTTCCGGCGCAAGCCGGCGCATTTGCTGATGCCGGGCCGGAAACATGCCGGCCGCCGGGTGCGCGTCGTCGATATCGGCATCGACGCCGATGTGCTCGCCGAGATCAAGCCGCAGACTTTCGAGAACGTTCCGCAGAGCTGGCGCCCGTCGTTTCCGGTGCCGCGGATCGACGGCCACAAATACGCCCGCGGCCATGCGGTCGTCGTGTCGGGGGATATCGCGGCGACCGGTGCGGCGCGGCTGGCGGCGCGGGGCTGCCTGCGCGCCGGCGCCGGGCTGGTGACGCTGGCAACGTCCCGGGATGCCCTGGCCGTCAACGCCGCGGCGCTGACCGCCGTGATGGTTCACGCCGTCGACACCGTGGTCGAGTTTGCGCAATGGCTGACCGACCAACGCCTCAACGCCCTCGTGATCGGCCCGGGTACCGGCGTTGGCGACCGCACCCGCGATTTCGTCATCACCGCACTGTCGGCGCAACGGCGCCTCGTGCTCGATGCCGATGCGCTGACCAGCTTTGCCGCGGCCCCCGACCGTCTGTTCGAAGCGATCGCGGGTTCGCGCGACAGGCAGATCGTGCTGACGCCGCATGAGGGCGAGTTTCCACGGTTGTTCAGCGATATCAGCAACAAGCATCCCAATCGCTCGAAACTGGAGCGGGTGCGGGCCGCCGCCGAACGCAGCGGCGCCGTGGTTCTGCTCAAGGGGCCGGACACGGTGGTGGCCTCGCCGGACGGGCGCGCCACCATCGCCTCCAACGCGCCGCCCTGGCTGGCTACCGCCGGCGCCGGCGATGTGCTGGCGGGAATGATCGCAGCAATGCTGGCGCAAGGCGTGCCGGCATTCGAGGCCGCCTCGATCGGCGCCTGGATGCATGGCGAGGCCGCGCGCGAGGCGGGTCCCGGCCTGATCGCCGAAGATCTGCCGGAGGTGCTGCCGGCGGTGTTCCGCAGGCTCTATGACGAGTTCGGCATCGACTACTGAGACGGTACGGCAGCGACTTAAAGCGTTGCCGCAAGTTGTTCACACCAGATATTTGGTTACGGCTGCTTCGTCCCAAATCAGACCAAGTCCGGGGCCTCGCGCCGTCACCGCGCCATCGACGATCTTGATGGGTTCGGCCAGAACGGCGCGGGCGAGGTCCAGAACCTCGAGCCAATGCGCCGTCGGCGTCACCGCCAGCATGTGGGAACTGGCTTCGGCAAACAGGTGGCTGGACATCGGGATCGAGGCGGCTTCGGCCTGGCCGGCGATGCGGAGCCAGCCGGTGACGCCGCCGCACTTCATCAGATCGGGCATGATGAAATCGGAAGCCCCGGCCGCGATCGCTTCGGCAAAGCCGCGGGGAAACCACCAGTTCTCGCCGGCCTGAATCGGGGTCGGGGACATTTCGCGGACTTTGGCGTGGCCGAGCAGGTTTTCCTGCGCCACCGGTTCCTCGATCCAGTGCAGATCGTAGGGCGCCAGCCGTTCGATACGGTGGGTCGCTTCAGCGGGATCGAGCGATTGGTTGAAGTCGATCATGAGCGCGATATCAGGACCGATGAGGTCGCGAACCCCTTTTACCACCCGCTCGTCATTGGCGGCGTCGCCGTCGCCGCCCTTGATCTTGATGCCCTTAAAGCCCTGGTCGAGCGAGCGCTTGAGGTCCGCAGCGTCGGCCTTGGGATCGACTGCGCCGTAACTGTCATAGGCCCGGATCGGCCGCGGCGAGCCGCCGAGCAGGGTGACCAGCGGCTGGCCCGCCGCCTGGCCCAGCGCGTCCCAGAACGCCATGTCGAGGCCTGAAACCGCCATGCCGACCAGGCCCTGCCATCCCAGCAACCGGAATTTGGCGTCCATCGCCGCCATCAAATCGACCGGCGCGATCGGCTTGCCGGTGAGGTCGCGGCCGATCTCCTCGATCAGCAGCACCAGCGGCTTCAGCGTCAGCCTTGCGTAGGCGAAGATGTAGGAGTGCCCGGTAACGCCCTGATCGGTCTCGACATCGATCAGCACCAAGGGCGCCGCCTCGATGACGCCGAAGGCGTTTTTGACCGGTCGGGAGATCGGCGCCACGACGGCGCGGGCTTTGACGCTGCGAATGGCGAGAGTGGATGTGCTCATGCTGGTTTCCTCATTCGACACTGTACCACCTGACGAGGCGGGGCGCCGCCCAGTCGGTTTCAATCGCTTCGATCAGCCAGCTGCCGGCAAATTCGGCGGCAAACGCGATCCGTTGGGTCTGCCCGGGTTCGATCGCCAGCGTATCCAGCCAGAACGGCTTCCAGCCGTCGTCGAGCCGGTCGAGCAGGCGGAAATGGTGGCCATGGAGATGGAACACGGTCGCGATGGCGGCGCGGTTGGTCAGCGCCAGCACGACAACGCGGCCGGCCTTGGCGCGGAACGCGGGGGCGGCGGTATTCACAAAACTCGCCGGGGTCACCCAATCGGCCGGCGGTCCGCCGAGCGTCAGGTCGACTCGGAGCGCGCTCTTGAGGTCGAGTTGCGCCGGCAAGCCGTTGGAAGGCAGCGCCGGTGCGGGCATCCGCGGGGCGCGCCGTTCCACGTAGCCTGAGATCGCCAGGGTTCCGATCGGATGGGCTTGCTTGCCGTCATGGAGCACGATCGACGAAGTCGTGTTTGTCTCGACAAACGCGTCGACGCGCCCCCCGGGAGCCAGCACCAGGGCGCCGTTGCGCGCGAGGAACGGTTCGGAGGGCTGACCGTCGATGGCCATGACGCGGAGGTCGTGGTTTTCCAGTTTCACTGCCAGAACAGTGCGTTGCGTGCCGTTGATAAAGCGGAGGCGCAGGCGCTCATTGCCGAAGGCTGAGAGCTCGAATGAAGTGCGGCCGTTGAGGGTGTAAATCGGCGCGGTACCTTCCGGATCCAGCCCCGGTGCGATCGCGGTCCCGTCCGCGCGCAGCCGCCAGTCCTCGATCAGCAGCACCTCGTCGCGATCGACCGCCACCGGCTCGCTCTCGCTTACGATCAGCGCCCGTGCCGGGGACGGGCGGGCCCGGCCATCGCCAAGCAGGCGGAGGTCGCACAGGAAGGTGCCGGCGTGACGGAAGGGAATCACCAGGGTTTCCCTGGCTCCCGACGGCAGTGGCGACCGCGCCGCCAGCGGTGCAGCGGCCGGAACCCCGTCGATCCCGCGCCAGCTGGCGACGGCCGGGACCGGAAGTCCGTTTCCGAGCGTGACTTCCAGCGTCTCGCCGCGCTTGAACCTGAAGGCGGGGCCGGATGCCGGTCCCTCGAGCGTCCAGATCGGCGTCTCCGGCGCTCCCGCGCGCAGTGCGATGACGCCTTCCTTGGCCCGCAGTGCCAGCGATGGCCGCGCCTGGGCCACCGCGATCGAAGGCAAGGCCGGGGCGAGGGCGGTTGCGCCTAGACCGGCAAGGAACTCGCGTCGGTAGAGCCGGAGATTGCGATCTGCCATCGCCGATCCCGACCATTTTTGGCTTGAGAAGTCCAGTCGCCGCAGCTACGTCCTGAAGGCTCGAAAACGGCCATTTTTTTGCTGCGAACCGGTGCGCCCATGTTATAAGCCCGCCGCACCAATCGCGTTTATGACCTGGAGGCCGCCATCCAGGTCATAAACGCGATTGATTCCATTAACTTGGAGCATGATCGGCCGCCCGAAAAACCGCTTCGCACTTTTCGGCGATCATGCTCGCGCATCGCGGCCGAACGAGATGCTAACAGCGGGCGTGGCGGAACTGGTAGACGCGCTGGATTTAGGTTCCAGTGACGAAAGTTGTGGGGGTTCGAGTCCCTCCGCCCGCACCAAGCGCTGACTGCGTTTGCAAAGGATTGCTGGAGGACCTGTCTCCAAAGGGGTGTAACCCCTGACGAAATGGGGCCGCCGAACCACCGGCGCAGGTTTCAAAACCTCGCGCCGACCAGATTGACAATGTCCGTGCCGCGAAGGCCGGACCAAGCGGGAAGAAGATGGACGCCATGCAGGTCACAGAAACCCTCGTCGAGGGCTTGAAGCACGAATTCCAGATCAGCGTTCCCGCATCGGATCTCGATGCCAAGGCGGACGTCAAGCTGGTTGAGCTCAAGGACAAGGTCAAACTCAACGGTTTTCGCCCGGGCAAGGTGCCGGTGAGCCACCTCAAGAAGGTCTATGGCCGCTCGGTGATGGCCGAGACCATCGACCAGACAATCCGCGACACCAATACGCAGATCTTTACCGAGCGCGGCTTTCGCCTCGCCACCGAACCCAAGATCTCGATGCCGACGGAGGCCAAGGAGGTCGAGGACATCCTGTCGGGCAAGTCCGATCTCACCTACACCGTCTCGATCGAGGTGGTGCCCGCGATCGCGCTCGCCGATTTCAAGAGCTTTACCGTCGAGAAGCCGGTCGTTGAAGTGACCGACGCCGATGTCGACGAGGCCATCAAGCGCATCGCCGACCAGAACAGACCCTACGCCGCCAAGCCTGAAGACGCGAAGCCCGAGGGCGCCAAGGCCGAGACCGGCGATCGGGTCACGATTTCCTTCAAGGGCTCAATCGACGGCGTGCCGTTCGAGGGCGGCACGGGCGAGGGCATCCAGGTCGTGATCGGCGCCGGGCAGTTCATTCCCGGCTTCGAGGAGCAGCTGATCGGCATCGCGGCCAATGAGACCCGCACCCTGAAGGTCTCCTTCCCGAAGAACTACGCCAGCGAGAAGCTCGCCGGCCAGGCGGCCGAGTTCGAGACCACCGCGACCGCGATCGAATCGCCGCAGGACAGCGTCGTCGACGACGAGTTCGCCAAGACGCTCGGCCTCGAATCGCTCGACAAGCTGAAGGAAGCCGCGCGCGAGCGGCTGGTGGCCGAATTCGCCGGCGCCACCCGCCAGAAGGTCAAGCGCATGCTGCTGGACCGGCTCGACGAAGCCCACCGCTTCGAGGCGCCGCCGTCGCTGGTCGAGGAAGAGTTCAACCTGATGTGGAACTCGATCAAGGCCGAGATGGAGTCCGGCGGCAAGACCTTCGCCGATGAAGGCACCACCGAAGAGGCCGCCAAGGAAGAATACCAGAAGATCGCCGACCGAAGGGTCCGGCTCGGCCTGGTGCTGTCCGAGATCGGCGAGAAGAACAAGATCACGGTCACCGACGACGAAGTCAGCCGCGCGGTGATCGAGCGCGCGCGCCAGATGCCCGGCCGCGAGAAGGAAGTCTGGGACTACTATCGCAGCAATGCCAATGCGCTGGCCCAGCTTCGTGCACCGATCTACGAGGACAAGGTGGTCGATTTCATCCTCGAATTGGCCAACGTGACCGAAAAGAAGGTCACCCGCGAGGACCTCTACAAGGACGACGACGCGGAGAAGAGCGCGGCCTGACCTGACCGATCCGTCAGGCCTGCGTTAAGGTTGAGGAGCGAAACCGGCATGGCGACGGCATCCGTCGCTATGCCCGGTCGCGCGAATCAGCTTCAACTGCACCGAATTCCGCACGCTGTTGCCCCGGTCTTGTCACCGGGGAATTGGCCCATATCTGAACCCTGTCCTTGAAGTCCTGCATCACGGGACGTTCGTCCACGCCCGGCAAATTCAACTTCCCGCCATGCCGATGGATGTCCGCCTCCAACTGTCTACTTAACCCTTGGGTGACTAATGCGCGATCCGGTCGAAACCTACATGCAACTCGTGCCGATGGTGGTCGAACAGACCAACCGCGGCGAACGCGCCTACGACATCTTTTCGCGCCTCCTGAAAGAACGCATCATCTTCCTGACCGGACCGGTCGAGGACGGCATGTCGACGCTGGTGGTCGCGCAGCTGCTGTTCCTCGAGGCCGAGAATCCGAAGAAGGAAATCTCGATGTACATCAACTCGCCCGGCGGGGTGGTGACCTCGGGTCTTGCGATCTACGACACCATGCAGTTCATCCGTCCGCCGGTGTCGACGCTCTGCACCGGGCAGGCGGCGTCGATGGGCTCGCTGCTGTTGGCTGCCGGCCACAAGGATATGCGCTTTTCGCTGCCGAATTCGCGCATCATGGTGCACCAGCCCTCCGGCGGATTCCAGGGCCAGGCCACCGACATCATGCTGCACGCCCAGGAAATCCTGAACCTGAAGAAGCGGCTCAACGAAATCTACGTCAAGCACACCGGCCAGACCTTCAAGGCGATCGAGGATGCGCTGGAACGCGACAAGTTCCTCACCGCGGAGATGGCCCGCGACTTCGGCATTGTCGACAAGGTCATCGACAAGCGCCAGGAAGAGCCGGCGGCCAAAGCACCTTAGAAGACCCGTAATATTGCCGGGTGCCGCGCGTTGCCTCGACCTGAATTCCCGTCGCCAGTGGTCCATTCCGGCCGCCGGTGGGACAACTATGCCCCCCAATGGGCAGGAAGTTCCGCTTTCGTGCTGGTTTGGCGGCGTGGCAATCGCGCAACGCCCTGATGATTTCGGCAGGTTCGCCTCGCGTGAAAGCCGCAAATCACGGTATTGTCACGGGTAGCGGGTGGCCCGACAATTAGCGAATTCTTGATAGTCGGGTGCGACCATGGTTGGCTAGCTGGGTTAGGTTATGCTTGCTGGGGATTCGAAATAGCCGCGATTCGTGCGGTATCTGAAGCTAGGGTCTTTTTTGGTACGGATTTTGCTCTATCTAGAACTTGTGCCGGTATGTGCCGGAATAGGGCGATCGAGCGGACGAGATCGAACGGCGGACGGAGATAAGAATGAGTAAGGTCGGCACGAGCGACTCCAAGAACACGCTGTATTGCTCGTTCTGTGGCAAGAGCCAGCATGAAGTCCGCAAACTGATCGCGGGTCCCACCGTATTCATCTGCGACGAATGCGTTGAGCTGTGCATGGACATCATCCGGGAGGAGAACAAATCCTCGCTGGTGAAGTCGCGCGACGGCATCCCGACCCCGAAGGAAATCTGCAAGGTCCTCGACGATTACGTGATCGGCCAGAGCCATGCCAAGAAGGTGCTCTCGGTCGCCGTCCACAACCACTACAAGCGGCTCAACCACCAGACCAAGCACAACGACGTCGAACTCGCGAAGTCGAACATCCTGCTGATCGGTCCGACCGGCTCGGGCAAGACGCTGCTGGCGCAGACGTTGGCGCGGATCCTCGACGTGCCGTTCACCATGGCGGATGCGACCACGCTGACCGAAGCCGGCTATGTCGGCGAGGACGTCGAAAACATCATCCTGAAGCTGCTGCAGTCGGCCGACTATAATGTCGAGCGCGCGCAGCGCGGCATCGTCTATATCGACGAAATCGACAAGATCAGCCGGAAGTCCGACAACCCCTCGATCACCCGTGACGTCTCGGGCGAGGGCGTGCAGCAGGCGCTTCTGAAGATCATGGAAGGCACGGTTGCCTCCGTGCCGCCGCAGGGCGGCCGCAAGCATCCGCAGCAGGAGTTCCTGCAGGTCGACACCACCAACATCCTGTTCATCTGCGGCGGCGCCTTCTCCGGCCTGGAGAAGATCATCTCCGCGCGCGGACGCTCGACCTCGATCGGCTTCGCGGCCCAGGTGCTGGCGCCGGAAGACCGCCGCACCGGCGAAATCTTCCGTCATGTCGAGCCCGAGGATCTCCTGAAGTACGGCCTGATCCCGGAATTCGTCGGCCGTCTGCCGGTGGTCGCCACGCTGGAGGATCTCGACGAAGCTTCGCTGAAGAAGATCCTGACCGATCCGAAGAACGCGCTGGTGAAGCAGTACCAGCGGCTGTTCGAAATGGAGAACATCGAGCTCACCTTCGCCGACGAGGCGCTTGGCGCGGTCGCGCGCAAGGCGATCGAGCGCAAGACCGGCGCGCGCGGACTGCGCTCGATTCTCGAAAGTATCCTGCTGGAGACCATGTTCGATCTCCCGGGCCTGGAAGGCGTCGAAGAGGTCGTGATCTCGCGCGAAGTCGTCGAGGGAACCGCTCGTCCGCTTTACATCTATGCCGATCGTTCCGATCGCGCCGTCGAGAGCAGCGCCAGCGCCTGAGTGCGCGTCCGCTTGCTGTCGGATTAAGTTTTCGTAAGCGTCGGCCGCCGGTTTCGGCGGCCGCTGGTGCGTAGGCCTTTATCCGCGTTAGCCCCTGTTGGCGGGCTCTTTCCTGCGACTTGACACCCTCATGGCCGATAGCCACCTAATGCTATCGGCGATGAAAACCTGACCGTAAGATTCGCCGCTCACGATCCGGAAGACGAGGCCGCGACGCGGTCATTCGAGCCGGGACTTACAGGCACCTTGTGGCGGTTGCGCAAGCTCGCGGACTGCGTGCAAGGGGGCACAACAAAAGGAACAGGCCATGACGCCCCCCAAACCCCGGCCATCTATCGTTCACGGCGAAAGCCATTCCTATCCGGTGCTGCCGCTGCGCGACATCGTGGTCTTCCCGCACATGATCGTGCCGCTGTTTGTCGGCCGCGAGAAATCGATCCGGGCGCTCGAAGAAGTCATGAAGAATGACGCGCTGATCATGCTCGCGACGCAGAAGAACGCGTCGGACGACGATCCGAACCCCGATTCCATCTATGAGACCGGCACGCTCGCCAGCGTGTTGCAGCTGCTCAAACTGCCCGACGGCACCGTCAAGGTTCTGGTCGAGGGGCTCGAGCGCGCACGCGTGCAGAAATACACCGACCGCCAGGAATACTACGAGGCGACCGCGACAGCGCTCGCCGACACCGACGCCACGTCCGTCGAGGCGGAAGCCCTGGCGCGCTCCGTCGTGTCCGACTTCGAGAGCTATGTGAAGCTCAACAAGAAAATCTCCGCCGAAGTGGTCGGCGTGGTGCAGGCCATCACCGACTTCGCCAAGCTCGGCGACACCGTGGCCTCGCATCTCGCCGTCAAGATCGCCGATCGCCAGGGCATCCTGGAGACGTTGTCCGTCACCGCGCGCCTGGAAAAGGTGCTCGGCCTGATGGAGAGCGAGATCTCGGTGCTGCAGGTCGAGAAGCGCATCCGCTCGCGCGTCAAGCGCCAGATGGAGAAGACCCAGCGCGAATATTATCTCAACGAGCAGATGAAGGCGATCCAGAAGGAGCTCGGCGACGACGAAGGCCGCGACGAGCTGGCCGATCTGGAAGAGAAGATTGCCAAGACCAAGCTCTCCAAGGAAGCCCGCGAGAAGGCGCAGCACGAGCTGAAGAAGCTGCGCCAGATGTCGCCGATGTCGGCGGAAGCCACCGTCGTGCGCAACTATCTCGACTGGCTGCTGTCGATCCCGTGGAACAAGAAGTCCAAGGTCAAGAAGGATCTGGTCGCCGCACAGGCCGTGCTCGACAACGACCATTACGGTCTGGAGAAGGTCAAGGACCGCATCGTCGAGTATCTCGCGGTGCAGTCGCGCGCCAACAAGCTGACCGGACCGATCCTGTGCCTGGTCGGGCCTCCCGGCGTCGGCAAGACCTCGCTCGGCAAGTCCATCGCCAAGGCGACGGGGCGCGAATTCGTGCGCGTCTCGCTCGGCGGCGTGCGGGATGAAGCGGAGATCCGCGGTCACCGCCGCACTTATATCGGCTCGATGCCCGGCAAGATCATCCAGTCGATGCGCAAGGCCAAGACCTCGAACCCGCTGTTCCTGCTGGACGAGATCGACAAGATGGGCGCCGATTTCCGCGGCGATCCGTCATCGGCTTTGCTCGAGGTGCTGGACCCCGAGCAGAACGGCACCTTTGCCGATCACTACCTCGAGGTCGATTACGATCTCTCCAACGTGATGTTCATCACGACCGCGAATACGCTGAATATTCCGGGACCGCTGATGGACCGCATGGAGATCATCCGGATCGCCGGCTACACCGAGAACGAGAAGGTCGAGATTGCCCGCAAGCATCTGATCCCGAACGCGATCTCCAAGCACGGCCTGGATTCCAAGGAATGGTCGATCGACGACGACGCGTTGCTCTTGATGATCCGCCGCTACACCCGCGAAGCGGGCGTGCGTAACCTCGAACGTGAGCTTTCGACACTCGCCCGCAAGGCGGTGAAGGAACTCATGATGTCGAAGAAGAAGTCGGTGAAGGTCACCGAGAAAACCCTCGAGGAATTTCTCGGCGTGCCGAAGTACCGCTACGGCGAGATCGAGAGCGAGCCTCAGGTCGGTATCGTGACGGGCCTGGCCTGGACCGATGTCGGTGGCGAGCTGCTCACCATCGAAGGCGTCATGATGCCCGGCAAGGGCAAGATGACGGTCACGGGCAATCTGCGCGACGTGATGAAGGAGTCGATTTCGGCGGCGGCGTCCTATGTCCGCTCGCGGTCGATCAACTATGGCATCGAGCCGCCATTGTTCGACCGGCGTGATATCCACGTCCACGTGCCGGAGGGGGCGACTCCGAAGGACGGACCGTCGGCCGGTGTCGCGATGGCAACCGCCATCATCTCGGTCATGACCGGCATTCCGGTCCGGCACGATGTCGCCATGACCGGCGAGATCACGCTGCGCGGCAGGGTTCTGCCGATCGGCGGCCTGAAGGAGAAGCTGTTGGCGGCCGCCCGTGGCGGCATCAAGACGGTGTTCATCCCCGAGGACAACGCCAAGGATCTCACGGAGATTTCCGATGCGATCAAGGGCGGGATGACCATCATCCCGGTGGCCCGCCTCGACGACGTCGTCGCCAAGGCGCTGGTCCGGCCCCCGGTGCCGATCGTCTGGGAAGAGGACACCAAGGTGCCGGTGAAGACCGATGCCACGGACGAGGCGGCGGGCGGCCTGACGGCGCACTGAGATTTTCGGAACAAGACTTGAGCGGCGCCCTTCGGGGCGCCGCTTTTGTTTGGGGCGGAGGGATGTGTGGCCGGTCTGGCAACACGCTCGAACGTCAATTTTGCCAGAATCAACCATTGCGCGAGTGACGGCGGCGCATAGAATGGCATTGCATTACAGCGATAGGGATTGGTTTCGAAAATTGAACAAGCGAGATTTTCAATGGCAGATTTTGGAGAATGGCTGAAAGGCCGGAAGGACATCGATAGCGGACTGAAAATACTGCAGAAGATCGCGACGGAAAAGGCCGACAAATGGCAAGCGGCTTCGCTTGAAGGCTATGCCGCCATCGCGGTAGCGGAGGCTGACGAGGCATCGCGCGACCTCGCCATGCGCAGCCTCGGGCAATATCACGAGCGCTGGCTGCTACAAGGCAGATCCACGGGAATGAGTTCCGGCTTGAAAGCGCTCGTATTCGGAGCCCTGCTTCTCGCCGGAGTTCTTTTCTACGGCGTATTCTGGAGTTCGACGTTCCTTGCGTCACTGGGTGAGATCGACCAGGCGCGAGGACTCATTACCTTCCTGTTCGCCTTTGGCACCATCGGCATCGCGATCATCACGTCGGTGTCCGTAATTTGGATGGACGTCTCCGAGATTGACGCGCGCATCACCAAGGCCAAAGACCTGCTGGCGATTTTGATGGGTGTGCTGGGAACGATCGTCGGATTTTATTTTGGCTCGGCAGGCGGGACGCCCACCAAGGTTGCAGTCGCCGAGGTGACTCTGCAACCGGCGTCCACGACGCCCGGCAGCCCCGTAACAGTGTCCGCGCGCGTAACCGGCGGCGCAGGGCCATATCGCTATGATATCATCGGCACCGATCCGACCAACAAGGTGGCGCCAGCAAACATCAGCGTTTTGGACAAGGTTTCGGCCACGGGGGAATTATCGGCGCAACTACCCGTCCCCAAGGAGGTAGAGGGCAATCTCGATGTGAAGGTCTCGGTCGTGGACAGCAAGGGCGTACAGGGTGTCTCCAAATCAGTGACCTTGAAGGTCGCCGCACCGCCCCCGCCTGCCGGTGCCAAGGCTCCCGATGCGGTCAAGCCGCCCGCGGCAGCGGCTACTAAACAGCCGGAAGCCGTCAAACCTCAGGACACGGCGGCGCCACCAGCCCAACCTGCCGCTGGCGCGGCCAAATAATCAGCGCCGGGGTTTCGAGCCCGATGTCGAGAAAGCAGTCGAGCCATTCGGGGCGGCTGCCTTGAAGGGCGGTTGCGGCCCAGGCGCCGGGACTCGGGAAACGCTTCATGGTCGCGGTATTTTTCTCGGCCGTTCGGCCAGGCGGACAGCGCTGACCATCGTCATATTTCAGTCGATTTCCCGGTGCCCGCATCGCTTGCGCTCACCGGTCCCGGGGCGGTAAACAGGCGTCGAGGGCGGCTAGCTCAGCTGGTTAGAGCATCTCGTTTACACCGAGAGGGTCGGCGGTTCGAATCCGTCGCCGCCTACCAGCCTTCGCTCGATTGGCGAGCTTCGGCTGGGCAAGCCAGGGATCGCGAAGCGAAGACTGTCGCGCCGAAGTTGCGAAGCAACCAGGCGGAGCGTTCATACCGGAGGTCCGCGCATGAGAATTTTCCTCGCCGCCATTGTCATCGCGTCACTGGCCGGGCCCGCTTTTGCCCAGAGCGCAGCCATCCCCAAATACGGGGAACTCGAGGGCAAGAAACCGCACGAGATCGCGGCGGAAAAGGAAGCCGAACGAAACTATCAGAAGTCGCTGGGCCGCATTCCCGAACAGAAGGGTTCTTCAGACCCCTGGGGCTCCGTCCGCAGCGACAGCGCGCCCAAGACCGATACGTCAAAGACGGCTCCGTCCAGGACGGTTGCGAAGGATCCGGCGGCGAAGCGGGCCAAAGCTGATGCCAAGGTCGATGGCGCGGCGAGATAGCGCGTGATGGACACGCCGTCGGGCCACGATCTCAACGCCGATCAGATTGCGTACTGGAATGGCCCGGCGGGCCAGCGCTGGACCGACCGGCAGGCCTCGCAGGACGTCCTGCTGGCGCCGGTCTCCGAAATCCTGATCGACCGCGCCGCGGTCAAGGCAGGCGAGCGGGTGTTCGACGTCGGTTGCGGTTGCGGCGCCATCGCCATTGCGCTGGCGCAGCGAACCGGCCCCGCCGGGCATGTGCTGGGCATCGATATTTCGGCGCCGATGCTGGCGCGGGCGCGGCAGGTTGCGCCTGCGGGCCTGCCGGTCGAGTTCGTGCTGGCGGATGCCACGGTCTTTTCCTTCGAGCCTGCCAGCTTCGATTTGCTGGTGTCGCGGTTCGGCGTGATGTTCTTCGCCGACCCCGTGCTTGCCTTCGCCAACATGCGCCGGGCGCTGAAATCGTCGGGACGGCTGGCCTTTGCGTGCTGGCGCGAGCCGCGCGAAAATCCCTGGATGATGGCGCCGCTGCAGGCGGTCTACCGGCACGTGCCAAAACTGCCGCCGCAGGGGCCGGACGATCCCGGTCCGTTTGCATTCGCCTCCGAGGCGCGCGTGCACCGTATTCTCGGCGAGGCCGGCTTTTCCGGCATCGCGATGGAGCCGTGCAACCTGACGCTCGATGTCGCGATCGGCCGCGGTCTCGACGCGGCGGTGGAGGGCGTGCTGGAAATCGGCCCGGCCCATCGCGCGCTGGAAGGCCACTCGGCCGAGGTGCGCGAAGCCGCGAAGAATTCGATCCGCGAGATGCTGGCGCCTTTCGCCAGCGGGCAGGAAGTGCGGCTCGGCGGATCGGTCTGGATCGTGACCGCAAAGGTATCTTGATAGGGTTTCGGGGGGCTCCCCGTAACCCGTAAGCGCCTGTATTTGCAGCGCTTCCTATCTGTGCATGGGGTTGTTTTCGAGGTTTTTGGTCCGGGCCCGCCTTAAGCCCGCTCCTCGAAGATCATCGCCAGATGCACGATGGTCTGCACGGCCTTCTCCATGTCCTGCACGCTGACCCATTCCAGCCGCGAGTGAAACGCGTGCTCGCCGGCAAAAATGTTGGGGCAGGGCAGGCCCATGAACGACAGCCGCGAGCCGTCGGTGCCGCCGCGGATGCTCGTCTTCACCGGCGTCAGGCCGGTACGGCGGATCGCTTCCATCGCGTTGTCGATGATTTCGGGGTGGCGGTCGATCACCTGCTTCATGTTGCGGTATTGCGGCTTGATCTCCAGCTTGCAGGTCGAATGCGGATAGTCCTGCATCACGTCCCTGACGATGCTTTCCAGCAGGGCTTCCTTCTCCTTCAGACCCTCGTCGGTGAAGTCGCGCACGATGAAGCCGATCGTGGCATGCTCCAGTGCGCCCGAAATGCCGATCGGATGCAGAAAACCCTGCCGGCCCTCGGTGGTCTCCGGCGAACAGGTGTTTTTGGGCAGCCGCTCGACGATCGCGGCCGCGATCTTGATGGCGTGCTCCATCTTGCCCTTGGCAAAGCCGGGATGGGTGCTGACGCCTTCGATTGAAATGGTGGCGCCATCGGCGGAAAAGGTCTCGTCCTCGATATTCCCCGCGGTTTCGCCGTCCATCGTGTAGGCGAAATCGGCGCCGAGCTTCTTCAGGTCGGCCTTGTCGACGCCGCGTCCGATTTCTTCGTCCGGTGTGAACAGGATTTTTATGGCGCCATGCCTGATCTGCGGGTTGTTCAGCAGGAACTGCGCGGCATCCATGATTTCGGCGAGACCGGCCTTGTTGTCGGCGCCGAGCAGGGTGGTGCCATCCGTGGTGATGATGTCGTTGCCGATCTGATCTTTCAGCGCGGGATGGTCCGCGGCGCGAATCACCTGGGTGGGGTCGGCCGGCAGCACGATGTCGCCGCCGCGATAGTTTTTGACGATCTGCGGTTTGACGTCCTTGCCGGTGCAATCGGGCGATGTGTCCATGTGCGAGCAGAAGCAGATCACCGGAACCCGCTTGTCGGTAGTGGCCGGGATCGTCGCATAGACGTAGCCATGTGCGTCGAGATGGGCGTCGGCGAGGCCCATGGCCTGCAACTCGCCGGCCAGCAGCCGCCCTAAGTCCTTTTGTTTTTCGGTCGAGGGGCAGGTGGGGGAGGTCGGGTCCGACTGGGTGTCGATCACCACATAGCGCAGAAAGCGCTCGGTCACGGTATGTGCGAAGCCTGAAGGCAAAACCACGATTTAAACCGCTGGCAGGGTCGGGAAAGCCGGGTGGAGGCAGAAGCGTCATTCCGGGGCCGTGTCGGCCGCGCCCGGAATGACGTCGTCGAAAGTCGCGTCCTGTCAGACGGCTTCCTTCAGTTCCTTGGCCGCGCGGAAGGCAACCTTCTTGCTGGCCTTGATCTGGATCGCTTCGCCGGTGGCGGGGTTGCGGCCCATGCGGGCGGCGCGCTTGCGCACCTGGAGGATGCCGAGCCCGACGATACGGACGCGTTCGCCCTTCTTGAGGTGCTTGGTGATGCGGCCGACCAGGTCGCCCAAGATGGCTTCCGCCTGCTTCTTGGACAGTTCCTGCTCTTCGGCGATCGCCGCAGCCAAATGCTTCAGCGTGACGGTGGTCGGGGTCGCTGCCTTCTTCGCCATATTTGGCCCTCCTCGATGTTGATAGCTTAAGGAAACTCAGACGTATCAGGCCTTAAACGATTCGGTGGCGAACTGACTACGCTGTTTTGCCTGCAAACAGGCCATTATTTGCATCGACATCGCAAAAATGCCCGACTTATGCGGGGATTCGCAACGACCTTGACTTGGAAGGAACGCGCCTTTATGCCGTCCTTTCTAAGCGGATCAGTCTGAGATCACGGCATCCGCGGGAGTAGCTCAGTTGGTTAGAGCGCCGCCCTGTCACGGCGGAGGCCGCGGGTTCGAGTCCCGTCTCTCGCGCCAGTATCGCTGGATTGGCGAAGCTTCATTTCCAAGACATCTCCAAGCGCAAAAAGGCCGCCCGAAGGCGACCCTTGTTCCTGCTATTCCGTGTGGAAGCCCAAACTTGCCTTGGCGGGCTTGTCTTACCAGGCCTGCCTCAGCGGACCATCGAGGCGTTGGAGCTGGTCACCGTGATCGCCTTGCCGGCTTTCACGACCTGGGCGGTCTGGCTGTAATCCGAACTGGTGCGCGCCGAGATCCCGAGCGCTGCTACCGCGATGCCGGCCACCAGGGCCACAACCACGATCTTGAGGTGGGTGGAGCGATCCGCCGAGTGAATTGAGTGGTTCATCTGAGCCTCCAGGGCGACTTTGCCGCCGCGTCGTTGGCCAGATGAGTACGCCCGCTCTGTTTCCGGATGGTTTCGTGGGTTCCGCAAAATGGTTTCGTCGGGATTTCCGGGGTATTTCGGCGGCCCGCCGGCTTGACCGGGTCGGGCGCCGAGGCGGTCGGCTGCTGAGCTCTCGCCTGACGAGATCCCCGCTGAGAGGCCATCGCTGCCGAGTTATCCCGCCGCATCTGAGGGTGGGTGGAGCCATTAAAATAGCTTGTCTTGCGCCCCTTGTTGCGCTGCGCTAAGCCTCAGAACAATTCCAATTAACGAATCTGCGGCCCCAGAAACCGCGGAATAAGGGCTCCGCCGATGACCGGCATCTTGCAGCAATATCTTCCCCTGGTGGTGTTTATCGGGGTCGCGGGCCTGATCGGTTTGGCGCTGCTGATCGCTCCCTTTCTCCTCGCCTTCCAGCAGCCCGATCCGGAAAAGCTGTCCGCCTATGAATGCGGATTCAACGCTTTTGACGACGCCCGCATGAAGTTCGACGTCCGGTTCTATCTGGTGGCGATCCTCTTCATCATCTTCGACCTCGAAGTGGCATTCCTGTTCCCGTGGGCGGTGGCGTTCGGAAAATTGGGGGCGACCGGGTTCTGGTCGATGCTGGTTTTCCTCGCCGTCCTGACCGTCGGCTTTGCCTATGAATGGAAGAAAGGCGCGCTCGAATGGGATTGAGCCCCACCGCCGCAAGACCAGGATTTGCACCGGCGATCGCGCCGGCTGCATCAGGCATTCTCGATCCCTCGACCGGCCGCCCGGTCGGGGCCAATGACCCGTTTTTCCTCGAGATCAATCACGAGCTGTCGGACAAGGGCTTCTTCGTCGCCGCAACCGATGACCTGATCACCTGGGCGCGCACCGGCTCGCTGATGTGGATGACCTTTGGTCTGGCCTGCTGCGCGGTCGAGATGATGCAGATGTCGATGCCGCGCTACGACGCCGAACGTTTCGGCTTTGCCCCGCGCGCTTCCCCGCGGCAGTCCGACGTGATGATCGTCGCGGGCACCCTGACCAACAAGATGGCGCCGGCGCTGCGCAAGGTCTACGACCAGATGCCGGAGCCGCGCTACGTCATCTCGATGGGATCCTGCGCCAATGGCGGCGGCTACTATCATTACTCGTATTCGGTCGTGCGTGGCTGTGACCGTATCGTGCCGATCGACATCTACGTGCCCGGCTGTCCGCCGACCGCGGAAGCTCTGCTGTACGGCGTGATGCTGCTGCAGAAGAAGATCCGGCGCACCGGAACCATCGAACGCTGAGAGACGCCATGACTGATCCCGCAGACATGATCGTGCCGCTGCTTCGCGAAATGCGCGCTGAAAACCTGGAGCAGCACGAGCAAACGCGAGCCTTAGTCAGGGCGCTCGACAAGCGCTTGGGCGGAGTTGAAGACGCACAGAAGAGTTACCGGCAAGCACTTACCGCCGATACTCTCCTCAGCAAGCTCGTGACGGGTGAGTTCGAGGAGCGGATCGAAGCCCTTGAAAACAAGGTGCGAGAGCTAGAGGGTCATAAGTGAGCAAACTTGCTGAGCTCGGCGAAACGATCAAGGCGTCGCTGCCAGACGCTGTTACCGGATGCACGGTGGCATTTGACCAACTCACCGTCGCGATCGAGGCGAGCAGGATCGTAGATGTCGTCAAATTCCTGCGCGACGATCCCGGCTGCCGTTTCGTCAGTTTCATCGACGTCACGGCGGTGGATTATCCGGGCCGCGAAAAGCGCTTCGACGTGGTCTATCATCTGCTGTCGCCCACACTGAACGAGCGCATCCGTCTGCGCGCGCAAGCCGACGAGAGCACCCAGGTGCCCTCGATCATCGAGGTTTTCCCCGGCGCCGACTGGTTCGAGCGCGAATGCTACGACCTCTATGGCGTGATCTTCACCGGCCATCCCGACATGCGGCGGCTGTTGACCGATTACGGCTTCGACGGTCACCCGCTGCGCAAGGATTTCCCGCTCACCGGCTTCGTCGAGGTGCGCTACGACGACCAGGAGAAGCGGGTGGTCTACGAACCCGTCCGTCTCAACCAGGAATTCCGCAAGTTCGATTTCCTCTCGCCGTGGGAAGGTGCTGATTATCCGATCCTCCCGGGCGACGAGAAGGCGGGGCCGAAAGTCTGATCATGAACGAGCAGAGTCAGAACCTTCGTAACTTCACCATCAATTTCGGGCCGCAGCATCCGGCTGCCCACGGCGTTCTGCGTCTGGTGCTGGAGCTCGACGGCGAAGTCGTCGCCCGGGTCGATCCGCATATCGGTCTCTTGCATCGCGGCACCGAGAAACTGATCGAGCACAAGACCTACCTGCAGGCGATCCCGTATTTCGACCGGCTCGACTATGTCGCGCCGATGAACCAGGAACACGCATTCTGCCTCGCGGCGGAAAAGCTGCTCGGCATATCGGTGCCGCGCCGTGGCCAGCTGATCCGGGTTTTGTACTGCGAGATCGGTCGCATCCTGTCGCATCTGCTCAACGTCACCACGCAGGCGATGGACGTCGGCGCGCTGACCCCGCCGCTGTGGGGCTTTGAAGAGCGCGAAAAGCTGATGGTGTTCTACGAGCGCGCCTCCGGCTCGCGAATGCATGCGGCCTATTTCCGCATCGGCGGCGTGCATCAGGACCTGCCGCCGAAACTGGTCGACGATATCGACGCCTGGTGCGATCCGTTCCTGCAGGTGGTCGCCGATCTCGAGACCCTGCTGACCGGCAACCGCATCTTCAAGCAGCGCAACGTCGACATCGGCGTGGTGACGCTGGCGCAGGCCTGGGAGTGGGGTTTTTCCGGCGTCATGGTGCGCGGCTCGGGTGCTGCCTGGGATCTGCGCAAGGCGCAGCCCTACGAGTGCTACGCCGAGATGGATTTCGACATTCCGATCGGCAAGAACGGCGATTGCTACGACCGCTACTGCATCCGGATGGAAGAGATGCGCCAGTCCGTGCGCATCATGAAGCAGTGCATCGCGAAGCTGCGCGCGCCGGAAGGGCAGGGACCGGTCGTCGTCGAGGACCACAAGATTGCGCCGCCCCGGCGCGGCGAGATGAAGCGCTCGATGGAAGCGCTGATCCATCACTTCAAGCTCTATACCGAGGGTTTCCACGTGCCGGCCGGCGAGGTCTATGCCGCGGTGGAGGCCCCGAAGGGCGAGTTCGGCGTCTATCTGGTCGCCGACGGCACCAACAAACCCTACAAGTGCAAGATCCGCGCGCCGGGCTTCGCGCATCTGCAGGCGATGGACTTCATCTGTCGGGGCCACCTGCTGGCTGACGTCTCGGCAATTCTCGGCTCGCTCGATATCGTGTTCGGAGAGGTCGATCGGTGATGGTGATGCCGCCCATCCAGTTTGACCGTGCTTCCGGGGCTCTCGATGGGGCCAACCTGTGGGAGCGAACGGCTGCGCTGGCGTTGGCGACCGGCTCCAAGATTTCGTCGCACTTCTCGCATCGCGGCTACAATATGTGCGCCAACCTGCTGCGCAAGACGCTGCCCGAGCGCGACATCGACATCAAGCTGAATGCGGACGCGACCTTCGCGTTTCCCTACGGCGACGGATACTGGAGCAAGCTGCTCAATCGCTCGTTCTCGTATGAAAACGAGCTCGAGCTGCTGTTTCAGCACTCCGCCGATGTCGACTACACGCTGCTCGATTGCGGCGCCAATTACGGCTACTGGTCGGTACTGGTTTCCAGCGAACCCTATGGGTCACACAAGGCGATCGCGATCGAGCCGTCGTCGCAGAATTTCGCCAAGCTGAAGAACAACGCCGAGCTCAACGGCAACCGCTTCGAGGCGATGAAGTGCGCGATCGGCGCGGCGAGGGGCACTGCCCGGCTGTCCGGCACCAAGCACGAGGCGCTCAGCATCGTCGGCGGCGACGACAGCGGTGAGGAAGTGCCTGTCATCGCGCTCGACAATCTGCTGGACGACGGCAGGGTTTCGGCCGGCGGAAAATTCCTGATCAAGCTCGACGTCGAGGGCGTCGAGATCGAGGCGATCAAGGGCGGCAAGCGGCTGTTGCAGGGCGACAGCGTGTTGCTGTGCGAGGAGCACGGCAATGATCCCCACCACACCGTGTCGCGCTACATCCTGGAACAGACCCCGCTTAAGCTGATGGTCTACGATCCGCGCAGCAATCTGCTGGAAACCGTGACCGAGCTTTCGATCCTCGACCGCATCAAGGTTTCAACCCACGTCGGCTACAACGTGTTCGGCACCGCAAGCGCTTTCTGGCACGACCGGATCAGCGCCCTGAACGCCGCGCGCCGCGCGCAATGAGAGACTGAGAGACAATGTCCGTCCGCCGCCTTGCTCCGAAGGAACTGCAGCCCGCGAACTTCACGTTCACAGCGGAAAACCTCGCTTGGGCCAAGCAACAAATCGCCAAATATCCGGAAGGCCGTCAGGCTTCCGCCGTCATACCGATCTTGTGGCGCGTCCAGGAACAGCATGAGGGATGGGTTTCGGAGGCGGCGATCCGCGCGGTCGCGGATTTGCTCGGCATGCCCTACATCCGGGCGCTCGAGATCGCGACCTTCTACACGATGTTTCAGCTGCAGCCGGTCGGCAAGAAGGCGCACGTGCAGGTCTGCGGCACCACGCCATGCCGGCTGCGCGGCGCTGCCGATATCATCGAGGTGTGCCAGAGCCGCATCCATCACGATCCCTTCCATCTGTCCAAGGACGGCAATTTCAGCTGGGAAGAGGTCGAGTGCCTCGGCGCCTGCGTGAATGCGCCGATGGTGCTGATCTGGAAGGACACCTACGAGGACCTGACCAAGGAGAGCTTCGGCAAGGTTCTGGACGGCTTTGCTTCCGGCAATCCGCCGAAGCCGGGCCCGCAGATCGACCGTCAGTTTTCCGCCCCCGTGGGCGGATTGACCACGCTGAAGGAAACGACATGAACAGGGTTCGCGCGGCCGGGCGGGGAGAACCGGTGCGATGAATAGCTGGCGCTACATCGCGATGCACACGGTTGCTGCCGCTGTGTTCATTTTCCTGCTGCAGCGCTATGCGTTGAATGCGTCGCTCGATTCAAGCCTGCTCTGGGCGCTTACCTTCGGCGGATGCGCCGCGGGCCTCGCCTACATGCAGTCCAAACGCTCCTCTTAGGAATTCACGTCATGCTCGACGACAAGGACCGCATCTTCAAGAACCTCTACGGCCTCCACGACTGGGGCCTCGAGGGTGCGCGCCGCCGCGGCGCCTGGGACGGCACCAAGGCGATCATCGACAAGGGCCGCGACTGGATCATCAACGAGATGAAGGCGTCCGGCTTGCGCGGACGCGGCGGGGCGGGATTCCCGACCGGGCTGAAATGGTCGTTCATGCCGAAGGAGTCCACCGACGGCCGGCCGAGCTATCTCGTGGTCAATGCCGACGAATCCGAGCCCGGTACCTGCAAGGACCGCGAGATCATGCGGCACGATCCGCATCTTCTGGTCGAGGGTTGCCTGCTCGCCAGCTTCGCGATGAATGCGCATGTCTGCTACATCTATGTGCGCGGCGAATTCATCCGGGAGCGTGAGCATCTGCAGGCCGCGATCGATCAGGCCTATGAGGCGAAGCTGGTCGGCAAGGACAATATCAACGGCTGGCCGTTCGACATCTATGTCAGTCACGGCGCCGGCGCCTATATCTGCGGCGAAGAGACCGCCTTGCTGGAAAGTCTCGAAGGCAAGAAGGGCATGCCGCGGCTGAAGCCGCCATTCCCCGCCAATGTCGGTCTGTACGGCTGCCCGACCACGGTCAACAACGTCGAGTCGATCGCGGTGGCGCCGGATATCCTGCGCCGCGGCGCGGCCTGGTTTGCCGCGATCGGGCGCCCCAACAACGTCGGCACAAAACTGTTCTGCATCTCCGGCCATGTCGAGCGGCCCTGCAATGTCGAAGAAGCCATGGGGATTCCGTTCCGCGACCTGATCGAGCGCCATTGCGGCGGCATCCGCGGCGGCTGGGACAATCTCAAGGCGGTAATTCCCGGTGGCTCCTCGGTGCGCATGGTGCCGGCCGACCAGATCATCGACACCCCGATGGATTTCGACAGCCTCGGCAAGCTGCGCTCCGGCCTCGGCACCGCCGCCGTCATCGTGATGGACAAGTCGACCGACCTGATCCGGGCGATCGCGCGGATTTCCTATTTCTACAAGCACGAGAGCTGCGGCCAGTGCACGCCGTGTCGAGAAGGCACCGGCTGGATGTGGCGGGTGCTGACCCGCATGGCCGAGGGCCGCGCCCACAAGCGCGAGATCGACATGCTGCTGGAAGTAACGAAGCAGGTCGAGGGTCACACCATCTGCGCGCTCGGCGACGCCGCGGCATGGCCGATCCAGGGCCTGATCGCGCATTTCCGTCACGAGATCGAGGAACGCATCGACCAGTATTCGCACAAGGCCGATGCCGACGATGCCGGCATCCGCGATCCCGCGCATATGGTAGCGGCTGAGTAGGGAGGGAGCGATGGCGGACGAACCAGACAACATTGTTCTTAAATATCTGCGTCGCTTCGATGCAAAGCTCGATCGCGTCGTCGATGAGATGCTTGACGTAAAAGTTCGACTTACGGCTGTCGAAGAGGGACTGGCAGGCGTGAACCGCAGGCTTGATCGGGTAGAGATTCGTATCGAACGCATCGAGCGTAGGCTCGATCTCGTCGACCAACCGCACTGAGATTGTAAACCGATGCCACAATTGGCAAGGTGAGAAAGACTTGAGGCAATGACCAAACTCATCGTCGATGGCAAAGAGATCGATGTCCCCGCGGACTTCACGCTGCTGCAGGCCTGTGAAATGGCGGGCGCGGAAATCCCGCGCTTTTGCTACCATGAGCGGCTGTCGATCGCGGGCAATTGCCGGATGTGCCTTGTCGAGGTGAAAGGCGGCCCGAAGCCGGTGGCAAGCTGCGCCTGGGCCGTTCGCGATTGCCGTCCCGGTCCGAAGGGCGAGCCGCCGGAAATCTCGACCCGTTCGCCGATGGGGACGAAGGCGCGCGAAGGCGTGTTGGACTTCCTGCTGATCAACCATCCGCTGGACTGCCCGATCTGCGATCAGGGCGGCGAGTGCGACCTGCAGGATCAGGCGATGGGCTACGGCGTCGACACCAGCCGCTTCGCCGAAAACAAGCGCGCGGTTGAGGACAAATACCTTGGCGCGCTGGTCAAGACCTCGATGAACCGCTGCATCCAGTGCACGCGCTGCGTCCGCTTCGCGGCCGATGTCTGCGGCGTGCCGGAAATGGGCGCTACCGGGCGCGGCGAGGACATGGAGATCACCACCTATCTGGAGTCGGCGCTGACCTCGGAACTGCAGGGCAATCTGGTCGATATCTGCCCGGTCGGTGCGCTGACCTCGAAGCCCTATGCCTTCGCGGCGCGGCCCTGGGAGCTCGGCAAGACCCAGTCGATCGACGTAATGGATGGCGTCGGCTCGGCGATCCGGGTCGATACCCGCGGCCGCGAGGTGATGCGGATCCTGCCGCGCGTCAACGAGGCGGTGAACGAGGAGTGGATTTCCGACAAGACCCGCCACATCGTCGACGGCTTGCGCACCCAGCGGCTCGACCGGCCCTACATCAGGGAGAACGGCAAGCTGCGCGCGGCGTCGTGGGCGGAAGCATTCGGCGCCATCGCGGCCAAGGCCGGCCGCATCGACGGCAAGCGGATCGGCGCCATCGCGGGCGATCTCGCCGCGGTCGAGGAGATGTTCGCGCTGAAGGAACTGCTGGCGAAATCCGGCTCCACCAATCTGGCGGTGCAGGGCGGCGACGCCTTCGATCCCGGGGCTGGTCGCGCGTCCTACATTTTCAATCCGACCATTGCCGGCATCGAGCAGGCCGACGCCTTGCTGATCGTAGGGTCCAACCCGCGCAAGGAGGCCGCCGTCCTCAACGCGCGTATTCGCAAGCGCTGGCGCTCCGGCCAGCTCAAGATCGGCGTGATCGGCGCCAAGGCCGATCTCACCTACGAATACGACTATCTCGGCGCGGGCACGGATTCGCTCAGCGAACTCGCCGCCGGCAAGCACGCCTTCGCGAACGTGCTGAAGGGTGCCAAGAAGCCGATCGTGCTGGTCGGTGCCGGCGTGGCCGCGCGCCACGACGGGGCGGCGGTTCTCGCCGCCACGGCAAAGCTCGCGCTCGATGTCGGCGCGGTCACAGGCGACTGGAACGGATTCGGAATCCTGCACGACACCGCCTCGCGGGTCGGCGCGCTCGACATCGGCTTCTCCTCCGGCGCAGGCGGCCTCACCGCGGCGCAGATGACGACATTCGGCACGCTCGATGTCCTGTTCCTGCTCGGCGCCGACGACATCAAGGCGCCTGACGGCACCTTCGTGGTCTATATCGGCACCCACGGCGACCGCGGCGCGCATCGCGCCGACGTCATCCTGCCGGGATCGGCCTATACCGAGAAGTCCGGCATCTACGTCAACACCGAGGGCCGGGTGCAGATGGCCAACCGCGCCGCGTTCCCGCCGGGCGAGGCGCGCGAGGACTGGGCGATCGTCCGCGCGCTGTCGGATGTGCTTGGAAAGAAATTGCCTTGGGATTCGCTGGCCGCGTTGCGGCAGGCGATGTTCAAGGCCGTGCCGCATCTGATGCGCATCGACCAGATCGAGGCCGGCAAGGCCGACGACATCAAGAAGCTGGCGGGCAAGGGCGGCAGCGTCGAGAAGGCGCCGTTCAAGACCGTCGAGGATTTTTACCTGACCAACCCGATCGCACGCGCGTCAGCGATCATGGCGGAATGTTCCCGCCTGGCCTCCGGGCAAATGCTGACGGCGGCGGAGTGAGCTGATGGCTGAATTTTTCGCAAGCGGATTCTGGACCGGCTTCCTGTGGCCGCTGATCATCATGATCGCGCAGAGCGTCATGCTGCTCGTCATTCTACTGGTCGCGATCGCCTACATCCTGTTGGCCGACCGCAAGATCTGGGCGGCGGTGCAGATCCGGCGCGGACCCAACGTCGTCGGCCCCTGGGGCCTGTTCCAGTCCTTCGCCGACCTCTTGAAGTTCGTGCTGAAGGAGCCGATCATCCCGTCCGGCGCCAACAAGGGCGTGTTCCTGCTGGCGCCGCTGGTGAGCTGCGTGCTGGCGCTGGCGGCCTGGGCGGTGATCCCGATGGATCTCGGCTGGGTGATCTCCGACATCAATGTCGGGGTGCTGTATATCTTCGCGATCTCGTCGCTTTCGATCTACGGCATCATCATGGCCGGCTGGTCGTCGAATTCGAAATACCCGTTCCTGGCGGCACTACGCTCGGCGGCGCAGATGGTCAGTTACGAAGTCTCGATCGGCTTTGTGATCATCACGGTGCTGTTGTGCGTGGGCTCGCTGAACCTGTCGGCCGTGGTCGAGGCGCAGCACACCCGTGGCCTTGCGACCCTGATCGGCCTGCCGCAGCTGACGATCCTGAACTGGTATGTCTGGCCGCTGTTCCCGATGTTCGTGATTTTCTACGTCTCGGCGCTGGCGGAAACCAACCGTCCGCCGTTCGATCTGGTGGAAGCCGAATCCGAGCTGGTCGCGGGCTTCATGGTCGAATACGGCTCGACGCCGTATCTGCTGTTCATGCTCGGTGAGTACGTCGCGATCACCACGATGTGCGCGCTGGCGACGATCATGTTCCTCGGCGGCTGGCTGCCGCCGATCGACGTCGTGCCGTTCACCTGGGTTCCCGGGGTGATCTGGTTCACGCTCAAGGTTTTTTTCATGTTCTTCCTGATTGCGATGGCGAAGGCGATCGTGCCGCGCTACCGCTACGATCAGTTGATGCGGCTCGGCTGGAAGGTGTTCCTGCCGCTGTCGCTGGCGATGGTGGTGATTGTGGCCGGCGTGCTGCATTTCGCCGGCATCGCGCCGAAATGAGGTCGCTATGAGTGTAAACATCAACGCAACGGCCCGCTCGCTCCTGCTGACGGAATTCGTCTCGGCGTTCTTTCTCGCGATGCGCTATTTCTTCAAGCCGAAGCCGACGCTGAACTATCCGTTCGAGAAGGGGCCGATCTCGCCGCGCTTCCGCGGCGAGCATGCGCTGCGCCGCTATCCCAATGGCGAGGACCGCTGCATCGCCTGCAAGCTGTGCGAGGCGATCTGTCCGGCGCAGGCGATCACGATCGAGGCCGGCCCGCGCCGTAACGACGGCACCCGCCGTACCGTGCGCTACGACATCGATATGGTTAAATGCATCTATTGCGGATTGTGCCAGGAGGCCTGTCCGGTCGATGCGATCGTCGAGGGACCGAATTTCGAATTCGCGACCGAGACCCGCGAGGAACTCTATTATGACAAGGCGAAATTGCTCGCCAATGGCGACCGCTGGGAGCGCGAGATTGCGAAATCCATCGAACTCGATTCGCCGTACCGGTGAGGTGAGGGCATGATCCTTCCAGCCCTGTTCTTCTATCTGTTCGCCGGCGTCTGTGTCGCCTCGGCGGTGATGGTGATTGTGTCGCGCAATCCCGTGCACTCCGTGCTGTTCCTGATCCTGGCCTTCGTCAACGCCTCCGGCCTGTTCATCCTGATGGGCGCCGAATTCCTCGGCATGATCCTGGTCGTGGTCTATGTCGGCGCGGTCGCCGTCCTGTTCCTGTTCGTGATCATGATGCTCGACGTCGACTTCACCGAGTTGCGCGAGGGATTCCTGGAATACCTGCCGTTCGGCCTCGTGATCGGCGCGATCTTCCTCGCCGAGCTGCTGCTGGTCGGTGGCGGCTGGGTCATCAATCCGAATGTCGTCAAATCGGCTACGTCGACGATCCCGGCCAATATCAGCAATACCGAGGCGCTCGGGCTCGTGCTCTACACCCAGTACATTCATTACTTCCAGATCGCCGGCATGGTGCTGCTGGTGGCGATGATCGGTGCGATCGTGCTGACGCTGCGCCACAAGGTCAGCGTCAAGCGGCAGGACATCAACGTGCAGAATGCGCGGACGCCGGAGCTCGCGATGAGCGTGCGCACGGTGGCGTCGGGGCAGGGCCTGCAGGACGCGGACGCGCCGGAGTGGGTGAAATGACCATCGGTCTCGGACATTACCTCTCGGTCGGCGCGATCCTGTTCACGCTCGGGATCCTCGGCATCTTTCTAAACCGCAAGAACATCATCGTCATCCTGATGTCGATCGAGCTGATCCTGCTCGCGGTCAACATCAACCTGGTGGCGTTCTCGACCTTCCTCGGCGACATCGTCGGGCAGGTATTTGCGCTGCTGGTGCTCACGGTGGCCGCGGCGGAAGCTGCGATCGGGCTTGCGGTGCTGGTGGTGTACTTCCGCAATCGCGGCTCGATTGCGGTCGAAGACGTCAATCTGATGAAGGGTTAACGCGTCACATGATCCAGGCAATCGTCTTTCTGCCGCTGATCGGCGCTGTACTCGCGGGCCTGATCGCTATCTTCGGTGCGCATGCGCGCAACCCGAGCGGCGATGTGGTCGAGCATCACGATGATGGCCATGGTCACGGCGCGCATGCGTCGGATGTCCATGACGACCATGACGACCATGGCCATGACGACCATCACGCGGCCGAACCGCCGGCGGCGGGGTCGCGCGCTGCCGAATTCATCACGACCGGATTGCTGCTGGTGTCCGCCGCGCTTTCCTGGGTCGCTCTGGTCGACGTCGGCTTCATGCACCATGACGTGCGCATCGCGCTGTTCACCTGGATCAATTCCGGCGACCTGCAGATCGCGTGGGCGCTGCGGGTCGATACGCTGACTGCCGTGATGCTGGTGGTGGTCAACACCGTGTCGTCGCTCGTGCACCTCTATTCCATCGGTTACATGGACGAGGATCCGCACCGGCCGCGGTTCTTTGCCTATCTGTCGCTGTTCACCTTCGCGATGCTGATGCTGGTGACCTCGGACAACCTGGTGCAGCTGTTCTTCGGCTGGGAGGGCGTCGGCCTCGCAAGCTATCTGCTGATCGGGTTCTGGTACCAGAAGCCGTCGGCGAACGCCGCCGCCATCAAGGCCTTCGTGGTCAACCGGGTCGGCGATTTCGGCTTTGCGCTCGGCATCTTCGCGATCTTCATGATGATCGGCTCGACCGATTTCGAGACCGTCTTCGCCGGCGCGCAGGGGCTGACCGGCAAGACCATCGACTTCTTCGGCTGGCACGCCGATGCGCTGACGCTGATCTGCCTGTTGCTGTTCATGGGCGCGATGGGCAAATCGGCCCAGTTCCTGCTGCACACCTGGCTTCCGGACGCCATGGAAGGCCCGACGCCGGTCTCGGCGCTGATCCACGCCGCGACCATGGTCACCGCGGGTGTCTTCATGGTGGCGCGGCTGTCGCCGCTGTTCGAACTCGCGCCGAACGCGCAGGCCGCGGTGATGTTCTTCGGCGCCACCACGGCGTTCTTCGCCGCAACCGTCGGGCTCGTGCAGAACGACATCAAGCGTATCGTGGCGTATTCGACCTGTTCGCAGCTCGGCTACATGTTCGTGGCGATGGGGGCGGGGGCCTATTCGGTCGGCATGTTCCATCTGTTCACGCACGCCTTCTTCAAGGCGCTGCTGTTCCTGGGCTCAGGCTCGGTGATCTATGCGATGCATCACGAGCAGGACATCCGCAACATGGGCGGGTTGAAGGACAAGATTCCCTTCACCTACATCGTGATGGTGATCGGCACGCTGGCGCTGACCGGATTCCCGCTCACCGCGGGCTATTTCTCCAAGGACGCGATCATCGAATCCGCGTTCGTCTCGCACAATCCGTTCGCCTTCTACGGTTTCCTGATGACCGTGATCGCGGCGGGCCTGACCTCGTTTTATTCATGGCGTCTGATCTTCAAGACCTTCCATGGCGAGCCGCACGATCGGAAACACTATGAGGCCGCGCACGAGGCGCCGTTGTGGATGCTGGTCCCGATCGGCATTCTCGCCGCCGGATCGATCCTCGCCGGCTTCCCGTTCAAGGAGCTGTTCGCCGGTCATGGCGTGGCGGAATTCTTCCGCGATTCGCTGAAGATGCATCCCGGAATCATCGACGAGATGCACCACGTGCCGCAGGCCATCGCGTTCCTGCCGACGGTCATGATGGCTTTGGGCTTCGTGGTGTCGTGGCTGTTCTATATCCGGCGGCCCTACCTTCCGGTGGAACTCGCCAACCAGCACCGGATGCTCTACCAGTTCCTGCTCAACAAATGGTACTTCGACGAGCTCTACGATTTCATCTTCGTCCGGCCGACCAAGTGGCTCGGCCGCTTCCTGTGGAAGAAGGGCGACGGCTACGTGATCGACGGTTTCGGGCCCGACGGCGTATCGGCGCGGGTGCTCGATGTCACCCGTAATGTGGTGAAAATCCAGACCGGCTACCTCTATCACTACGCCTTCGCGATGCTGATCGGGGTCGCCGGTTTGATCACCTGGTTCATGTTCGGCGCGGGGGCCCATTGATGACTACCTGGCCCATTCTTTCGGTCGTCACCTTCCTGCCGGTGGTCGGCGCTCTGCTGATCTATCTCAGCCGCGGCGACGATGAAGCGGCGCGGCGCAACGCGCGCTGGATCGCGCTGTGGACCACGCTGATCACCTTTGCAGTGTCACTGATCCTGGTGTGGCGCTTCGATGCCGCGCAGCCGGATTTCCAGTTCGTCGAGAAGGCGCAGTGGCTCGCCAGCGGCATCACCTATCACATGGGTGTCGACGGCATTTCGCTGCCGTTCGTGATCCTGACCACCGCTTTGATGCCGTTCTGCATCATCGCGAGCTGGAAATCGATCACCCAGCGGGTGGGCGAATACATGATGGCGTTCCTGCTCTTGGAAACGCTGATGATCGGCACCTTCTCCGCGCTCGATCTCGTGCTGTTCTATCTGTTCTTCGAGGGCGGACTGATTCCGATGTTCCTGATCATCGGGGTGTGGGGCGGACCGCGCCGGGTCTATGCCTCCTTCAAGTTCTTCCTCTACACGCTGCTCGGCTCGGTCCTGATGCTGCTGGCGATCATGGCGCTGTACTGGAACGCCGGCACCACCGACATTCCGACCCTGATGCACACGGCGGTGCCGCGCAATCTGCAGACCTGGGCGTGGCTGGCGTTCTTCGCTTCCTTCGCGGTGAAGATGCCGATGTGGCCGGTGCACACCTGGCTGCCGGACGCGCATGTCGAGGCGCCGACGGCGGGCTCGGTGGTGCTGGCCGCGATCCTGCTGAAGATGGGTGGCTACGGCTTCCTGCGCTTCTCGCTGCCGATGTTCCCGCTGGCCTCGCATGATTTCGCGCCGCTGATCTTCGGGATGTCGGTCATTGCCATCATCTACACCTCGCTGGTGGCGTTGATGCAGGAGGACATCAAGAAGCTGATCGCCTATTCGTCGGTCGCCCACATGGGCTTCGTCACCATGGGCATTTTCGCCGGCACCACCCAGGGCGTCGCCGGCGGCGTGTTCCAGATGGTGTCGCACGGCATCGTTTCGGGCGCGCTGTTCCTCTGCGTCGGCATCGTCTACGACCGCATGCATACCCGCGAGATCGCGGCCTATGGCGGCCTGGTCAACCGGATGCCGCTCTACGCCGTCGTGTTCATGGTGTTCACCATGGCCAATGTCGGTCTGCCCGGCACTTCCGGATTCGTCGGCGAGTTCCTGACGCTGGTCGGAACCTTCAAGGTCTCGATCCCGACGGCGACCGCGGCAACGCTCGGCGTGATCCTGTCGGCGGCCTATGCGCTGTGGCTCTATCGCAAGGTCGTGTTCGGAAAGCTGACGAAGCCGTCACTGGCCAGCATCAAGGATCTCACCTTCCGCGAGAGCCTGATCCTGCTTCCGCTGGTATTTCTCACCATCCTGTTCGGCGTCTATCCGAAGCCGGTGCTCGATATGTCGGCGGCCTCCGTGCAGCAACTCGTCAACAACTACAACACCGCGATCACTGCCGTGAAGGCAGCCGCGCTGCTGCAGTAACCCATAGCGTTTTCGAGCGAAGTGGGAACCGGTTCGCGTAAAGAAAACGCGTCAAAAAGGAAAGAGGCTTGGTTCTGATTTATCAGAACCGAGCTAGGATTAGGACAGCGCGCCATGAGCTTTGAGAGTGCAGGATATCAACTGCTGCCCGTGCTGCCGGAACTGGTGCTGGCGGTCGGCGCCATGGCGCTGCTGATGCTGGGGGCCTATGGCAAGGAGACGACCAGGCTCGTCACCGGCCTTTCCATTGGCCTGCTGGTGGTCGTGGGCGCGCTGGAGCTGATGCTGCCGGCGGGCAAGCTGACCACGTTCGGCGGCAGCTTCATCGTCGACGATTTTGCCCGCTTCCTGAAGGTCCTGGCGCTGATCGGTTCGGCGGCGACGCTGATCCTGTCGGCGGAATTCCTGGCCGATCCGTCGCGACGGATCTTCGAATATGCGATCCTTGTGCTGCTCTCGACGCTCGGCATGATGGTGCTGATCTCGGCCGGCGACCTGATCATGCTCTATCTCGGCCTCGAGCTGATGAGCCTCGCGCTCTACGTGGTCGCCGCCAGCAACCGCGACAACGCCAAATCCACCGAAGCCGGCCTGAAGTACTTCGTGCTCGGCGCGCTGTCGTCGGGCATGCTGCTGTACGGCGCCTCGCTGATCTACGGTTTTACCGGCACCGTCAGTTTCGCCGGAATCGCCACGGCCGCCAAGACCGGCAGCATCGGCATCGTGTTCGGGCTGGTGTTCCTGCTGGCCGGGCTTTGCTTCAAGGTCTCCGCGGTGCCGTTCCACATGTGGACGCCCGACGTCTATGAGGGCGCGCCGACCCCGGTCACCGCATTCTTCGCCTCCGCGCCGAAGGTCGCTGCCCTGGCGGTATTCACCCGCGTGGCACTCACTGCCTTTCCGGGCATCGTCTCGGAGTGGCAGCAGATCGTGGTGTTCGTGGCGATCGCCTCGATGGTGCTGGGATCGTTCGCCGCCATCGGCCAGACCAACATCAAGCGCCTGATGGCCTATTCGTCGATCGGCCATATGGGCTTTGCGCTGGTCGGCCTTGCCGCCGGCACCGTCGAGGGCGCGCAGGGCGTCCTGGTCTATATCTCGATTTACGTCGCCATGACGCTCGGCACCTTCGCGGTGATCCTGACCATGAAGCGCAACGGCCAGCACGTCGAGAGCATCCGCGATTTCGCCGGGCTGTCGCGCACCAACCCGCTGCTGGCGTTCTTTTTTGCGATGCTGCTGTTTTCGCTGGCCGGCGTTCCGCCGCTGGCGGGATTCTTCGGCAAATTCTATGTGTTCTTGGCCGCGATCAAGGCCGGCCTGTTCACGCTCGCGGTGATCGGCGTGATCGCCAGCGTGATCGGCGCCTATTACTATCTCACCATCATCAAGGTGATGTATTTCGACGAGCCGCTGGCCAAGCTCGACCCGATGCGGATGGAATTGCGCACGGTGCTGGCGGTCGCGGGCCTCTTCAACATCTTCTTCTTCGTCTATCCGGGGCCGCTGGTCAGCGTGGCGACGTCGGCGGCGAAGTCTCTGTTTTAAATGGCTTTCAAGCTCGGTCCGCGAGCCATCTCGGCGGGCTACCGGCTCGCCGCTTTCGACCAAATTGGCTCGACCAATACGGAAGCCATGGCGCGGGCGCGCGAGGGCGAGTATGGTCCGATGTGGTTCGTTACGTCGGAGCAGACGGCCGGGCGCGGACGACGGAATCGCCCCTGGATCGCTCCGCGCGGAAATCTTGCGAGCAGCATCCTCGAAGTGATCGATGTGGCGCCTGCGGTCGCGGCGACGCTGGGGTTTGCCGCAGGATTGGCGATCGGGACGGCACTGCAAAAAGTTAGCATCGAAGCATCGCTGAGGTCGGCGGGATCGGAACATATGACGTTTTCGCTGAAATGGCCCAACGACGTCCTGGCCGGGGGAAAGAAGCTCGTCGGCATCGGGCTGGAAGCCGAGGCCGTGCCGGGTGACCGGTTGGCCGTCGTAGTCGGCATCGGCACCAATGTCGTAGCCGCGCCCGAGGGCACGCCGACCCCGGCAACTTCGCTGGCGGCGATCGGCGTTCATGTCGGCGCCGAGGACCTGTTCGCCGAACTGTCGGATGCCTGGGCCGAGACCCGCGGCATCTGGGACAATGGCCGGGGTTTTGATGAAATCCGGCGGCTGTGGCTGGAGCGCGCGGCCGGGCTGGGCCAGCCGGTCGCGGTCCGGGCAGGCGCCGGCACCGTTGAAGGAATATTCGATACCATCGACGAGCAGGGCTGCCTGATCATCCGCAAGGCGGATGGCCACCGGGTCTCGATCTCGGCCGGCGACGTCCATTTCGGCTCGACAGCATCGGCGGGGGCGGTCTGATGTCGCGTCCGGACGAACTGACCTTTGCGCCGCTCGGCGGCGTCGGCGAGATCGGCATGAACCTGTCGATCTATGGCCTCGGCAACCGCCATCAGCGCTCCTGGCTGGCGGTCGATCTCGGCGTCTCCTTCGGCGACGAGGAGCATCTGCCGGGCATCGACCTGATCATGCCGGACATCCGCTTCCTCGAAAAGGAGCGGAAGAACCTGGTTGGCCTGGTGCTGACCCATGCCCATGAAGATCATTTCGGCGCCATCATGGACCTGTGGCCGAAGCTGAAATGCCCGATCTACGCGACCCAGTTCAGCGCCGCTCTGTTCGCGGCCAAATGCGCTTCCGAGCGCCATCCGCCGAAAATCCCGGTCACCGTGGTGCCTTCGGGCGGCCGCATCGACATCGGCCCGTTCAGCGTCGAATTCATTCCGGTGGCGCATTCGATTCCGGAGTCCCACGCGCTGGCGATCCACACCTCCGCCGGCACCGTGCTGCACACGGGGGACTGGAAAATCGATCCGACGCCGATCATCGGCGTGCCGACCGACGAGCGGCGGCTCCGCGAACTCGGCGATTCCGGCGTGCTGGCGCTGATCGGCGATTCCACCAATGCGGTGCGGGAAGGGCGCTCGCCGTCCGAACTGGAGGTCGCCAAAACCATCACCGAACTGGTGAAGGCCGCCAGGGGCCGAGTTGCGGTGACCACCTTCGCCTCCAACGTCGCGCGGCTCCGTGCGGTTGCTGACGCGGCAAAAGCCTCCGGACGCGAGGTCGTCGTGGTCGGCCGCGCCATGGAGCGGGTCGTGCAGGTGGCGCGCGAGACCGGCTATCTGGACGGCGTGCAGGCTTTCCGCGGCGCCGATCTCTACGGCCATTTCCCGCCGGACAAGGTGCTGGCGCTGTGCACCGGGAGCCAGGGCGAGCCGCGCGCGGCGCTGTCGCGCATCGCCAATGACGACCATCCGCAGGTCACCTTGAACAAGGGCGACTGCGTGATCTTTTCCTCGCGCACCATTCCCGGCAACGAAAAGGCGGTGGGCGGAATCATCAACGGGCTGATCACGCAGGGCATCGAGGTCATCACCGACCGCACCCATCTCGTCCACGTCTCCGGCCATCCGCGCCGCGACGAGCTGCGCGACATGATTTCATGGGTGCGTCCGCAGCTGCTGATCCCGGTTCATGGCGAGGCGCTGCATCTGTTCGAGCACGCCAAGCTGGCGCGGGCCGCGGGCGTGCCGAAAGTGCTGATCTGTCGCAACGGCGACCTGGTGAAATTGGGACCGGGCGATTCCGGCGTGATCGAGGAGCTGCCGTCCGGGCGGCTCTACAAGGACGGCTCGATTCTCGAGGATTCCAAGTCGCGCGCGGTGGTCGAGCGCAAGAAGCTGGCCTTTGCCGGCTGCGCCTTCGTCGCCTTTGCCGTGACCGACAAGGGCGAGTTGGCCGACGATCCCGAGGTCGAGCTGGTCGGCATTCCCGAGAGGAATACCGCCGGCGAGGAAATCGACGAGATCGTCTTCGACGTGGTGGTGACGACCATTGAGGGGCTGCCGCGGGCCAAGCGGCGCGACCCCGACGCGATGGCTGAATCGGTGCGCCGCGCGGTGCGCGCCGCGATCAACCAGCATTGGGGCAAGAAGCCGCTGTGCTACGTTCACGTTCTGACGGTTTAGGAAATCAAGGCGGAGGGGTGCCATGCTGGGCCGGCTCAATCATGTGGCGATCGCGGTCAAGGACGCCGAGAAGGCCGCCAAAATCTACGGCGCGGCGTTCGGGGCGGAGATTTCCGCCGCGGTGCCGCTGCCCGAACATGGCGTCATCACCGTGTTCGTGACCCTGCCCAACACAAAGATCGAATTCATCCAGCCGCTCGGCGAGGCCTCGCCGATCGCGAAATTCATCGAGCGCAATGCCGATGGCGGCATCCATCACATCTGTTACGACGTGCCCGACATCATCGCGGCGCGCGACCGGCTGATCGAAGAGGGCGCGCGCGTGCTTGGCGACGGCGTGCCGAAGATCGGCGCGCACGGCAAGCCGGTGCTGTTCCTGCATCCGAAGGATTTTTCCGGCGCGCTCGTCGAAATCGAACAGAACTGAGATGGCCTATACAATCTCAACCGCGCTGGCGATCTACTTCGTGTTGTGGTGGATCGTGCTGTTCGTGACGCTGCCGTTCGGCGTCCGCAGCCAGCATGAAGACGGCGGCGGCCCGCCCGGCACCGACCCCGGCGCGCCGATCGCAACCAGGATGGGCCGCAAGCTGATCTGGACCACCGTGATCGCGGCGGTCGTCTATGGCATCGGCATGCTGGCCTATCGCGCCGGCTACCTGAACATCGAGCGGCTGTCGAATTTGATGGGCGTGGCGTTTTAGTCTGGGAGGCATTTGCGAGCGATCTCACCATCTTCAGTCGTCATCCCCCGCGAAAGCGGGGGACCCAGTACGCCGCGGCTTCTCGGTCAATCACAGCCGTCTCTGGAATACTGGGTCGCCCGGTCAAGTGCCGGGCGATGACAGCCGCGTTTGCATCGTGCCTCAGTGCATCGCCCCTCAATATTCCGCATAGATCTCGATGATGTTGTCCTCGGGGTCGCGAAAGAACAACGTGCGATGGCGCCAGTCCGGCAGATCGGTCGGCCCCCTCAGGATCGGCACGCCCCTGGCGACCAATTCAGCATGGCAGGCGTCGAGCGCGGACGGCGGAACGCGAAAGGCCAGCTGGACCGCCGCCGATCCCGGAATTGATTTGCCGTCGTCGCAGACGGTCCACGCCGTGCGCGGCCGCAGCGTCAATAGCGCGGCGCCGACGCGAAAACTGACCCAATGCTCGCGATCGGTTTCGACCGGAAATTTCATGATGTCGCGGTAAAATGCGCGCGTTTCATTCATCCTGTTGCACAACAGGACCGTGTAATCGAGGTTGCTAATTCCACCCAGGCTCACTGCGATACTCCTCGGCTTTCCTGCAGTCATATGGATTCGCCGCACGCTGAATTCAATCGACGCGGAAGCCGCGAACGCATTGAATCACTCGACCTCTCTGTATTATGCTGGTGAGTGGGGGAGGCTTGGAAATGACGCTTCAAAGGATTGTCGCCGGGGTTTTTCTGCTGCTGATCGCAGCCCTCGCGGGCGCCTTCTACATGAACTGGAAAACGCTGGGCCAGTTGCGGACCGTGAAAGCCTTTGTCGAAGGCTATGTCTTTGCCGAGGCGGTGGCGGCCTGCGAGAGGGCGCCGAGCACGACGCCGTTCAAATGGAATACCGGGACCAGGACCGCGGTGGTCGGATTGAACTCGGTCCGGCCCGACAAATACACCGTCATTGCGAACTACACGCTCGTTGCCGACGGCGTCTATTGCGATTACGATCCGATCAAGAAGAAAGCCGACATCGGTTCGAATTTCCTGGAGCGGGATTGAAGAAGTCAGGCTTCTATTTGCGGCTGGCTCGAGGCGACAAGGCGATCGATTTCACCGAGCAATTTCCGCCACGCCGCGTCGATCTCGGGTGACCAGTCGTTTCCGAGCACTTCGCGCATCGTCGCCGCGATCACGCCGAAAAATTTGCCGAACAGTTCGCGCGACGTGCCGTAGCCGTCGTGCGACTGCACCTCGCATTCGATCATGCGAAAACGTCCTGACCGCTCGCCGGCGAAGTCCAGCATCGCTTCGATGGTCTGTGCCAGCATCGAACCTCTCACGAGCTCGCTTCCGTCGCTGCGGAACATGGCCTGGGTTTCCGGATGTTCGCGGAACAGCCTGTCATAGACCAGCGGGGTCAGGTCCTCGCCACGCTCGGCGGCGAGTTCAAAGCTGTGCTGGATCGGATTGACCGGTGCCGTCATGCGCTGCGTCGCGGTTTCATTGCGTGAGCCGATCATTCCAGAATATCTCGACCAAAACACCTCGACCAAAACACCTCGACAAAGAATCTCGAAAAAAAAGAGCAGGGCGCGAAGCCCTGCTCTGAAAATTGTGTCGACCCTATTTCCCCGCAATATTGGATTTGATCTTGATTGACGGGGCGACGCTGCTTGTGCGCGCCAGGGCTCCTCCCGAGACTTGGACCACCAGACAGAACCTTACGGCCAGCCTGAGCCTGTACTGGTAGACCATCTTTTTCGTTTTGTCACCAATTTCAGCAACGATTGTTCAAAATTAGAGCAATCCGCGAAATCATTGGAATTTCGCCACCCGCGGTTGCATCCGGCTGCGGGTATTCGCGTTTGGGTAATTGTGTAGGGGGCTGGAATTGCCTGGTCAGCCGGACCTGCACCATGCTGCAAATGTCGTCGGAGATATGCCCGCGCTGATAATTCCGACCATGATGATGGCAATCCCGATCCCCTTCCGCAGCCATACCGAGGTGGCCCGGCTGCGGAGCAGCGGGAGTCCAAGGCCGGCGCCCACCAGTACCGGCAAGGTTCCAAGGCCGAAACCGGACATCACCAGTGTCCCGCCGAGCCCCGAACCGGAAAGCATCGCGTAGAAGAGAGCGGCGTAAACCATGGCGCAGGGAAGGAAGCCCCAAATCGCCCCGCTCAGGAAAATCCGGGCTGTCGTCGGCAGCCGGGACGCGCGTGCGACGGTTTCCATGGTGCGGCTGACGGCTGACGCAACTCGATAAAGCACCGCTGGAAGGGGCATGACCTCGAGCATTGAAAGCCCGATCCAGCCGAGTGCCGCTGCGGCGGCCCAGCGAAGAACCGCATGGGTGAACGAATGATCGAACGAGCCGAATACGCTTGATCCAACGGCGCCGACGATCGCGCCAGCGGCGACGTAGCCGGAGATCCGCCCGGCGTTGATCAGCAATGTCGTTGCCAGGAGATCCAGAGCAGGGCGATTGGGATCGAGGTCGGCGGCGAAATGCAGACTCGCCGCGATGCCTGAGCACATGCCGAAGCAGTGCAGGCTAGATGACAGCCCCAGCAGCAATCCCGCAACAAGCAGCGGTTGGTCGAAGTCGAACATCGGACGATCCATGGATATGTCCAGATCATATCCAACGTCGAGGCCTTCCATTCATTGCGCTACGTCAAATGCCTCCCGATCCCCATCAGGTTTCAATGAGAAATGTCATCGCCTGACTGGTGCCGATCGCCAGCGAACCGAAAGCGCACGCGAACGGGATGAGGTCGAGGCCGAGGAAGTCGCCGCCGCTCGCGGCCAGCAGCGATCGCATGCCGGCCACGTCCAGGTAATAAATGGACCACAGGAAGAATGTGCCCAATCCCGCTCCGGTCGCAAAGGGAGTGACGACATGGGCGACCAGCAATCTCAAATTCGTGCGGTCCATCATCGGCTCCCGAAGGATAAGAGCCGGCGCAATTTAGCCCGCGTCGTCGTTTCCGGTTCCTGATAGTTTATGAGGCCGACGAATTGCCCGCTGCTGTTCATCATGTAGATCGTCGCGGTGTGGTCCATCGTGTACCCGCCGCCATCCAGTGGGACTTTGCGGGCATAGACGCGATAACCGGCCATGGCGGCCGATACGTTTTCGGGCGTTCCGGACAAGCCGGTAATCCGCGCATCAAAGGAGGAGAGATAGAGCGCGAGTTGTTGCGGCGTATCGCGTTCCGGATCGACGGTGACAAATACGACATTCAACCGATCGGCCTCGGCGCCAAGTTCATTCAGCCTCGCCGTCAACTCAAACAGCGTCGTCGGGCATACGTCAGGGCAGTTCGTGAACCCGAAGAATATCAGCATCGGCTTGCCCAGGTAATCGCGCTCGGTGACGGACTTGCCATGGTGATCGACGAGCGCGAACGATCCGCCGATTCCGGCCATTGCGGGCAATTTGCCTCCCTCGCGTTGAGCCAGCCAAGTCAAGCCCACCGCGCTGACGAGGATTGCAATGGCAAGGGCTGCCCCGATCCGTGCGACCGTCAGGTAATTTGTAGCCATGGTTTGCGACCGTGTTCTGGTGTTGTGGCCGCGCTCGTGCTGCGGCCGCATGGGGAGGAGGGATTCGCGTGGAATTTAGGCTCCACGCATGGCGGCGACGTCCCGAGGGACACGGTCCACTTGCCGGATCAATCGAAGGCGGGATTTCGACCGCAAGGGCCCGTAAGGCGCTTCAGGTGAAGTGCGGGGGCGCGCGGGGATTGATCGGCATGAGCTCTGCCGGATCGAACGCGCCTGTTGCGATCCGTGGCTTCAGCGGCGATGAACGCGACGATGCAAAATCCGGTGCTGAAACGGGAATCGAGTCAGCTGTCGCAGCCAGTCCCGGAACCATGCACAGGATACAGCATGCGTCGTGCCGGTGATCGGCCGGCGTACCGGGAGCCTTGTCCTGGACCGCTGGATTGTCTGACGACAGGCAAATGACGACGGACAGGCCGTCGAGCGGATTGGCCTTTCCCTGGGCCTGCAGGGCAAGGCCGGGCAGCAGGGCCGAAACCAACAGGGCATAGATCGCGACAAGCGCGACATATGCCCTCCAGCACGGCTGCTGTCGATCTGTCATTCCGCGAACCTAAAGAGCCGACGTAACGTTTGCAATTGCAGACTATAGGGAGGATGGCTCTCTCCGGCGAGGCCAATCGCGCCCCGGCGACGGATATCGACAGGGAGACAATCATGCCGGAAGGGTAACCGTGGTGATCTTCCGCACATCTTCCTCCCTTGCCGCCATCGTCCTTGCTCTGCATCAAACAGGTCTTGCATTCGGGGGCCTATGATCCGCAACGCATTATTGCCGAAACCGGATCTCGACTCCGGACTGCCTGCGTGATTAGTTGGTTGCCTTGAAGAGGTGGTTTTTGATGCGCCGGCGGTTGTGGAAATTTCTTCCCATCGTCTTGATGGCCCTCACGGTGCAAGTCCTTGCACCGATCGGTGCCTGCTGGGCGGCCAGCATCGCCGCCTCCGATCCCCTCCATGCGGCGCCGATCTGCTCGGGCAGTGCCGCTTCGGCGACCGACCAGACCGGTCAAACCGGCGAGCACCGCGCCCATAACGGTGCCTGCGCGATGTGCTGCATAGCGCACGCAGCCGCGTCCCTTGCTGTGCCCGAAGCCAGCTTCGCAACGCCGTTGCGACAGTTCGCGCGCGTGGCGTGGCGCGACGCTGCGCCAGACCCGCTCGGTTTCCGGGCCGGTTGGCATGCCCAGGCCCGCGCGCCTCCGTTCATTTCCTGACGACAAAACACTCCCGTGATCGGTATGGCCCAGGCCGTGCCGAATAGTGTCGTTGATCCGGCTGGCCTCCGCGCCAGCATCAGGAATGTCAAAATGTCTCGTGCTCACAATATATCGAGCGTGTTCGCGCGCAGCTTGTTGCTGGCCTCCACCGCCGCGATCGTTTCCGTTTCCGCTGCCGCGCAAACCAGTCCGCAACCGCCGCTGCCGGCCATTACCGTCGATGCGCCCCAGCAAAAGCGCGCCGCGGCGGCCCGCCCGTCGCAGCGCAACGTCGTGCCCTCGGCGCGGGCGCCCCGTGTCAGCAATCCCGCCGCCGCACCCGTCGCCGGCGATCAGGCGAGGGGACCCGCCCTGACGGTCCTCACCGTGCAACAGGCGCTGCGCGACATCCAGCAGACGCCCGGCGGCGTCGCCATCGTTCCGGCCGAGGCCTACCGGAATTCGACCGTCGCCAACACCATCAAGGACGTTCTGGATTACGTCCCGGGCGTGTTTGCGCAGCCCAAATGGGGTGATGACACCAGGCTTTCGATTCGCGGTTCAGGCCTGTCGCGCAACTTCCATCTGCGTGGCGTCCAGCTCTACATGGACGGGATCCCGATCAACACCGCCGACGGCTATGGCGATTTTCAGGAAATCGATCCCACCGCCTACAAATATGTCGCGGTCTACAAGGGCGCCAATGCGCTGCAGTTCGGCGCCAACTCGCTGGGCGGCGCCATCAATTTTGTGACCGCAACCGGCCGCGATCCGTTTCCGAACGGGGTGTCGGCCGATATGGGCGCATTCGGGTACAAGCGGCTGCAAGCCAATGCCGGCGGCGCCAACGGTCCATGGGACGGCTTCGTCACCGCCTCGACGCAGGCTTCGGACGGCTTCAGGGATCACAGCGACGGGCATGCCACGCGCCTCAGCGGCAATGTCGGCTATCAGTTCTCGCCGGACGTCGAGACCCGGTTTTACCTGAACGCCAACGAAGTACGGCAGCGCATTCCCGGCGCCGTCACCAAGGCTTCGGCCCTGAGCAATCCTCAAGCCGCCGCTCCCGCGAACGTCACCAACGACCAGCAGCGCAACATCGATACGGTGCGGCTCGCCAACAAGACGACGATCCGGTTTGAAGACACCAAGGTCGAATTCGGCGCTTTCGGCGTCGACCGCCATTTGATGCATCCGATCTTTCAATGGCTCGACTACCGCTACCAGGACTACGGCGGCTTCGCCAAGGTCACCGACGATCGCTTCATCGGCGGCTTCCGCAACCGCCTTGTCGCCGGCGTCAACGTCCTGAACGGCAGCATCGACAATCAGCAGTTCACGAATGTCGGCGGCCGGAAGGGCGCGCTGCAGTCGTCCTCGATCGATCGCTCGAAAAACACCTCTCTCTACGTCGAGGACAGTTTTTACTTCCTGCCGAACGTCGCCGCGATCGCCGGAACGCAATTCCTCTACGCTACCCGCAATCGGCAGGATCGCTTTCTCAGCAATGGTGATCAGTCGGGCGCGACCGAGTTCAGTCTGTGGTCGCCGAAAGCCGGTCTGCTCTGGGATATCGATCCGACCTGGCAGGCCTTCGCCAACATCTCGCGGAGCGCCGAGGTGCCGAGTTTTGGCGAAAGTTCGTCCGGATCGGGGGGCACGGCGGTCATTGCCTTCACCAGCATCCGCCCGCAGACCGCCACCACCTATGAGATCGGAACCCGCATGAAGCGGCCGGACTATTCCTGGGAAATCGCGGCCTATCGCGCCAACATCCGCGACGAACTGCAATGTATCGTCGGCAACGCCGTCGGAAGCTGTAACGTCACCAACGCCGATCGCACCATTCACCAGGGCATCGAAGCGGGCGCGGGCGCCGCGATTTTCCGCGGCATCTTCGACAACGGCCCGGCGCCCGACAAGATCTGGCTGAATGTTGCGTACACGCTGAACGATTTCCGTTTCGACAACGACCCAAGCTATCGCAACAACGAATTGCCCGGGGCCCCGCGTCACTACCTCCGTGCCGAGTTGCTGTACAAGAATCCGACAGGCTTCTATTTCGGGCCCAATATCGAATGGGTGCCGCAGTCGTATTTTGTCGACAACGCGAACACGCTAAAGACCGAACCCTATGCGATCTGGGGCCTCAAGGCAGGCGTCGACAATGGTGGAACTTATTCGATGTATGTAGAAGCCAGAAATATCGGAAACAAGGCCTATATTGCCTCCGCCAGCATCATCAACACGGCCAGTTCGGCATCACTGCTGTTCGAGCCCGGGTCGGGTCGCGCCGTGTATGCGGGCGTCAAGGCCCGCTGGTAAAATGACAACAG
>NZ_JAURXB010000015.1 GCF_030654605.1 Bradyrhizobium sp.
CGAACGCGTCCCTCCGGCTGTTCGGCGTAGACTTCGCCGCTGAAGGGGTGCCAGCCGCGCGATTGGTAAAACGCGAAATTGTGCGGCTCGCAGAACAACAGCCCGAATTGCACCGCTTCATGGTGGCGCATGGTCTGGACCGCGGCGTCGAGCGCCAGGCTGGCATAACCCTGCCGCCGGCAGTCCTCGCGGGTCGAAACCCCGCCGATGCCGCCGATATGAACCTTGCGGCCGTCCCAAGTGGCGTGCCGGAAGTAGATGCCGACATGGCAGGCCAGGCCGCCTTGGCTTCCTTGGGGCGCATCGATCAGCACGCGGAGGTCGGCATGCGCCCATTTGACATGCCCCCAGGGCCGCTGCTCAACCATTTCGGCCGGCCAGACCGCCTTGAACAGCGGCTCGGCCGTGGGCCACGATGCGTCCCCGTTCAATACGTCGATCTCGATACTCATTTTTCGTTCTTTCTCGCGAACGCGCTGTTCTGGTCGTCCCAAATTGCGGTGTTTAAGATCCCTGGAACCTTCTATAAGGGTTCCCGTTAAGCCCACGTCTCCCATCATTGCGGACATCCCCCATGACCTTCACGCTTCCCACCCTTCCTTATGCCTATGACGCGCTCGCACCTCATATGTCGAAGGAAACGCTGGAATTCCACCACGACAAGCATCATCAGGCCTACGTGACCAACGGCAACAATCTGCTGAAAGGCACCGAATTCGAGGGCAAGTCTCTCGAGGAGATCGTCAAGGGCTCGTTCGGCAAGAATGCGCCGCTGTTCAACAATGCGGGCCAGCACTACAACCACCTGCATTTCTGGAACTGGATGAAGCCCAATGGCGGCGGCGACAAACTGCCCGGCCGTCTGGCCAAGAAGATCAACGAGGATCTCGGCGGGCTGGAGAAGTTCAAGACCGATTTCGCCGCCGCCGGCGTCGGCCAGTTCGGCTCGGGCTGGGCCTGGCTGTCGGTCAAGAACGGCAAGCTCGAGATCTCCAAGACCGCCAACGGCGAAAGCCCGCTGGTGTACGGCGCCACGCCGATCCTCGGCGTCGACGTCTGGGAGCACTCCTACTACATCGATTATCGCAACCGTCGCCCCGACTATCTGAAGGCGTTCGTCGATCATCTGGTGAACTGGGAGTATGTCGACCAGCTGTTCTCGAAGGCCTGATCTCGTCATTCCGGGGCGGCCCGAAGGGCCGAACCCGGAATCCAGAAGTCATGAGCAAAGCAATCTCGAGATTCCCCGATGTGCAATTGCACATCTGAGTTTCGATGCTTCGCATCGCCCCGGAATGACGGGACAAATTTTCCAACGAAGTTTCCAGGGGCGGCAACATCTCACTGCCGCCCTTTCGTTTGCGCGAGCCGCGCCGCATACTGAGGTCCGGGGCTGCAACTGGAGTGCGGGTGGCAGATGAATAGCTATCTTCTGGTGTTCGTCGGCGGCGGGCTTGGTGCGTCGCTGCGCCATGCGGTCAACATGATCAGCGCGCGCGGCCTCGGCACCGCGTTTCCCTGGGGCACCTTCATCATCAATATTTCAGGCTCGATCGTCATGGGCCTGATCGCCGGCTATCTCGCCTTCAAGGGCGGGGCCTCGCAGCCCTGGCGGCTGTTTCTGATGACCGGCATTCTCGGCGGCTACACCACCTTCTCGGCATTCTCGCTCGATGCCGTGCTGCTCTACGAGCGGGGCGAAATCGCCTCCGCGCTGTTCTACGTGCTGGGCTCGGTGGTGCTGTCGATCGCCGGCCTGTTCGCCGGCCTCGCGCTGGTGCGTCATCTGACGTGAACAAATCGGCATGGGCCTCCATGAGGCCGCGCATGGGTGGCGCCGTCGTTCCGTTTGCTTCGCTGTGCCGGCAAGACTAAGCAGGCAAGACTAAGCAGATTTCCGCCTTTTCACCTCCCAGACCGATTGCCTTGGCAGAACTCCCCCTGAAAGACCCGGCGCCCGCCGACGACGCCGCGGACACCGAGCCGCGCCCCGGACGCATCCGCAAGCCGATCGGCTGGTCGATGATCGTGATCGCCGTGCTGGTCGCGGTCTGCGTGGTGCTGGTGTGGCGCCGCGACGGCGCCCATGGCGTCACGGAAATCCTCTTCAGCGATCTGGAATTGTTCGGCGGCATCCTGCCGCGCGTGCTGGCGGGCTGCCTGCTCGGCGCCTTCATCGCCGAGATCCTGCCGCACGAGAAGGTGTCGCGCGCGCTGGGGCCGAATTCCGGCCTGAAGGGGTTACTGATCGGCACCGCGTTCGGCGCGATCCTGCCGGGCGGGCCGTTCACCGTCTATCCGGTGGCGGCAGCACTGCTCACGGTCGGCGCCGATTTCGGCGCCGCCATCGCCATGGTGGTGAGCTGGACGCTGATCGGTTATGGCCGCGCGATCGTCTGGGAATTGCCGATCATGGGCACCGATTTCACGCTGTGGCGCATCGTGATCTCACTGCCGTTGCCGATCCTGGCCGGCGCCCTCGGCCGCTTCGTCTATCTCAGGATCTATCCGAAGGGCGCGCCGCCATGAGCGCGCTGATCGTCGACATCATCCTGTGGGGTTCGGTCGCCGCGCTCGGATTAATGGCCTGGCAGCGCGGCCGGCCCGTGCTGGTCTCGTCCGTGCGCGAAGGCACGCTGGATTTCATCAATATCGTGCCGCGCATCGCGCTCGGCGTGATCGGCGCGGGCTACATCGCCGCGGTGATTCCTTCCGAAATGATCACCGGCTGGCTCGGGCCCGACAGCGGCTGGCTCGGCGTGCTGATGGCCACGGTCGCCGGCGCCGCGACGCCGGGCGGCCCGGTGATCGGTTTTTCGCTGGGCGCGGTCGCCATGAAGGCCGGCGCCGGCCCGCCGCAGGTCATCGCCTATGTCACCGCCTGGGCGCTGTTCGCGTTCCAGCGGCTGATTCTCTGGGAGATCCCGTTCATGCCGGCGCGCTTCGTCTGGTTCCGCGCCGCGGTGTCGCTGCCGTTCCCGTTCGTGGCCGCAGCGATCGCAATGGCGATCGGGAAGCCGTAGGCACTGAGAACGCCCCGGGTAGACACTCGTTATGTTATATTATAACGTTTTTCCATGGTTCCCACGCATCCTCACAGTCATGACCATGGCCACCACCACGCCCACAGTCACGGGCCGTCGTCGCCGCATCCGGCGCAGGCAGCACCCTGGTCGATCCTGCGCATGACGGTTTTCGCCCGGCTCGGGGCGGCGCTCGCAGTCAGCGCCGGGTTGTGGGCCGTGGTGTGGCTGGCGATGAGGTGAGCATGGCCGCGCAGCTGCAATTCCGCGATGTCACGCTGGGCTATGACCGGCATCCGGCCGTGCACCATCTCGACGGCGAGGTCGCCACCGGCGCGCTGCTCGCGGTGGTCGGTCCCAACGGCGCCGGCAAATCGACGCTGTTTCGAGGATTGGTCGGCATCCTGAAGCCGCTGGCGGGTTCGATCGGGCTGGGCGATCTCAACGTTCGCGATATCGCTTACCTGCCGCAGACTGCCGACATCGATCGCAGCTTTCCGATCTCGGTGTACGATTTCGTTGGCACCGGGCTGTGGCGCGAGACCGGGTTTTTCGGCGGCATGGGCAAGTCCGCGCGCGACAAGATCGCCCAGGCGCTCGGTGCCGTCGGCCTCAACGGTTTTGAGAATCGTCCGATCGGCACGCTGTCGGGTGGGCAGATGCAGCGCATGCTGTTCGCGCGGGTGCTGTTGCAGGATGCCCGGCTGATCGTGCTGGACGAGCCCTTCAACGCCATCGACGCCAAAACCTCGGCCGACCTGGTGGCGCTGGTGCGGCATTGGCACACTGAAAAGCGCACGGTGCTGGCGGCGCTGCACGACATGGATCTGGTGCGCGCCCATTTTCCGGAAACCCTGCTGCTGGCGCGCGGGCCGGTGGCGTGGGGCCCCACCGCCGAGGTCCTGACATCAGAGAACCTCGCGGAAGCGCGCCGGATGTGCGAGGCCTTCGACGACAGTGCGCCGGCCTGCGCGGTCGACGACATGCCGTCGCGGGCGGCGTGAAGCGATGATTTATGACGCGCTGATCGCGCCCTTCACCGAATTCGAATTCATGCGCCGGGCGCTCGCCGCCGTGATCGCGCTGTCGCTGGGCGGCGCGCCGATCGGCGTGTTCCTGATGCTGCGGCGGATGAGCCTGGTCGGCGACGCCATGGCGCATGCCATCCTGCCGGGCGCCGCGATCGGTTTCCTGCTGTCCGGCCTCAGCCTGTTCGCGATGACCGCCGGCGGCTTGATCGCGGGCTTTACCGTTGCCATCCTTGCAGGACTGGTCGCGCGCAACACCGAGCTGAAGGAAGACGCCTCGCTGGCGACCTTCTATCTGGTGTCGCTGGCAACAGGCGTGACCATTGTTTCCATCAAGGGCACCAATATCGATCTGCTGCACGTGCTGTTCGGCAACATCCTGGCCATGGACGACCAGACCCTGCTGGTGATCGCCTTCAACGCCACCATCACGCTGCTGGTGCTGGCTGTAATCTTCCGCCCGCTGGTGATCGAATGCGTCGATCCGGTATTCCTGCGCACCGTCAGCCGGGCCGGCGCGCCGGCGCATCTGGCGTTTCTGGCGTTGGTGGTCATCAACCTCGTCAACGGCTTTCACGCGCTCGGCACGTTGCTCGCGGTCGGCCTGATGATCCTGCCCGCCGGCATCGCGCGGTTCTGGTCGCGCGACATCACCGGCATGATCTGTATCGCGGTGGCGAGCGCTGTTGTCTCCGGCTATGCGGGGCTGGTGCTGTCGTTCCATACCAAGGTGCCGTCCGGCCCCGCGATCATCCTGGTGGCGGCGGTGCTGTATGTCGGCTCGGTCTTGTTCGGCACTGTTAGCGGGCTGGTGCGGCAGATGTTTCCCCGCCGGCATCTGGAGGCTTAGCGTGGTCGTGAATTCTTTGTTGGCCGCTTGCTCGGTGCACCTCTCCCGCTTGCGGGGGAGGTCGCCGCGCTTGCGCGGCGGGTGGGGGAAATTCTCTCCGCTTGCATCGGTGCTCGCTGAGGCACCCCCACCCCAACCCTCCCCCGCAAGCGGGAGAGGGGGCTCACTGCCGTTGTTGCGGCATCGAGCCAGAGCCCCCGATATGTGGTGTTTCTGGTTGGTCTGCCTTCTGCTTGCAGTAGCCGTTTCTCCCGCCCGCGCGCAGGATCGCCTCAACGTGGTCGCGAGCTTTTCGATCCTCGGCGATTTCGTCCGCAATGTCGGCGGCGATCGCGTCAGCGTCACCACGCTCGTAGGCCCGGACGGCGACGCGCATGTCTACACGCCGACGCCGGCCGATGCGAAGAGGATTGCCGACGCAAAACTCGTCATCGTCAACGGTCTCGACTTCGAAGGCTGGTTGTCGCGGCTGGTGAAATCCTCCGGCAAGAAGCCGACCATCGCCACCGCGACCAGGGGCATCGCGCCGCGCAAGCTCGGCTCCCACGCCGATCCGCATGCCTGGCAATCCGTCGCCAATGCGAAAATCTACGTGACCAACATTCGGGATGCGCTGGCCGCCGCCGACCCGGCCGGCACCGGGACCTATCGCGGCAACGCGCAAACCTATCTGGAAACGCTCGATGCGCTTGACCGCGACATCCGGGCGGCGGTGGCGCAGATCCCGCAGGACCGCCGCAAGGTGATCTCGACCCATGATGCGTTTGGCTATCTCGCGTCCGCCTATGGCATCGAATTCGTGGCGCCGCTGGGCGTTTCCACCGAATCCGAGGCCAGCGCGCGCGATATCGCCCGCATTATCACCCAGATCAGGACCCAGAAGATCCCGGCGGTTTTCCTCGAGAATATCAGCGACTCCAGGCTGATCCGGCGGATATCGGCCGAGACCGGCGCCCGGGTCGGCGGAACGCTGTATTCCGACAGTTTGACGGGTGAAAAGGGCGATGCCCCCACTTACATTGATATGGTCAGGCACAATATAAAGGCCCTGACCAGCGCGCTCGCCAATTAGGGCAGGGGCCCTCCCTGCCGCCGGCACAGCAGCGCGAAATACCGCCCTTCCGGAGTGACTATGGCTGAACCGACATCCCAAAAAATTCCCGTGACCGTGCTGACGGGCTATCTCGGCGCCGGCAAGACCACCCTGCTCAACCGCATCCTTTCGGAAAACCACGGCAAGAAATACGCCGTCATCGTCAACGAATTCGGCGAGATCGGCATCGACAACGACCTCATCATCGGCGCCGACGAAGAAGTGTTCGAGATGAACAACGGCTGCGTCTGCTGCACCGTGCGCGGCGACCTCGTGCGCATCCTCGACGGGTTGATGAAGCGCAAGGGCAAGTTCGACGCCATCATCGTCGAGACCACGGGTCTGGCCGATCCGGCGCCGGTGGCGCAGACCTTCTTCGTCGACGAGGACGTGCAGAAGCACGCCCGGCTCGACGCCGTGGTGACGGTGGCCGACGCCAAATGGCTGAACGACCGGCTCAAGGACGCGCCGGAGGCCAAGAACCAGATCGCCTTCGCCGACGTCATCGTGCTCAACAAGACCGATCTGGTTTCCAAGGCAGAACTGGCCGAGGTCGAGGCCAGGATCCGCGCCATCAACCCCTACGCCAAACTGCACCGCACGGAGCGCTGCCAGGTGGCGCTGTCCGACGTGCTGGAGCGCGGCGCATTCGATCTCGACCGCATCCTCGAGCTCGAGCCGGAATTTCTGGACGGCGGCGATGGCCACGATCACGGCCATGATCACCACGGCCATGATCACGATCACGGCCACAGCCACAGCCATGATAGTCACGGTTCTGGCGGCCTGAAGCACTATCATGACGAAGACATGCAATCGCTGTCGCTGCGGTCCGACAAGCCGCTGGATGCGACGAAGTTCATGCCATGGCTGCAGAACCTGGTCGCCAGCGAGGGCCAGAAGATCCTGCGCTCGAAGGGCATTCTCGCCTTCACCGACGATGACGACCGCTACGTGTTTCAGGGCGTGCACATGATGCTGGAGGGCGACCACCAGCGCGCCTGGAAGGAAGGCGAAGCGCGCGAGAGCCGGCTCGTCTTCATCGGCCGCGAATTGCCCGAGCAGATGATCCGCGACGGCTTCGAAAACTGTATCACCACGTGATGAAAGAGTTCGATCCCGGCACTAACGCCGCCTCCATCGTCTCGGTCACCGACCGGGTGCGTCCGCTCGCGATTCCCATGCCCGTCACCTCGGTGCATTTTCTCGGCGAGGTCGCCGCCTTCGTCGGTGCCGAGGAAAGCGTGGCACTGGTCAGCGCCGACGGCGAGATATCACTTGTTCCGGTCCACGGCGGCGGCATTCTCTGCGCCGCGACCGACGGCGCACGCATCGTCATGGGCGGCGACGACGGCAAGGTCGTGGCGCTGGACAAAGAGGGCGAGGTCACGCTGCTCGCGACCGACGCCAAGCGGCGCTGGATCGACAATGTCGCGGTTCATCCCGACGGCGCGTTCGCATGGTCGGCCGGCAAGACCGCCTATGTCCGCGGCGGCAAGGGCGAAGACAAGTTTTTCGAAGTACCCTCGACCGTCGGCGGCCTGGCGTTCGCGCCGAAGGGGCTGCGGCTTGCGATCGCGCATTACAATGGCGTGACGTTGTGGTTTCCCAATATGGCCGCCAACGCCGAAGTGCTGGAATGGGCGGGTTCGCATCTCGGCGTCGTGTTCAGCCCCGACAACAAGTTTCTGGTGACCGCGATGCACGAGCCGGCGCTGCATGGCTGGCGGCTCGCCGATACCAGGCACATGCGCATGACCGGCTATCCCGGCCGCGTGCGGTCGCTGTCATGGAGCGCCGGCGGCAAGGGACTGGCGACATCAGGCGCCGATACAGTGATCATCTGGCCATTCGGCAGCAAGGACGGCCCGATGGGCAAGGAGCCCGCGATGCTGGCGCCGCTGCAGGCCCGGGTCTCCGCGGTCGCCTGCCATCCGAAGCAGGACATCCTGGCGGCCGGTTACAGTGACGGCACCGTGCTGATGGTGCGGCTCGGCGACGGCGCGGAAATCCTGGTGCGCAAGAACGGCGGCGCGCAGGTGTCGGCGCTGGCCTGGAACGGCAAGGGCACCCAGCTGGCGTTTGCCGCTGATGATGGCGACGCCGGGCTGCTGGCGCTGTAGAGCAAGGTGCCGGCCCGGAACCTGCCGACATCGTGGTCTCCACCTGTGGCCTGAACTGCCATGGAACCCTGCCGCCATCAGAACGTTGACTTCTGCGAACCAATTCGCGTGAACCAACGGTGAAGCCAATGTCTCCGGCCGACAGGAAACGCGCCTACAGGATGGACGTGCTGCTGGCCGGCGCCATGGTGGTGGCGGGACTCGCGATATCAGGTCTTTCGGTGGCCAGGCTCAACGCCGGCAAGCCGCATCCGCAGATGGCGCAGGCGACGCAGCCGCTGCAATCGACGCCGGGCGCGGAGACCAAGCCGTCGGCGCCGGCTGAGCAGGCGACCACAGGCGCTCGGCCCACCGGCGTGCCGCCCGAGCCGGCGCGGCCCGATGCCGACGCGCAGAAGGCCGGCGCCCAGCCGGCGCTGCCGCCCGCCCCGGCCGAGAAGTCGGCGGCGCCGATCAAGGACCGGTAGCGGCATTCACAACGCCAGCAGGACGGCGGCTTCCGGCGCCGGTCAGCGCGCGCCCTTCAGTGTGCAGGATGTGGAGCAGGTGGTGGTCACGCCGCGATCGCAGGCGATGCAGGCACCTACGCACTGCTTCATGTCCCTGGGATTGTACACGCTATAAAGCTTCCTGGCGCAGTTCCCGATCGAGCCGGTTACGTCATTATTGTCAGGCGAGCAGGCCGCCAGGGCCGCCGCGAACAGGACGATAGCGATGATCGCGCGCATGGTCGGCGCTCCCGCTGAAGAAGCCTTCGCTCGAAACGAAGCTGCGGCGACGGCTCCAGGCCTCGCAGAAAGTACCCTTCAGCGTGGCACGTCATGGTTAATATCTGGTTATGAGTGACCGCATCCACGTTCTCGATTCGCCATCACCGGGCCCGACCCCGGTGATCCGTGTTTCCTGAATCATGGATACGCGGGTCAAGCCCGCGTGTGACGACCGAGTACGATGCGCTGGCGGTGCCTCACCGCACCAGCACGTTCCTGAACTGCCACGGATCCGACGTGTCGATATCCTCCGGGAAAAGCCCCGGCCGATCGGTCAGCGGCGTCCAGTCGGTGTAAAAACCCTTCACCGGGCCGAGATACGGCATCTGGATTTCCAGCAGACGATCGAAGTCCATCTCGTCGGCTTCGACGATGCCTTCGTTCGGGTTTTCCAGCGCCCACACCATGCCGCCGAGCACGGCGGAGGTCACTTGCAGGCCGGTGGCGTTCTGATAAGGCGCGAGTTTGCGGGTCTCTTCGATGGAGAGCTGCGAGCCGTACCAGTAGGCATTGTTGTCATGGCCGAACAGCAGCACGCCGAGCTCGTCGATGCCATCGACGATCTCGTTTTCATCGAGGATGTGGTGCTTTTCCTGCATCTTCGCTGCGCGGCCGAACATTTCATGCAGCGACAGCACGGCATCGTCGGCCGGGTGATAGGCATAGTGGCAGGTCGGCCGATAGACCGCCGCACCGGATGCGTCCCGCACGGTGAAGTAATCGGAGATCGAGATCGACTCGTTGTGGGTAACGAGGAAGCCATACTGCGCGCCGCGGGTCGGGCACCAGGTGCGCACGCGCGTGTTGGCGCCGGGCTGCATCAGGTAGATGGCGGCGCCGCAGCCAGCTTCGTGGGTCCGCGCATTCTCGGGCATCCATTTTTCATGGGTGCCCCAACCAAGTTCGGACGGCTGTACGCCTTCCGACAGGAAGCCTTCCACCGACCAGGTGTTGACGAAGACGTCCGGCTCCTTCGGCGACCTGGAGCGCTGGGTGTCACGTTCGGCGATGTGGATGCCCTTGATACCAGCCTGCCGCATCAAGTCCGCCCATTCGGCCTTGGTCTTCGGCTTTGGGGCATTGAGCTTCAGATCGGCGGCGACATTGAGCAGCGCCTGCTTGACGAAAAAAGACACCATGCCTGGATTGGCGCCACAGCAGGAGACCGAGGTTGTCGAGCCCGCGGGTCGCGCCGCCTTGGCGGCCAGCGTCGCTTCGCGAAGAGCGTAGTTGGAGCGCGCTTCCGGACCCTTCGACGAATCGAAATAGAAGCCGAGCCAGGGCTCGTTGACGGTGTCGATATAGAGCGCGCCCAGTTCGTTGCAGAGCTCCATGATGTCGGTGGAGCCGGTATCGACCGAGAGATTGACGCAAAAACCCTGGCCACCACCTTCGGTGAGCAACGGGGTCAGCAATTCGCGATAATTGTCCCTGGTCACGCCCTTCTGGATAAAGCGCACATTGTATTTTTCGCAATGTGCCTTGCGACCCTCGTCCTTGGGATCGATCACGGTAATGCGCGACTTGTCGTAATCGAGATGCCGTTCGATCAGCGGCAGCGTGCCTTTGCCGATCGAGCCGAACCCGATCATGACGATGGGACCGGAAATTTTCGCGTGGATGGGCGAGGCGGGGCTCATTGAATGGTCTCCAGTAAAACGAATGGCTGTCGGCGTTCGCAGGGATCAGTCGGAACGCAGCTTCGCGGTGACTTCGATCTCCACCTTCATCTCGGGCTTGTACAGCCCGGCGACGACGAGGAGTGTTGCGGCGGGGCGGATGTTGCCGAGAACTTCGCCGCAGACCGCGAGCAGGGCGTCGGCGTCCGCAGGGTTGGTGATGTAGTAGGTCGCGCGCACGATGTCGGTCATCGCAAAGCCGCCTTCCGCCAGCGCGGCTTCGATGGTTTTAAAGCAGTTTCGTGCCTGGCTCGTGACATCGGCCGGCATGGTCATGGTGGCGTAATCGTAGCCGGTGGTGCCGGCGACGAAGGCGAACTCACCGTCGAGCACGGCGCGGCTGTAGCCGGCGGCCTTCTCGAACGGCGAGCCGGTGGAAATCAGGCGACGGGGCATGATGCAGACCTCGGAGGGGACATCGGGTGGCCGGGATTGAGGCCACGCAATGCCGCGTCTTGACCCTCAAATCAAGCGGCGTGAGCGGCCAGTTTGCGGGCTTTTCCGGCCAGCCGCGGCTTGGCCAGCGGCGCCTCGGCGCCTGACGGCGCGATCATGCCCCAGGCGCCCTCGAGCGCGCCTTCGCGCAGCTCGAGGCCGAGCAGCCGGTCGCGTTCGAACGGGCCAGGCAGCGACAGCTCGCCGGTTCCAAGCGCCGTGAAGCCGAAGCGGGCATAATACGGCGCATCGCCGAGCAGGATCACCGCGCCATGGCCGCGGGCTTTCGCCGCCGCCAGCGCGTGGGTCATCAGCGCGGCGCCGATGCCGAACTCGCGGCAGGAAGCGTCGACCGCCAGCGGCCCCAGCACCAGCGCGGGGACGCCCCCGGCGCTGACGTGCCACAACCGCACGGTTCCGACCAGCCGGGCTTGCCCATCTTGGCGCACGACCGAAAAGGCAAGGCCTTCGGCGGGCGCGCGTCCGTCGCGCAGGCGCTGGCAGGTGCGCGTATGGCGGTTCGCGCCAAAGCAGGCATCCAGCAGCGCTTCACGCGCAACGACGTCCGAGCCACGTTCCGCACGGATCGCGAACGGGGCGGCATCGGAAATGAGGGCAACGGAGGTGTTCCGCAAAGCAGTCATGGCACGTCAGTCCTCGCGACCGGCGGACACGGGTCCGCGGCGCGTTGTCTTCAAATCGGCAGATGGAGGGGTGGGAGCCGGCGCACCGGCTCCCGACTTTCTTCACCCTCTCCCGCTTGCGGGGGAGGGCCGGGGTGGGGGTGCTTCCGCGGGCACGGAGCCTGCGGAGAGAATTCCCCCACCCGGCACGCTCTTGCGAGCGTGCCGACCTCCCCCGCAAGCGGGAGAGGTGAGAAGGGCCTCAGATGTGGTAGGTGCGCAGCGGCGGGAAGCCGTTGAACGCCACCGCCGAGTAGGTCGACGTATACGCGCCGGTACCTTCGATCAGCAGCTTGTCGCCGATCTCGAGCGTCACCGGAAGCGGGTACGGCAGCTTCTCGTACATCACGTCGGCGGAATCGCAGGTCGGGCCTGCGAGCACGCACGGCGTCATCTCGGCGCCGTCATGCGGCGTCCTGATGGCGTAGCGGATCGACTCGTCCATCGTCTCGGCGAGACCGCCGAACTTGCCGATGTCGAGATATACCCAGCGCACCTCGTCCTCGTCGCTCTTCTTGGAGATCAGAACGACTTCGGTCTCGATGATGCCGGCATTGCCGACCATGCCGCGGCCCGGCTCGATGATGGTCTCCGGGATCGCGTTGCCGAAATGCTTGCGCAGCGCACGGAAGATCGACCGGCCGTACTGCACGACCGCCGGAACTTCCTTCAGGTACTTGGTCGGGAATCCGCCGCCCATGTTGACCATGGACAGGTTGATGCCACGCTCCGCGCAGTCGCGGAACACCGACGACGCCATCGACAGCGCGCGGTCCCACGCCTTCACCTTGCGCTGCTGCGAGCCGACATGGAACGAGATGCCATAGGGCTCGAGGCCGAGGCGCTTGGCGAGGTCGAGCACGTCGACCGCCATCTCCGGATCGCAGCCGAACTTGCGCGACAGCGGCCATTCGGCGCCGGCGCAGTCATAGAGGATGCGGCAGAACACCTTGGCGCCGGGGGCGGCGCGGGCGATCTTCTCGACCTCGGCGGTGCAGTCGACCGAGAACAGCCGAATGCCGAGCGCGAAGGCACGCGCGATGTCGCGCTCCTTCTTGATCGTGTTGCCGAACGAGACACGCTCCGGGGTCGCACCCGCGTCCAGCGCCATCTGGATCTCCTGCACCGAGGCGCAGTCGAAGCACGAGCCCATCGAGGCCAGCAGCGACAGCACTTCCGGCGCCGGGTTGGCCTTCACCGCATAGAACACCCGGCTGTCCGGCAGCGCCTTCGAGAAGGTCAGGTAATTGTCGCGCACGACCTCGAGGTCGACGACGAGGCACGGCTCGACGTCCTGGCCCTCGTTACGGCGGCTGCGCAGGAATTCCTGGATACGTTCAGTCATAGTAGCACCCTCCCAAACGGCCCCAGCGACGGAGACACGTTCAAAAAATGATCTCGGATCAGAGCACTCCGGCCACGTTGCGCGATGGAGGCGCGACGCAGCCAAAAACTCAGACCGAACTGTGCTGCCGTGGATTGGTTGGGAAGGATCCCGCCCGCACACCTGGCAATGAAGGACAAGCCTCTTCGGTATTCGCGCCGGCTGATGGAAAGCCGGCAGAGACCAAAAAAGCCCGATCCGTCGTTGCTTTAAGTCGCGTCCCCCGTTGAGAACGAGGTGCGCCGGTTCGCCTCCGGCTGCCAGTCACGGTTGCAAGGATCGAAGGGACCTTCAACGGCATCTCTTGAGAGAGATGCTGGCCATTCAAATCTTGCGACTTGAACGACCCTCGGTTCTTCGTCCCTTGGCGGCTGTCCGGCCTCTTGTCCGGATACCTACCGACTGACACACGACCACAGGCACGTGCGAAATTGGGCAAGAGTGCAAATAGGGGATTTGATCCTGCTTCGCAATGTTTTTTTTAGGCTGGGGACAGATTTGCCTAACATGTGCTTGCAGTGTTGCTCACGGCGCACGCGAGCGACGCTGAACGTGAACAGACGTTAAGTTTTCTTAAGCACTCGTAAGTATTTTCACGGGGCCGGCGCGGCTTTGTCGTGCAGCCGACTTCAGGCGCGGCGGGTGAACGGCTCGACGCGCTGTGCGGCGCGGATGAACGCCGCCATGATGAAGACGCCGATCGCGAACAGCACCGCCTGCAGGATGTGCGCGCTGGTGTCGTCCAGCCCGAACAGGATGGCGAGCGCCCAGCCGCCGGCGAATGCCGCGCCGAACACCTCGGCGCCGATCAGGATCGCGGCACTGACGACGGTGATGACGCTGGGCCAGATGATCCGGCGGGGAGCGGTCGGGGAGGGCTGCGCGTTCATGGGGGCCAAGGTCCTGTTGCGGGCGCAATCTCTATGAAAAGGCCCCTGCTATCAAGCGCAAAAGGGCCTAAAAAAGCCCCATCGCATGATATAGGTCCCTGCATTCATCGCGACCAAAACGGGAAATGTTGATGTCGGAAAGCTCGGAAATGGCGGCCGCCTCCAAGGCCCAGGCAAACCCGCTTTTGAAGGCCTGGCAGACGCCGTTCGAGACCCCGCCATTCCCCGAAATCGCGCCGGAACACTTTCTGCCGGCCTTCGAGCAGGCCTTCGCCGATCACGCCGCCGAGATCGTCGCGATCGAGCACGATCCCGCGGCCCCCGATTTCGCCAACACCATCACGGCGCTGGAGCGCTCCGGCAAGCTGCTCTCCCGGGTGGCGGCGGTGTTCTACGACCTGGTCTCGGCGCACTCCAATCCGGAGCTTTTGGAGATCGACAAGGAAGTCTCGCTGCGGATGGCGCGGCACTGGAATCCGATCATGATGAACGCGGTGCTGTTCGGCCGCATCGCGCTGTTGCACGACAACCGCGCCGATCTCGGGCTATCAGGCGAGCAACTGCGGCTGCTGGAGCGCACCTACACCCGCTTCCATCGCGCCGGCGCCGGGCTCGACGAGGGTGCCAAGAAGCGGATGGCCGAGATCAACGAGCGGCTGGCCCATCTCGGCACCGCCTTCAGCCACCATCTGCTCGGCGACGAGCAGGACTGGTTCATGGAGCTCGGCGAGGCCGATCGCGATGGCCTATCGGACAGTTTTGTCGCAGCCGCCAAGGCTGCGGCCGAGGAGCGCGGCATGGCCGGCAAGGCAGTCATGACGCTGTCGCGGTCCTTCGTGGAGCCGTTCCTGAAGAGCTCCACCCGCCGCGACTTGCGTGAAAAGGTGTTCAAGGCCTTTACGGCGCGCGGCGACAACGGCAACGCCAACGACAACAACGAAACCATCCTCGAGATCCTGAAGTTGCGCGAGGAGACCGCGAAATTGCTGGGTTTTGCCACTTTCGCCGCCTACCGTCTGGAGGACTCGATGGCCAAGACGCCCGAGGCGGTGCGCGGCCTGCTGGAGCGGGTCTGGAAGCCGGCCCGGATGCGCGCGCTCGCCGACCGCGATGCCCTGCAGGCGCTGGTCGCGGAAGAAGGCGGCAATTTCGCTTTGGCGCCGTGGGACTGGCGCTATTACGCCGAGAAGCTGCGGCAGATCAGAGCCAATTTCGACGACGCCGCGATCAAGCCGTATCTCTCGCTCGATCACATGATTGACGCCGCCTTCGACTGCGCCAGCCGCCTGTTCGGTCTCACCTTCACCGAGCGCAAGGATGTCCCGGCCTGGCACCCGGACGTCCGGGTCTGGGAAGTGAAGGATGCCGCCGGCAAGCACAAGGCGCTGTTCTATGGCGACTACTTTGCCCGGCCGTCAAAACGTTCCGGCGCCTGGATGACGTCGCTGCGCGACCAGCAGAAGCTCGATGGCGAGGTCGCCCCCCTGATCCTCAATGTCTGCAACTTCTCCAGGGGTAACGACGGCCAGCCGTCGCTGCTGTCGCCCGACGACGCCCGCACCCTGTTCCACGAATTCGGCCACGCCTTGCACGGGATGCTGTCGGATGTGACCTACCCCTCGCTGTCAGGCACTTCCGTGTTCACGGATTTCGTCGAGCTGCCGTCGCAGCTGTACGAGCACTGGCAGGAGCAGCCCCAGGTGCTCAGGCAGTTTGCCCGGCACTACCAGACCGGCGAGCCGCTGCCCGACGACCTGCTGAAGCGCTTCATCGCCGCGCGCAAATTCAACCAGGGTTTTGCCACCGTGGAGTTCGTCTCCTCGGCGCTGATCGATCTGGAATTCCACACCCAGCCGGCCTCTGATATCCCGGATGTGCGGGCGTTCGAGCGCGCCGAGCTGGAGAAGATCGGGATGCCCGCGGAAATCGCGTTGCGGCACCGGCCGACCCAGTTCGGCCACATCTTTTCCGGCGATCATTATGCCTCGGGCTATTACAGCTACATGTGGTCCGAGGTGATGGACGCCGACGCGTTCGGCGCCTTCGAGGAAGCCGGCGACATCTTCGATCCCAAGGTTGCAAAACGGCTGCACGATGACATCTATTCCTCCGGCGGCTCGCGCGACCCGGAAGATGCCTATATCGCGTTCCGCGGCCGCGAGCCGGAGCCCGACGCGTTGCTGCGCCGCCGCGGTCTTTTGGAAGCGTCAGAGGCGGCCTGAGGTGAACAGAATGAAACTAAAACGTAGTTGGCTCGGCCTGCTGCTGGGCGGCGTTCTCGCTTTCGGCGCCAACGCGGCGCAGGCCCATCCGCATGTCTGGATCTCCGCCTCCAGCGAGCTGGTCTATGCCCCCGACGGATCGATATCCGGCGTGCGCCACGCCTGGACCTTCGACGACATGTTCTCGACCTATGCGCTGCAGGGCATCGAGACCAAGGTCAAAGGCGTCTACAGCCGCGAGGAGCTGGCGCCGCTGGCGCAGACCAATGTCGAATCGCTGAAAGAATTCGACTTCTTCACCTTTGGCAAGGCCGACGGCAAGAAGGAGAAATTCCTCGAGCCGGTCGACTACTTCCTGGAGTACAAGGACGCCGCGCTGACGCTGCATTTCACGCTGCCGCTGAAGACGCCGGTGAAGCCGAAGAAGCTGGCGCTGGAAGTATTCGATCCGGCGTTCTTCATCGACTTCAAATTCGCCGACAAGGATCCGATCAGGCTGGTCGGGGCGCCCGCCGCCTGCCCGATGAAATTCCAGCGGCCCAACGACGGCACCGCCACCGCGCAAAAACTCAACGAGGACAGTTTCGCCAGCGGCGATAACTCGAATTACGGCGCGATGTTCGCCAACAAGATCACGGTGGAATGCCCGTGATCCCGCAGCCCGGCCCGAGGTTTTCGCGCGGGCTCATGCTTTGTGCCGCGGCGGCCATCGCCGCTTGGCTGCTTGATGGCGGCATGCATGCGCTGCTGGCGCAGACGCCGTTCGGCGCGCCGAAGCGCGCCCCTGAACCCCAGGTCGGCGGCATCGTCGGCTGGATTCTCGCCAAGCAATCGGAATTCTACCGCGAGATGTCCGCGACCATCCGCGCCGCCAAGTCCGACGGATCGGCGGTCTGGACGCTGCTGGCGATATCCTTCGCCTACGGCATCTTCCATGCCGCCGGCCCCGGCCATGGCAAGGCGGTGATCTCGTCCTATCTGGTCGCCAACCAGGAGACCGCGCGGCGGGGTATCGTGCTGTCGTTCGCCTCGGCGCTGATGCAGTCGCTGGTGGCCGTCCTGATTGTCGGGGTTTGCGCCTGGCTGCTCAACGCCACCGCCAGGACCATGTGCGGGACGGAAAGGGTCGTCGAGATCGCCAGCTACGCGCTGATCGCGGCGTTCGGCGCCCGGCTGGTCTGGACCAAGGGCGGCGGTTTCATGCGCGCGCTGCAGGCCCGCGCGCCGGTGCCCGCGATCGCGGGCGCCGCGCAGCATCTTGGCCATGATCACGGCCATGCCCACGAGCATCACGATCACGGGCACCACCACCATCACCACGATCATGATCCCGGCCACGTCCATGACGAGCATTGCGGCCACTCCCATGGTCCGGCCCCGAGCGAACTGGCCGGCCCCGGCGGCTGGCGCCGCGGCTTCGGCGCGATCCTGGCGGTCGGCATCCGGCCGTGCTCCGGCGCCATCCTGGTGCTGGTGTTCGCGCTGGCGCAGGGCCTGTTCTGGGCCGGCATCGCCGCGACCTTCGTCATGGGCCTCGGCACCGCCATCACGGTCGCCACCATCGCCGTCATCGCGGTGTCGGCAAAAGACCTCGCGCGGCGCCTCAGCGGCGGCAGCGAAGGCGGCGGCGCGCTGATCATGCGCGGCATCGAATTCGGCGCGGCGGGGCTGGTGCTGCTGTTCGGGGTGGGGTTGCTGTTCGGATATCTGGCCGCGGAGCGGGTGACGTGTCT
>NZ_JAURXB010000021.1 GCF_030654605.1 Bradyrhizobium sp.
ATGTTCGACTGGCACGGCGGCGGCACCCCCAACATGATCCTCGATGACGGCGGCGACGCCACCATGCTGGTGCATCACGGCCTGCGCGCCGAGCAGGGCGACGTCGCGTTTCTCGACAAGCCGGAATCGGACGAAGAGGAAGTATTCTACGCGCTGATTAAGCGGCTCCTGAAGGAAAAGCCCAAGGGGTATTTCGCCGAGATCGCCAAGAACATCAAAGGCGTTTCGGAAGAGACCACCACCGGCGTGCATCGCCTCTACGAGATGCAGAAGAGCGGCAAGCTCTTGTTCCCGGCGATCAACGTCAACGACAGCGTGACAAAATCGAAGTTCGACAACCTCTACGGCTGCCGCGAGTCGCTGGTCGACGGCATCCGCCGCGGCACCGACGTGATGATGTCCGGCAAGATCGCAATGGTTGCCGGCTTCGGCGACGTCGGCAAGGGCTCGGCGGCCTCGCTGCGCCAGGCCGGCTGCCGCGTGATGGTGTCCGAAATCGATCCGATCTGCGCGCTGCAGGCGGCGATGGAAGGCTACGAGGTCGTCACCATGGAAGACGCCGCCCCCCGTGCCGACATCTTCGTCACCGCCACCGGCAACAAGGACATCATCACCATCGAGCACATGCGCGCGATGAAGGACCGCGCCATCGTCTGCAACATCGGTCACTTCGACAACGAGATCCAGATCGCGCATCTGAAGAACCTGAAGTGGGACAACATCAAGCCGCAGGTCGACGAGATCACCTTTCCCGACGGCAAGCGGATGATCCTGTTGTCGGAAGGCCGCCTGGTGAACCTCGGCAACGCCATGGGCCATCCGAGCTTCGTAATGTCGGCGTCGTTCACCAACCAGACGCTGGCGCAGATCGAACTGTGGGCCAACAACAAGGATGGCAAGTACAAGAAGGAAGTCTACGTGCTGCCGAAATCGCTGGACGAGAAGGTGGCCCGGCTGCATCTCGCCAAGATCGGCGTCAAGCTGACCGAACTGCGCCAGGACCAGGCGGAGTACATCGGCGTCAAGCCGGAAGGCCCGTTCAAGAGCGATCATTACCGGTATTGAGGAACTGAGCTCGTCGTTCCGGGGCGCAGGTTAGCGCGAACCTCAGATGTGCAATTGCACATCGGGGAATCTCGCGCTGCCACCTCTGGATTCCGGGTCCGCTCGCTTCGCTCGCGCCCCGGAATGACGACGATTTTCGTCATGCCCGGCCTTGTGCCGGGCATCCACGTCTTTAGAGTCTGCGTTGACAGAGACGTGGATGGCCGGGACGAAGCCCGGCCATGACGGCGGCAGGGCTCGGGAGACCACCATGGCTTCAGAACATTTCGACGTCCTGATCGTCGGCGCCGGCTTGTCCGGCATCGGCGCGGGCTATCACCTGCAGCAGAAGTGCCCGGGCAAGAGTTTCGTCATTCTGGAGGGCCGGGACTGTATCGGCGGCACCTGGGATCTGTTCCGCTATCCCGGCATTCGCTCCGACTCGGACATGTTTACGCTGGGCTATTCGTTCAAGCCGTGGGTCGAGGCCAAGGCGATCGCCGACGGGCCGCGGATTTTGAACTATGTCCGCGAGACCGCGGCCGAGAATGGCATCGACAAGAAGATCCGCTTTCATCACCGGGTCAAGCGCGCGTCATGGTCGACGCCGGAGGCGCGCTGGACCGTGGAAGTCGAGCGCACGTCAGGCGAGGGCGGCACCGAGCTGGTGCGCTTCACCTGCAATTTCCTGTTCATGTGCTCGGGCTATTACAAATACGAGGAAGGCTACACGCCGGAATTTGCCGGCCGCGACAATTTTGCCGGCCGCATCGTGCATCCGCAGAAATGGCCTGAAGACATCGACTACGCCGGCAAGAAGGTGGTGGTGATCGGCTCGGGCGCGACCGCGGTGACGCTGGTGCCGGAAATGGCAAAACAGGCGGCGCATGTCATCATGCTGCAGCGCTCGCCGACCTACGTGGTGGCGCGGCCGGCGGAGGACCCGGTCGCCAACAAACTGCGCGCGAAGCTGCCGTCAAAACTCGCTTACCATCTGATCCGCTGGCGCAACGTAGGCTGGGGCATGTTTTTCTTCCAGCTTTCCAAACGCAGGCCGGAGAAGGTCAAGAACCTGATCCTCGGCGGCGTCAGGATGGCGCTCGGGCCGGACTACGACGTCGCCACCCATTTCACACCGCGCTACAATCCCTGGGATCAGCGGCTCTGCCTGGTGCCCGACGGCGATCTGTTCAAGGCGATCCGGGACAAGCGTGCGTCGGTCGTCACCTCCGAGATCGACCATTTTACCAAAGGCGGCATCAAGCTGAAGGACGGCAGCGAGCTCGAGGCCGACATCATCGTCACCGCCACCGGGCTGGTGCTGCAGGTGCTCGGCGGCATGGAGGTCAGTGTCGACGGCCGCGTGGTCGATTTCGCGAGAACCCTGAACTACAAGGGCATGATGTATTCCGACGTGCCCAACATGGCGTCGGCGTTCGGCTACACCAATGCGTCGTGGACGCTGAAATGCGACCTGACCTGCGAATATGTCTGCCGCCTGATCAACTACATGGACCGGCACGGCTACAAGCAGTGCGTGGCACACAATGTCGATCCCGGCGTTACCGAATTGCCGTCGCTGGATTTCTCATCCGGCTATGTGCAGCGTTCGATCGCGAAAATGCCGAAGCAGGGCTCGAAGCGGCCGTGGCGGCTGTACCAGAACTACGCGCTCGATATCGTCACGCTGCGCTACGGCAAGGTCGACGACGGCGTGATGCGGTATTCGTAAAGCGCTCAGGCGATGGTGCAGGGTTGACGGTTGGGTACGGGTGATAGATCGGCGGGGAGTGCCGGATCTAAGCCTGATGCCAACGAGGAGCCCGGGATTACGCCGCCGCCGCGATCGACTTCAGGAAGCCGTCGATTTCGACCTGCAGGCTGGCGGTGGAATCGGACAATTGCTTCGCCGATGACAGCAATTGGTTCGAGGCTGCGCCGGTCTGGTTGGCGCCATGGCTGACTTCGGCAATGGTGCCGGCGACCTGCGAAGTGCCCGCGGCGGTGCGCTGGATATTGCCGGAAATTTCCTGGGTGGCGGCGCCCTGTTCCTCGATCGCCGAGGATATAGCGCTGGTGATTTCCGAAATTTTTCCGATCGTCGACGAGATCATCTTGATCGAGCCGACCGCTTCCTGGGTCGCGGTCTGCATGCCTGCGATCTGGGTGCTGATCTCGTCGGTGGCCTTTGCGGTCTGGCTGGCGAGCGCCTTGACCTCCTGTGCCACCACGGCGAAGCCGCGGCCAGCGTCG
>NZ_JAURXB010000023.1 GCF_030654605.1 Bradyrhizobium sp.
CGACGAGGCCGCCTCGCGGCCGGCCCGCGGCGGCGACGGCGTCTCGCCGATCATCATTACCTCGAACGATTTGGCCGGCGCCTGGGCCTTGCGTCCGGACGGCCAGCCGATGCTGCCGCTGACGCCGGGCGAACCGCGGCAACGCGAATTCGCCTTCCGCGCCGGCGTCAACATCGTGATGTACACGCTGACCGGTAACTACAAGGCCGACCAGGTGCACGCGCCGGCGCTGATCGAACGGCTCGGGCAATAGCATGCAATACGGTATCGCCTTCACCCCGCTCGTCCCCTCGCTGGTGCTCTGGATCGCGCTGGCCGCCATCGCCGTGATCGCGGCGCTGCTGTTGCTCGCCCGCGCCCGCGGCGCCGCCGTGCGCGTTACCGCGCTGGCGCTGATCCTGCTGGCGCTGGCCAATCCGTCGTTTACCCGCGAGGACCGCGAGCCGCTGTCGTCGGTCGCCGCCGTCGTGATCGACAGGAGCCCGAGCCAGAATTTCGGCGAACGCACCGGCGAAACCGAAAGGGCGCGCGAGGCGCTGGTCGACAGCCTCAAGAAGATCAAGGGCGTCGAGGTCCGCGTCGTCGAGGCCGGGCAGGCCGACGGCGAAACCGACGGCACCAAGCTGTTCGGCGCGCTGTCGTCGGCGCTGTCGGACGTTCCGGTCGATCGCGTCGCCGGCGCCTTCCTGATCACCGACGGCCGGGTGCACGACATTCCCGCCAATGCCGCCGCGGTCGGATTCCAGGCCCCCGTGCATGCCTTGATCACCGGCCGCAAGGACGAGCGCGACCGGCGCATCGCGATCGCGGCCGCCCCGCGCTTCGGCATCGTCGGCCAGGCGCAGACCATCACCTACCGGCTCGACGACCAGGGCGTCAGCGGCGAGCGCGCCAGGATCGTGGTGCGCCGCGACGGCGAGGTGATCAACGAGCGCACCGTCCTGAGCGGCCAGACCGTCAATATCGATGTCGACATCAAGCATGCCGGGCCGAACATCATCGAGATCGAGGCCTCGCCGCTGCCCAACGAACTGACGCTGGTCAACAACCGCGCGGTGGTGGCGATCGACGGCGTGCGCGACAAATTGCGAGTGCTGCTGGTCTCCGGCGAGCCGCATTCCGGCGAGCGCACCTGGCGCAACCTCTTGAAATCCGACGCCAGCGTCGATCTCGTGCATTTCACGATTCTGCGTCCGCCGGAGAAGCAGGACGGCACGCCGATCAACGAACTCAGCCTGATCGCGTTTCCAACCCGTGAACTGTTCCAGCAGAAGATCAACGAATTCCAGCTGATCATTTTCGACCGCTACGCCCGCCAGGGCGTGCTGCCGATCCCCTATTTCGACAACATGGCGCGCTACGTGCGCGCCGGTGGCGCGGTGCTGGTGTCGGCAGGCCCGGATTATGCGTCGACCACCAGCATCTGGCGCACGCCGCTGGATTCGGTGCTGCCGGCAGAGCCGGTCGGCGTCTCCGAGAAGCCCTATTACGCGCATCTGAGCGACGCCGGTAAACGCCATCCGGTGACGCGCGGGCTGGAAGGCTCCGCCAGCGAACCGCCGCGCTGGAGCCGGTTCTTCCGCACCGTCGACACCCGCAATGCCACCACCCCTCCGGTCATGACCGGCGCCGACGGCAAGCCGTTGTTGCTGCTGTCGCGGGTCGGCGAGGGCCGCGTCGCGCTTCTGCTGTCGGACCATATCTGGCTGTGGGCGCGCGGCTATGAGGGCGGCGGGCCGCATCTCGATTTGCTGCGACGAACCTCGCACTGGCTGATGAAACAGCCTGACCTGGACGAGGAAGCGCTGCGGCTTCAGATCAGCGGCAAGGACCTCGTGGTGCTGCGCCAGACCATGGCCGACAGCGTCCCGCCGGTGACGGTGACGTCACCCTCCGGCACCACCCGCGAGCTGACGCTGAGCAGCAGCGAACCCGGCAGCTGGCGCTCGTCGATCCCGGCCAGCGAACTCGGCCTGTGGCAGGCCACCGACGGCACGCTGAAGGCGCTGATCAATGTCGGCCCGACCAACCCCAAGGAATTTTCCGAGGTCACTTCCACCACTGACATGCTCAAGCCGCTGGCGCAGGCCACCGGCGGCAACGCACGGCGCCTGGTGGACGGCTCCAGCTTCGAGGTACCGCGCATCGTACCGGTACGCGCCTCCGGCATTTTCCGCGGCGATGGCTGGATGGGCGTCAAGATGCGCGATGCCAGCGTGGTGCGCGGCGTCGGCGTGCTGCCGATCTTCGCCGGCCTGATCGGCCTCTTGCTGCTGCTCGGCGCGTTTGCGGCGACGTGGCTGCGCGAGGGGCGCTGATCCGCGCTCGCTCGCCGGCCGTTGCGCAAATCACACGCACCTGGCGAATTCGTCCCATGGGCGGTTCGACCACGGTTGACACCCGCCCGATGACCGGATGTTATAACATAACATTTGGCGGGTCGGGATGTCCCGGCCGTTCGATGTGGGGCGCCTGTCGGCATGAAGTGGTTTCGCGCGAACATCAAACACGGGGCTCTGCTGGCGCTGTTGGCGCTGGCGCTGCAGTTTGGGCTGTCGTTCGGGCATTTCCACGCGGGCGCCGCGCAGGCGGCGGCCTTGGCCGTTCAATCGGTCGCCTCGCAGTCCGATATTTCCGCCGCACTCGCCACGGCCGACGCCGTCGATCCGTCTGCCTCGCTGCCGGCGTCCCATGACGATTCCGACCGGCACCCGGGCGAAGACTGCGCCATCTGCGCCGTCATCGCGCTGGCGCGCACGGTGTTGTTCTCAACGCCGCCGGTATTGCTGCTGCCGCAAGCCGAAGCATTTCGATATCGCGTCACCGACGCCGCGTTCGTCGATCTGAACCCGGTCGGCATCGCTTTCCAGCCTCGCGCTCCCCCCGCCTCCTGACATCGATGGCTTGATGCTCCCTGAAGGGATCGCCGCGTCGTCAGCGGCCGATTCTGCCGGGATAATTCGAAATCGGTCCGTCGCACATCGACGGCAGGCGCTTTCCGAATTCGTCAACGAGAACGAATCCGGTCGCGGCTCTCTCAGGATCTGGACAATGATATTCCCAACAAGACGAGCATTCCACGCCAGTGGAGCAAGCTGGCTATTCCTGTGCGCGATGGGCAGCGGCGCGATGGCGCAGGACGCAACGCCAGCGCGGCCCGCCACGCAGCTGCCGGAAATCACGGTGACCGCGCCGAGCCCGATTCAGCGGCGGAATACCACCCCGTCGCGAACGCCTTCGCGGGTCGCGCGCGCTGCCCCCAATCGCGAGCCGGCGCCGCCAGCGCAACCGGTGCCCGCCGCCACCGCGCCCCAACAGGGCGTCCTGCCCATCGTCACCGATCAGTTCGCCACGGTTACGGTGGTGCCGAACGAGGAAATCCGCCGCTCCGGCGGCGCCACGCTCGGCGATCTCCTGTCTTCCAAGCCGGGCATTACCGGCTCCAGCTTTGCGCCGGGCGCGTCGAGCCGGCCGATCATCCGGGGGCTCGACGTCAATCGCGTCGGCATCGTCGAAAACGGCATTGGCAGCAACGGCGCTTCGGATCTCGGCGAGGATCATTTCGTCCCGATCGACCCGCTCGCGACCAACCAGATCGAAGTGATCCGCGGACCCGCGACCATGCGCTATGGATCGAGCGCGATCGGCGGCGTCGTCAGTGCTTCCAACAACCGGATTCCCGATGCCCTGCCCTCCTGCGCGGCGGCGCCGTTCCAGAGCTACGGCCTCCCCGCCAAGGACCCACTCAAGGCGCCGCTCGCCAATGTACAGTCGCCGTCGTGCGTGACCGTGGAAACGCGAACGGCGGTCAGCTCGGTCGATCGCGGCGTCGAAGGCGGCATCCTGCTCGATGCCGGCGCCGGCAATTTCGCCGTGCATGCCGACGCCTATGGCCGCAAGGGCAGCGATTACAGCATTCCGGGCTACCCGTATCTGTTCGACCAGACCCGGCCCGTCAACGGCCGCCAGCCCAACTCGGCTTCGCAGGCGGCCGGCGGGTCGATCGGCGGCTCCTACATCTTCGACGGCGGTTTTGTCGGCGCTGCGATCACGCAGAACGATACGATCTATCGCATCCCCGGAATCGACGGCGCCGATCACCAAACCCGGATCGACGCGCGCCAGACCAAGATCACGGCCAAGGGCGAGTATCGGCCCGATGCCGCGGCGATCGAGGCGATCCGCTTCTGGGCCGGCGCCACCGATTACAAGCACAACGAGATCGGCCTCGCTGACATCGCCGATCCGACGACCCTTGGCGTGCGGCAGAGCTTCACCAACAAGGAGCAGGAAGGCCGCGTCGAGATGCAGCTGATGCCGTTCAACGCGCGCTTTGCGACGGTAACCACCGCACTCGGCCTGCAGGCAAGCCATCAGGAACTGACCGCGCCAAGCCCCGACGATCCGACCTCGCCGCTCAACGGCCTGTTCGATCCCAACAAAAACACCAAGGTCGCCGGCTACGTGTTCAACGAGCTGAAATTCACCGACACCACCAAGGCGCAGATCGCCGGTCGCATCGAGCGCGTCAACCTCACGGGAACGACGCCCGCATTCATTCCCGAACTGTTCGACCTCGCCGCAAACCCCGGCGATATCGGCCCGCCGACGGCGCGCAACCTGTCCTTTACGCCGAAAAGCGGAAGCATCGGCCTGATCCAGAACCTTCCAGCCGGCCTCGTTGCCAGCATCACCGGCCAATATGTCGAACGCGCGCCGAAGCCGGCCGAACTGTTTTCGCGTGGCGGACACGATGCGACCGTGACCTTCGACATCGGCAATCCCAATCTCGGCATCGAGACCGCCAAATCCGTCGAGATCGGGTTGCGGCGGGCAACCGGACCGCTGCGGTTCGAAGCCACCGCCTTCTACACGCAGTTCAGCGGCTTCATCTACCGGCGCCTGACCGGCAACACGTGCGAGGACGTCGCCTGCGTCGGTCCAGCGGATCCGGCTTCTCCCCTGGAGCTCAATCAGGCGATCTATTCCCAGCGCGACGCCACCTTCCGCGGCGCCGAATTCCAGAGCCAGCTCGATGTCGGCCAGTTCCACGGCGGCATCTGGGGCATCGAAAGCCAGTTCGACGTCGTCCGCGCCACCTTCTCCGACGGCAGCAACGTTCCCAGGATTCCGCCGGTGCGCGCCGGCGTCGGCGTGTTCTGGCGCGATGCGAACTGGCTGGCGCGGATCAACTATCTGCACGCCTTCGCGCAGAACCATATCGCCGTGATCGGTGAAACCCCGACCGCGGGCTATAATCTCCTGAAGGCGGAAATCAGCTACAAGACCAAACTCGATGCGAGCTGGTTCGGCGCCCGCGAAATGATGGTGGGTCTGGTCGGCAACAACCTGCTGAACGAGAACATGCGCAATTCGGTATCGTACAACAAGGATGAGGTGTTGATGCCGGGGATCGGGGTAAGAGCGTTCGCGAATTTGAAGTTCTGACCAAACTCCATCAACGTCATTGCGAGGAGCCCTTGCGACGAAGCAATCCATGTCGCCTTACAGAGAAAGTAAGAATGGATTGCTTCGCGGAGCCTGTCATCGGGCGCGCATTCGCGCGACCCGTTGGCTCGCAATGATGTTGATGGGTCAGTCTTGTAGCCTGCTACAGGTCACTCTCGGTAAGCGCGAGCGAGCTACCGGGCCAGGCTCCAGTCCGGGCGGATTGCGCCGGAGACATCGGTGGACGCGCCATCGACGAGCTCGGCCACGAGCAGGCGGCTGTAGTCGACCGGGCCGGGCATGGTCATCCGTCCCTTCGGAACCGGCTTGAAGCCGACGCGGCTGTAATAGGCTTCGTCGCCGACCAGCAGTACGAGACGATGCCCCCTGGCTTTGGCGTCGTTCAGCGCGCGATCCAGCAGCTTGCGGCCGACGCCGCGGCTGCGGAACGGCGGTTCGACCGTGAGCGGCCCCAGCAGCAATGCCCTGGTATCGCCGACGCAGATCGGCAGTTGCCGCACCGAGCCGACCAGCAGCGTGCCGATCCGGGCGGTGAAGGACAGGTCGAGCAAATGATCGACATGCTCGCGCAACCGGTAGGCGCTCAGCGCGAAGCGGCCGGGCCCAAAGGTGCGCTGGTGCAGGCGTTCGATCGGCAGCGCGTCGCTGGGGGTCTCGGCCAATATGGTCAGTGAGAGGTCGCTCATGCTGGGGCGCGGGATAGCATCTGGCGGACGCGCGGTCCATCGGCCATCCCAGGTAAATTCCCGACCGTATCAGCTCCTGTTGACGGGTCCCTGGGACAAATAGGCCAGCAGCTTCATCTCACGCCGTCCGCGCGTCACCGTATCGAGCACCAGCCCCGACGACACCGACAGCACCGCCAGGATCATCAGGCCCATCGACAGCACCGCCGTCGGCAGCCGTGGCACGAGGCCTTCCTCGAGATAGGTGACGACGACGGGGATCGCGAGGCCGATCGAAACCAGCGTCAGGAAAATTCCGATGGCGGTGAAAAAACGCAGCGGCTTTTCCGAGCGGTAGAGTTTCAGGATGGTGCCGAGGATGCGAAATCCGTCGCGCCAGGTGTTGAGCTTGCTGAACGATCCCTCCGGCCGGGCGTAATAGGGCGTCTCGATCTCGGCGACCGGCAGCGCCAGCTCGAGGGCGTGCACGCTGAGCTCGGTCTCGATTTCAAAACCGTCCGACAACACCGGGAAGGATTTGACGAAGCGCCGCGAGAACACCCGATAACCGGAAAGAATATCCTTGAAGGCCTGGCCGAACACCGCGGAGAGAAAGTTGGTCAGCATCCAGTTGCCGGTGCGATGGCCGGGCCGGTAGGCGGCCACAGACTGGTCGACGCGAAAACCGACTACCATGTCGAGATGATCCGACAGCAGCATCTCGATCATGCGCGGCGCGCTGGCGGCGTCGTAGGTCGCATCGCCGTCGACCAGCAGGTAGATGTCGGCATCGACATCGGCGAACATCCGCCGCACCACATGGCCCTTGCCCTGGCGGCGTTCGCTGCGCACCTCGGCGCCCGCCTCGCGCGCCACCGCTTCGGTCCGGTCCGACGAATTGTTGTCGTAGACGAAGATTTGGGCCTGGGGCAGGGCTTTGCGAAAGTCCGCGATCACGGTTGCGACCGCGGCTTCCTCGTTGAAGCACGGCACCAGAACCGCAATCCGCATCGTCGGTGTGATCATCGCCAGGCTATCAGCCGAATCAGGTTTGTCATGAGGTCGCGCACGCTTTTACCGGTTGCCGCCCGCTAGCGCCATGTCGCGGTCGGCTCCCTGCCCCCGAGCACCTCCGCGATCCGCAGGCGGGTGCCCCGGGTGGTGTCCTCCGGCAAGGCTGTCGCGTCGAAGAAGCCGCAGGCGACGATCTCATGGTTGGCCTCGGGCAGCCGGTCCTGCCGGAATTGCCTGATCACATAGACCGCGACGTGGTCGCGGCGGGAAACATGGCTGTTGAGAAACAGTCCATGCAGCAACGGATCGCCGGCAAGCTCGATCCGCCCCTCCTCCGCCAGTTCGCGGCGCAGCGCCTCGCGAAAGGTTTCGCCGACCTCGACGCCGCCGCCCGGCAGATGCCAGCCCGAGACGTAGCTGTGCTTGACCAGAAATACCCTGTCATCGCCGTCCAGCACCACGGCGCGGACCCCCAGCGTCATGCCGCGGGCGAACCGCCAATAGAGATGAAAAACCCGCCGCAGCACCGGCTCAAGCGTGGTTCGCAGCTTCTGCAGGTTCATCGCCATCGAACTCATATCCTGACATCGCGTTTGATCCTTGATTGATCCTTGCGCCGCGCCAGCCGGCTTGCCAATACTTTGGAGGGATTTCCAGGGGATATCACGAGATGATCGCGCGGCGGCTCCGTCCCGCAGGCAACCGAAGCGAACCGGGCTGATGGCGGCATTCACGCTGGCGCATCTGTCGGATCCGCACTTGCCGCCGATGCCCGCGGCAGGGTGGCGCGATCTCATGGGCAAGCGCGCACTCGGCTATCTCAACTGGACGCGCAACCGGCACAAGATCCACCGGCGCGAGGTGCTGGATGCGCTGGTGTCGGACCTGCAGGCGCAGGCGCCGGACCAGATCGCGGTCACCGGCGACCTCGTCAATCTGGCGCTGGACGCCGAGTTCGCGCCGGCGCGGGCCTGGCTGGAAAGCGTCGGTGCGGCGGATCGCGTTACGGTGATCCCCGGCAATCACGACGCCTATGTTCGCGCCACCCGGCACCGCATTGCGGAGGCCTGGGGAGATTATCTCCGCGGCGACGAGCCTGATGGCGATATCGCCTTTCCGCTGCTGCGCCGGCGCGGTCCGCTGGCGCTGATCAGCGCGTCGTCGGCGGTCCCGACACCGCCCTTGATGGCGACCGGATGGCTCGGGCGCGGGCAGCTCGACAGGCTGGAGCGCATGCTGGCGGGGCTCGCCGCTGCCCAGGCGTTCCGCGTGCTGCTGATCCATCATCCGCTGCGTTCGGATTCCCGCATCAAGCGGCTGACCGATTCGGCTGATCTGATCGCGCTGTTGCAACGGCACGGCGTCGAACTGGTCCTGCACGGGCACGATCACGTTCACTCCACGATCTGGATCGACGGGCCGCGCGGGAAAATCCCTGTCGTCGGCGTGCCGTCGGCCTCCGCCATGGCCCATGGCCGCTATCCGGCGGCGGCCTATAATCTGTTTTCGATCGAACGCGAGGGCGATGCGTGGCGGTGCGAACAGACCGTGCGGGGGGTGGACGATGCGCTGCGCGTTCGCGAGGTAAGGCGAGCACGGCTGTCATAGCGACCAGCGCGTCAGTCGCCGCCTCCTCCGCAGCCGCCACCTCCTCCGCCGTCACCGCCTCCACCACCTGCATCGCCGCTGCCGCCGTCGCTACTGCCATGTCCGCTGCCATCGCTGCCGCCGTCGCCGAAGCCCGCTGTGCCGCCGTCGACGGAACCATCCGCGAAATCGCCACCGCAATAGGCTGCGCCGCTGCCGCTTTTCCGCAGCTCTTCGCATTGCGGGTGATAGACGAATCCGCCCGGAATATTCAGCTTGGAGTCCAGCGCGAACAGCAGCGGCAGGCGGGTCGGGTTGACCGGGTCGATGTTCTCGTACTTGCAACAGTACCACCACACGCGACGAAGACCCTCATTGCTCTTGCGGTGTTCCGACAGCACCACCGCCGGCGTATGGTGAAGGAAGCCGCCGAAGCCGCGCCGGCAAAATGCATCGTATTCGCGGGTATAGAGAATGAACTCGTGCCACAGATCGTCGGCGACCTGCGACGGCATCGACACGTAGCGCTTGCCGCTCATCAGATAGGCGATGAAAAACTGGCGCAGGCCGCGCGACACCAGCGCGCTGTTTTTTCGCTCGAGGCCCGGACGATGTTTCTCGAGCCGCTCCAGCAGCCCGGCCGGCCAGCGATAGGTGCGGATGAATTCGGCGCGTCGAAGCTGCAGCCAGCGGGGGACGATCACGAACAGCACGACCGCGCCGATCCCGATCAGGACGATCGCTATCACCGGAGACATCGACGCTGCTCCGGTGCGGCTAGAGATTCCGCAAGGTCGCGAACAGCGCCAGGCCGAACAGCGCGATGGCACCGGCGAGGAAACCGAGCACGAAGGTCCAGAAGCCGCTGCGGCGCTTCTGTTCGACGACGACCGGCTCCGGCGCCGGCGTTGCGACCAGCGCGTGCTCACGCTCGATCATGCGGCGGGCGACGTAGTCGGTGACGGCGTCGACGATGGCGGCGACGTCATGCGACTCTGAAATCACGATGCGGCCGAAGCGGGTGTCCTGCACGAAGCGGTAGATGCGCTTGTCGCGGCCCATCAGCACATGGGCGACGACGTCGATCCACAGCCGCGGCGTGTCGCCCTGGCTGATGCCGCGGTCGAACAGGTCGACCTTTTCGGGGATTTGCGCGAACAGGGGCTCCAGCGCGTCGTTGAGAATTTCCAGCCGCGCCACTTCGGCGTCGCGCAGATCGACCACCACCCCGGTGCGGTCGGCGGCTTCGATCCGCGCCCGCCGCAGGGCATCGCGCAGACGGACTGGACGCGTGCTGCTGACGGCCTGGCTCCCGATATTCTGCGCGTCTGACATCCGCTTGATCGCCTTTGTCCTGAGGGTCCCCGAAGCGTTAACCTATCAGTAACCACGTTTTGCGCAAAGGTTCTTTGTTCCCAAGGGGTTAAGCCGCAGGATTCTTTCTTACTTACCTCTCCCGCTTGCGGGGGAGGTCGCCGCGCGCTTGCGCGGCGGGTGGGGGCTCTCTCAGCGACTGAGTCTGTTGAAGCTCCCCCACCCCGGCCCTCCCCCGCAATCGCGGGAGAGGGAGATAAAAGAACGGCCCCATCCGGGGTTACCGAATGGGGCCGCTCTCGTCCCTGGACGCCTTCTTCTGGTTCTTGGCAGCGGGCCTTACGCCGAGACGCGGGCGGGCTCTTCCACGATGGAGAAGCGCACGCCGGCCTTGTGCCGGTTCTCTTCCGAGACGGCGCGCCAGGCATCCTCGGCTTCCTGGCGGGTCTTGAACGGCCCCTGTACCTGGGCCGAGCCTTCCACGAGCTTGTGGAAGTTCATCGAACCGAACTCGCCGCCAATCACCCAGAAATTGCTGCCTTTGGTCATGATCGTCTCCTGTTCTTACCGTTAGCCGAACTGGTTCATCGTGTTGTGGGCGCCGCCCGCCTTCAGAGCGGCTTCACCGGCGAAATATTCCTTGTGATCGTCGCCGATATCGGAGCCGGCCATGTTCTGATGCTTGGCGCAGGCGATACCCTGACGGATCTCCTGACGCTGAACATTCTTCACATAGCCCAGCATGCCCTGCTCACCGAAATACTCCTTCGCGAGATTGTCGGTCGACAGCGCTGCCGTGTGATAGGTCGGCAACGTGATCAGATGATGGAAGATGCCGGCACGCTTTGCCGAATCCGCCTGGAAGGTGCGGATGCGCTCGTCGGCCTCACGGCCCAGCGGCGTATCGTCGTATTCCGGCTTCATCAGCTCGGCCCGATTGTACTTGCTGACATCCTTGCCGGCTTCCTTCATCGCGTCGTACACCTGCCAACGGAAGTTGAGCGTCCAGTTGAACGAGGGCGAGTTGTTGTAGGCCAGCTTGGCGTTCGGAATGACCTCGCGAATGCGGTCGACCATCGAGGCGATCTGCTCGATATTCGGCTTCTCGGTTTCGATCCACAACAAGTCAGCGCCGTTCTGCAGCGATGTGATGCAGTCGAGCACGCAGCGATCCGCACCCGTGCCTTCGCGGAACTGATACAGGTTGCTGGGCAGCCGCTTCGGGCGCAGCAGCTTGCCGCCGCGGCTGATGATGACGTCGCCGTTCCCGACCTTCGTGGCATCAACCTCTTCGCAATCCAGGAAGCTGTTGTACTGATCGCCGAGGTCGCCGGGCTTGTGGCTCACGGCGATCTGCTGGGTGAGACCGGCGCCGAGCGAGTCGGTGCGGGTCACGACGATGCCGTCTTCGACGCCCAGTTCGAGGAAGGCATGGCGGCAGGCCCGGATCTTCGCCAGGAACACCTCATGCGGCACGGTCACCTTGCCGTCCTGATGGCCGCACTGCTTTTCGTCGGAGACCTGATTTTCGATCTGCAGCGCGCACGCACCTGCTTCGATCATCTTCTTGGCGAGCAGATAGGTCGCCTCCGCATTGCCAAAACCGGCGTCGATGTCGGCGATGACGGGCACGACATGGGTCTGGAAGTTGTCGACCTTTTCGATCAATGCCTTTTCCTTCGCCTGGTCGCCAGCCTTGCGGGCGGCGTCGATGGCGCGGAAGGTATCGTTGAGCTCGCGGGAGTCGGCCTGACGGAGGAAGGTGTAGAGCTCCTCGATCAGCGCCGGCACCGAGGTCTTCTCGTGCATCGACTGATCCGGCAGCGGTCCGAATTCGGAGCGAAGTGCCGCGATCATCCAGCCGGACAGATACAGATAGCGGCGATCGGTCGTACCGAAATGCTTCTTGACCGAAATCAGCTTCTGCTGAGCGATGAAGCCATGCCAGCAGCCGAGCGACTGGGTGTACTTGGTCGGATCGCCGTCATAGGCAGCCATATCGCTGCGCATCAGCGCCGCGGTGTAGCGGGCGATGTCGAGGCCGGTCTTGAAGCGGTTCTGCAGGCGCATGCGCGCCACGGCCTCGGCGGTGACGCCATTCCAGGTCGGCTGGGTCTTGAGCAGCGCCTCGGCGGCTCCAAGCTCGCTGAGATAGGAAGCCGGTCCCTGGACAGCCTGGTCGCTGATCCCACGTGGCTGGTAGTTCATGTGCATGATCCTTTTCGGTGACGACCACTGACATTCGTGACAGTGCATTGCGAAACGTGCCGAGAGCTAAACGCTAAACTGCTGAATTCGTATAGATAGCTTGTCATTTAATGGTGATGTCATGTAACATCCGTACTTGTCATAGATGTCACGTTGTAATGTTTGTCACAAAAGGCTACCGCCATGGCCAACGATTCCGCAAAAAAGCTGTTCGTCGGCCCCCGGTTCCGGCGAATCCGCCAGCAATTGGGGCTGTCGCAGACCCAGATGGCCGAGGGGCTGGAGATTTCTCCGAGCTATATCAACCTGATAGAGCGCAACCAGCGGCCGGTGACGGCGCAGCTGCTGCTCCGGCTGGCGGAAACCTATGACCTCGATTTGCGCGACCTCGCCACCGCCGACGAGGACCGCTTCTTCGCCGAGCTGAACGAGATCTTCTCCGATCCCCTGTTCCGCCAGATCGACCTGCCAAAGCAGGAACTGCGCGATCTCGCCGAATTGTGCCCCGGGGTGACGCATTCCCTGCAGCGCCTCTATGCCGCCTATACCGAGGCCCGCCGCGGCGAGACCATGGTGGCCGCGCAAATGGCCGACCGCGACGAAGGCACCCGCTTTGAGGCCAATCCGATCGAGCGTATCCGCGACCTGATCGAGGCCAACCGCAATTATTTCCCCGAGCTGGAACAATCAGCCGAAACCCTGCGCGACGAACTGAACGTGCCCGCGGAAGAACTGTTCGCGGCGCTGGCGGCGCGCTTGCGTGAAAAACATTCCGTGGTCACCCGCATCATGCCGGTCGACGTCATGCGCGAGACCTTGCGGCGGTTCGACCGGCATCGGCGGCAACTGCTGATTTCCGAACTGGTGGACAGCCCCGGCCGCGCCTTCCAGCTGGCGTTCCAGATCGGTCTCACCGAAAGCAGCGGCACTTTCGATGCCATCGTCAACCGCGCCGGCCCGCTCGACGATACGCCGCGACGGCTGTACCGCATCACGCTGGCGAACTATTTCGCCGCTGCCGTGATGATGCCCTATCAGGCGTTCCATGGCGCGGCGGAAGCCCTGAACTACGACGTCCATGTGCTGGCGCAGCGCTTCAACGCCGGCTTCGAGCAGGTCTGCCATCGCCTCACCACGCTGCAGCGGCCCAATGCGCGCGGTGTACCGTTCTTCCTGCTGCGCGTCGACAATGCCGGCAACGTGTCAAAGCGGTTCTCCTCCGGTACGTTCCCGTTTTCGAAATTCGGCGGCACCTGTCCGCTGTGGAACGTGCATTCGACCTTCGATACGCCGGACCGGCTGCTCAAGCAGGTGATCGAACTGCCCGACGGCACGCGCTACTTCTCGATCGCGCAGATGGTGCGCCGGCCGGTGGCGCCGCACCCACAGCCGCAGCCACGCTTTGCCATCGGGCTGGGCTGCGAAATCCGCCACGCCGCAAAACTGGTCTACGCCACCGGGATGGATCTGGAAAAAGCCGAGGGCACCCCGATCGGCGTCAACTGCCGGCTGTGCGAACGCGAAAACTGCAGCCAGCGCGCCGAACCGCCGATCACGCGGACACTTATTCTCGACGAGAACACGCGGCGGGTGAGTTCGTTCGCGTTCAGCAATGCGAGGGAGCTGTGAGCGCGAGCGTTCGACCCATACCCTCGTCGTCCCTGCGAACGCAGGGACCCATACGCCGTGTCGCCTGCATTTAAATAAGGCTGTTGGACGTTCTTACCGCAATCGCTGATGGCTGTGGTTATGGGTCCCTGCGTTCGCAGGGACGACGTGGAACTTGTCGCCGCGGTCAGCTGCCATACTCGATGAATTTCTTGTAGATCCAGCGGCGGCCGTCGTGGCGGCGCCAGACCTGGCCGGTCAGCAGGCGGCCGGTGATCGATCGGCGGGGAACGATCACGTTCCACAGGTGCCAGACCTCGGCCCATGCCGGTTTCGGGCTCAGGCCCAGTATTCGAAATCGCTCCCGGCCTTCAGCGAGCATGTTGGAATCCGCCATGCGCCGGATGGAAAATCTCCGGCGCTTCACACGATAGCGCGCGACGATCCCGCCGCAATCGAAGTCGCCGGTTAAGCTAACCTGTCAACCTTACCGGCGGGGATCGCGGTCGCCGCATCAATGGCGATGACGCTTTTTCGGGGGGTGAACGCGCGCCGGTCGGGTCGAGAGAACCGAGCCCGATTGGTTCGGGACCTGGCCGCGGGACTCCTGCAGGCGTCGTTCATAGCCGGGCGAGCTCATGATGCTGGCGGCCGCCCCGCGCGCGGACGCCTCGGTTGCGGTGAGCAGGACGAACAGGGCTGCGGTGCATTTCAGGAACTTGTTCATTCGCCACCTCCGGAACACTGTGCGATGATCGGGCGCCAGGAAATATCACACATTGTTCCGGTCCGTATTGGCACTCCGGCGTGGCAATCTGCGGGCAGCCCAACAAAGACTTTGGTCAGGGAGATAGATTGATGCGGATCGCGGTAGTCGGCGCTGGCGGAGTCGGCGGCGGATTTGGCGCCGCGCTGGCGAAAGCGGGAGCCGATGTCAGCTTCCTCGCGCGCGGCGCGCATCTGGCCGCCATGAAGAGCGCCGGCCTGAAGGTGCTGGGCCCCCGCGGCGACACCCATCTGGTGCCGACCAGGGCGACCGACAATCCCGCCGAGATCGGTCCCGTCGACATCGTGCTGTTCTGCGTCAAGCTGTGGGACGTCGAAAGCGCCGGCGAACGCATCAAGCCGCTGGTCGGTCCCGGCACCGCCGTGATCCCGCTGCAGAACGGCATCGACGCGCCCGAGCGGCTGATCCCGATTCTGGGCGAGCGCGCCGTGATGGGCGGCGTGGCGCAGATCTCGGCCTCGATCACCGCGCCCGGCACGATCACCCAGGTCGGCACCTTCATGCGCATGATCTTTGGCGAGCTCAACGGCCAACGCAGCCAGCGCGCCGGGGATTTTCTGGCGCTGTGCCAGAAGGCCGGTTTCGACGCCACCCTGAGCGATCAGATCCTGACCGAGCTCTGGATGAAGTTCGTGCTGCTCGCCACCAACGCCAGCATCACGGCGCTGGCGCGCCAGCCGATCGGCCAGCTGCGCGACGATCCCGACATCCGACCGGTCTTCATCGCCGCCCACCAGGAAGTGATCGACGTCGCCCGCGCCAGGGGCGTGGCGCTGCCGGCCGATGCACTCGCCAAAATTCTGGAATTCAACCGCCACGCCCCGCCCACCATGAAGGCCTCGATGGCGCTCGATCTCGAACGCGGCAACCGGCTGGAATTGCCCTGGCTCGGCGGCAAGGTCGCGGAGCTCGGCCGCCAGCTCGGCGTGGCGACGCCGACGCACAGCGTGATGTATGCGATGCTGAAGCCGTATGCGATGGGGAAGATGGGGTGAGCGTCTCGCCCTGAGGATCACTCACGCGAGTTCGTCGTTGCAGAAGAAGAAAATCGCCAAGCCGCCGCCCGGCTAAAAAAAGCCTGCGGTTTGATCCGGCGCAAGGCGGCCGATCCGGTCCGGGATGAGATTTCATCCCAAAGGTGGGCTGACCGATGCGGCGAAGGCTGACTTTCATTGCTTGCAGCTTCGCGGCTGCGCTGGTCCTCGCCGCGGGTGTCGCGCTCGCCGCCGAGGCGCCGCAACCGGGCCAGTGGGAGATCGCCAGCAAGACCGAGCGCAGCGGCGTCGTGAAGACGCGGCCGCTTCGCACCATCTGCATGACACCGGAGAAGGCGCGCGATTTCGGCGCCAGGCTGCAGCGCGACCTCATCACCGCGACCGGCACCTGCAAAAGCATCGAGCCGCGCAAGACCGATACCGGCATGAGCTGGAGCATCCAGTGCGCGCCCGAGATGCCGCTGCGGGCGACGGCGTCCTACGCTTTCGACGGCGCGCAACATTACGTCGCGACAGTGAAATCGGAGACGACGTTCGCCGGCAAGACGCTGGCCTCCACCCTGACCATCGAGGGACGGCGCATCGGGGAGTGCCCGAAGTGATCGGCCGCGCGCTCAGGCCGGGGCGGATCGCAGCGGCGTTGCAGGCCATCCTCGTCGCCGCCGTGCTGGCGTTCAATACAGCGCCAGCGCGCGCCAGCGACGCAGGCGACTGCGTCGCCAGCCTCGCCAAGGCGGCGGTCTCCGCGGCGGAACTCGAGGCCGCCTATGACTTTCTCAGCCATCCCGAGAATATTCCCTGCATGGGACTGCTCGCCGACCCGAGCCTGCAATTCCAGGCCATCGTCGCGACCCTGATCGTGATGAAGCAGGCCGGCGTCTTCCATTCGGCGGATGAGTGCAAGAACATGATCCCCAAGATCACCGCCGAGGTGGTGCTCGGAGCCGCCGACAGGCTCGGCATCAGCATCCCCGACGATGTCAGGAAAGACAGCCAGAAGCTCGCGCAATGGATCACCGACAACGCGCTGGGTCAGGTCGTGACCCAGGAGATCGGCTGCGGCTGCGCGGTCGCGGTCTACGGCATCGAGGGGCTGGAGAAATCACTGGCCAATCTCAAGGCGATGGCGGAATCCTGCGGCGCGGTGCTGCAGGAGATCGCCAACGTCATCGCCGAAGGCGTCAAGGGCGCACTGACGGCGATCGAGGATTTCATCAACGGCTTCGTCGATGCCTTCGAAGGCGTGATCGATGCGATCGCCGGCGGCGACGATCTGCCTACCACCGCGCCGCCGCCGAAAGGGGACGTCGCATGTTATGCGCCAAGCACGGCTTGGTGCCTGCCGGACAGCTCGTACTGTTCGGGTTCGGATCCGAGCCCTGTCTCCTATTACAAATGCCCGGCGGACCTGAAATGCACCTGCCAGCCGGGACCGGGCGGCAAGCCGCAGCTCTGCGCCAGTTTCGATCCGTCGCAATCCACCTGCCCGGTCGGATCGCAGTGCGCCGCCGATCCCGCCTGGCTCGCCTGGCACAACGCCACGCCGATGGGACTGAAGGACCCATGGAGCGCGAGTAACTGGCGGACCTGGCTGAAATGCATGCCGTGCGAGGGCGTGGCCAACGCCGTGCCGCTTACCGCCGGCGTCTGCGGTTGCGCGGCCGGCTACCAGCCGGTCTACCAGCTCGGTCCTTCAGGCAAGAAGACGCTGACGGCGTGCCTCTGCCCGGCGCCGATGCAGGAAGGCTTCTTCTTCGGCAGCAAGAAGTCGTGCCAGTGTCCCTCGCTCGGACAAGTTCCGCGCATGAGCAACGGCAAGCTGGTGTGCGGCTGTCCGGACAATTATCAGCTCGAGGGCGGGCTGTGCCGGGCCTGCACCTCGACCGAAATCTACGATGCCAAGCAGCTCGCCTGCGTGCATTGCCCGATCGGCCAGAAGCCGGATCCGCAGCGCGGCAGCAACAGGTGCGTCAATCTCTGCAAGCCCGGAGAAATCCTGCAAGGCAGCGGCTGTCAGGCATGCCCTGCCAACACCTATGCGAAATACATGATCGGCAGCACCGGCTCGTGCGAGCCCTGCCCGGCCGGCTCGACCGCGAAGCCGGGATCGACGGCTTGCCTCGCGCCGCCGGTCTACATGCCACCGCCGCCGAAATCGACCCGGCCTGCGCGGAAGCCCGGCAGGCCCGATTTCGGTGTCGTCCCGCGGCAGCCGCCCGCCCCACCGGTAGTGCGCCCGCCGCCGCGGCGGCCGCCGGTGTCGGCGCCGCCACAACGGCCACGCCCGATCATCGCGCCGGTACAGCGATTGAAACCGACAGCGCGGCCGCACTCGCGGCAACTCGACAGGCAGCGTTGAGAGTTGCGGCATGCTGCCTGACGCGGCTTCGTATTCCGAAGCTGGTTCTCGCCGGATTGAACCAGCTCGCCTGCCGCAGGCGCGTTGGCCACGCCAAAGCGTCCGGCAAAGATGTGTTCGAGGAAATGGACGATGCCTACCTATTGAAACAAGCCAATGCGCGCCTCGGGCGCGAGTTCGACCATATCGATGTCGCTCTCCGGGTGATCGTCGCCGCGGGTAGCGCAAAAGCCGCCGGAGCATAGGCAGGATTTTTACGGACCGCGCCTTACGTGCGTCCCGCCGATGCACCGTCGCCTGCATCCACCAGCCCGATCAGCGGCACGTCCACGCCTAGCGTCAATTCCATGATGGCGCCGACGACGCCGTAGACGACGGCGATCTCGGCCGCTCCGAAGGCGGCCAGTGCAGCGAGGCCAAGCATCATTCTCATTCCGTTGGAACCCACGATCGTCCGTCCCCTGTGGAGCCTTTCGGTTCTGGTTGAATCAGGACCGGGCTGAGTCTCTTGTTTTGACGCGTTCGCTTAACGGGAGGTTGATACCATGGCCGCGGCCAGCCCGGTCGCGCGGCCGGGTTCCAATTGTTCTTAACCCTAATTCACCCCACGGTGCGGCCGGGATTTCCGCGCGCGGCCGGCGGGTTGCGCGACCCGTTAGCCGATACATGCCGCGGCCCGCGCCGCGGCTGCAACGCAGGATTAACCGATCGGGCGCACATTTGCCGCTGCCCTTGGGCAGGAGCCGTCGCTCGGGCGCAGGGCGGCGATTTCATCGGGCGGAGTCCCCATGGATTATCGAGCCTTCAACAACGACAGCCTGACCATGATGTATGAGAGCGTGCGCGGCGCGCTGGCGTCGGACGATGCGCTTGCCGGGCTCGGCGAGGAACGCCGGTTTCGCGTGCGCGAGACTCCCGACTGGAAGAAGCACGCCGCCGACTTGGAAGCCGAGATGCTCAAGCGCGGGATGTTTTTCGAGGTCATCGACTGGTCCGAGGATCAAGCCACCCTGCCGTTCGATCGCTGACGCCGCCGGAACGCGTCGCTCCGAATCAGCCACGTTGATTGGAAAAGCCTGTCTTCTTCAGAAGCTGGATTGAACCAGTTGGCCCGCAAGGCGTTATCAGCCATGCCCCGGCCGAATCCACCGTTGACTGGTCCCATGAGCGTTCAGCCCGTCGAACATGGTTCGATCACGCCGATGCAATCGCGGCCGACGTCCGAGACGACCAAGAAGCCGAAGAAAGCCTCGAAGCAAACCACCAGGGCGGACGCAGTTCGTATCGCGAAGGCGAAGATCAGCCGGCGCGGCTCGCTGAATAAGCAGCGGCAGGCGCTGAAGGGCTGAACCGGCGAAACGAATTTCGTCGACTTCCCTTGGACTTTCCTTGCGCAAAGGCGCACCCTTCCCGAAGTTCGACGCCGAACTCCAAGGCAGCCCGCCTGGACCCGCAACCATCGAGGCGACCCGCATGCGCGATCCCGCCGTTACCTTCCTTGTCATCCTCGTCATCGGCATTGCCGCCGGCTTGCTGTTCGACCGGCTGGCGGGGCCATCATGGCTGGCCCGTCAATTCTCCGGATCCAGCCGCGGCATCATCACCAGCGCGCTGGTGGGAATCGCCGGCGCGTTCATCGGCTATCACATCGCGGTGCTGCTGGCGCTCGGCAGCGGGCTGGTGATGGCGGCGATCGCAGCGGCACTCGGCGCGGCCGCGGTGCTGTTCGCCTGGCGGATGGCCAAATGATCCTGTCCCCGCAGCAGTTCCGCAGGCGGTTTTGCCGCGGGCAGCGATAGCCCCGCTCTGTAGAACTACGGAGCTTTTGGTGCATCCGTCGCACCACGGGCAATGTCCGGTTCCTGACAGCGACACCAAACCTAAACGTTCCTCACGTAGCGTCGCGCGTCTAACCCCGGACGAGGTGAATGAGCCGCGCAGTTCTGGCAGTCAACGAGGACCGATCGGGCGCGAGGGCGTTGCCGCCCGACGTGGCGCAGCGGCGACTCGGGCAGCGCCGCGAGATGCTCGTGCTTCAGGCCATGAGCTATCTGCTCGGCGATATCGTGCTGTGGATCTATGCCTATGCCGGCACGGTCCCGATCGCCATCCCCGTGACCTTCCTGCTGTGCGGGATCGGCCTCAACGGATTGTTCGCAGCGCTGTCGGAAACCGGCGCCAGCGACCGGTTCGAGGATCATTTCCTGACCACACCGCAATCCGCCTCGAACATCGTGCTGCAGCTCGGCTTCCTGCTGGCGGCGCCCGAGATCGGCTATCTGTTTGTCAGCGTGATGTTCGTGATTTTCGGATTTGCGTCGCTGCGAATGACGTCCCGGGAAGCGATCATTCTGTGGGCGCTGACCGGTGCCGCCGTCTCCGCGATATTCCTGTTGCAGAAAGCCCCGATCGCGCTGCCGACGGCGACCACGGCGGAATGGCTGGCCGCGGCCTTTTCATTTTTCGTGACGATCGGCCAGTGCGCCTATATCGGCCTGTTCGGAAGCTCGATGCGGAAGTCGCTGCATCAGCGCACGGTCGAGCTCAGACTGGCCTATCTGCGCATCGAGGAACTGGCGCAAACCGATGAACTGACGGGACTGCCGAACCGCCGCAGCATCGTGAAGATGCTGGACGATGAAATTGCCCGCGGCCACCGCGGCAAGCCGTGCTCGGTGGCCATGATCGACATCGACTGGTTCAAGCGCATCAACGACGGATATGGCCATCCCGCCGGCGACGAGGTGCTGCGCACCCTGGCGATCACGGTGTTCGCCAACATCCGGGCCAATGACCGGTTCGGCCGCTATGGCGGCGAGGAATTCCTGCTGGTGCTGCCCGACACGGCGCGCGACGAGGCGGGACCGATCGTGGAGCGGCTGCGCGTGATGATCGCGGAGCTCGACTGGAAAGCCTTCGCGATCGACATGGACGTGACGATTTCCGCCGGCCTTGCGACACTCGCGCCGGAGGATTCCTCCGACGCGATCCTGGCGCGCGCCGACCGCGCGCTCTACGCCGCCAAGGCAGGCGGCCGCAACCGGATCGCCGTTGACCGGCTGTGAAGACTTGCGACTAGCGTCCCTTGTAGACCGCCTTGCGCTTTGGCTTCACCGCCGCGGTCGCCTCAACCGCGTCTTCGCTTTCCTTGACCCCGGACTGGCGCGTGATCTTGCCTCTCCCGCTTGCGGGGGGCGAGACGAGCGAAGCTCGCTCTTAGGTCGACGCGCTCGAAGAGCGCGGCGGGTGGGGGAAATCTCTCGGCTGGCGCCGGTGCTTGTTGAGGCACCCCCACCCCAGCCCTCCCCCGCAAGCGGGAGAGGGAGCGCAGCGGCGCAAGCTGCTACTCCGCCGTTATCACTCCGCCGCTTGACGAGTCACCGGTCCGTCCAGCACCTCCAGCACCACCGGCGGCGACATCGGCAGGCTGTAGAAACGTTTGCCGAGCGCGTTGTGGATGGCGTTGGCGACGGCGGCCATCACGGGGACCAGCGGTACTTCGCCGACGCCCTTGACGCCTTGCGGATGTTTCGGGTTCGGCACTTCGACCATCACGGTGTCGAGCATCGGCAGATCCGAACAAACCGGCATGCGGTAATCGAGGAAGCCGGGATTATCGACCTTGCCGGCCTTGTTATAGATGTATTCCTCGTTGAGCGCCCAGCCGATGCCCTGCGCCACGCCGCCCTGCATCTGGCCCTCGACATAACCGGGGTGAATGGCGCGGCCGACGTCCTGCACCGCAGTGTAGCGGATCACCCGGACGATGCCGAGTTCGGGATCCACCTCGACGTCGCAGATGTGGGTGCCGAAGCCGCCTTCGGCGCCTTCGGTGTTGAGCTGCACGCCGGCGCCGATCGGTCCGCCCATCGAGGGCGCCTTGGCGGCGAGTTCGGCCAGCGTCAGCGGTTCGAACTGGCCGGCATTGGGGCTGGCCGGATGCGCCGCACCGTTTTCCCATTTCACCGCTTCCGGATCGATGTCCCAGATTTTCGCGGCGCGCTCCTTCAGCGTGGTGATGATCTTGTCGGTCGACTGCGTCACCACGATCGCGGAGGCGAACAGCACGCGGCTGCCGCCGGTCAGGTTCGAAAAGCCGATGGTGGCGGTGTCGCCGATCAGCACCGATACCCGCTTGTAGTCGATGCCCAGCAGCTCGGCGCAGATGTTGGCGATCGCGGCGCGTGAGCCACCGATATCGGGATGGCCCGTGGTGACGACGACGTTGCCGTCCTCGGTGATGTTGACCTGGGCCGAGGATTCGCCGCCGGCGTTGAACCAGAAGCCGGAGGCGACGCCCCTGCCTTGCCATTTGCCGAGCGGCGCGGTGTAGTGCGGATGCGCCTTCGCGGCTTGCAGCGTCTCGACGTAGCCGATGCGCGGAAACACCGGGCCGAACGCGGCTTTTGTCCCTTGCCTGGCGGCGTTCTTCAGGCGCAGTTCGAGCGGATCCATTTTCAGCGCTTCGGCGAGCTCGTCGAGCACGCATTCCACCGCATAGGCGCCGATCGGCGCGCCCGGGGCGCGATAGGCCGCGACCTTGGAGCGGTTGGACAGTACGTCGAAGCCGACCGACAGCACATGCGGGATATCATAGGGCGAGAAACTGCAGCCGACCGCACCGCGAATCGGCGAGCCTGGTAACGCACCGGCCTGCAGATAGAACGTGCCCTGAGCGGCGACGATGGTGCCGTCCTTTTTTGCACCGATCTTGACCGTGCTCTTTGAGCCCGACGTCGGGCCGGTCGCCCGCATCACTTCCTCGCGGGTCATCACCATCTTGACGGGACGGCCGGATTTTTTCGCCAGCAGCGTCGCCAGCGGCTCGAGATAGACGATGGTCTTGCCGCCAAAACCGCCGCCGATTTCGGCGGGGATGGCGCGGATGTCGCTCTGCGGAATGCCGGTCAGATACGCCGTCATCGCGCGCACCATGAACTGGCCCTGGCTCGAGCTCCAGATCGTGGTCTTGTTGTCGGCGCCGACACTGACCAGGCAGGCGTGCGGTTCGATATAGCCCTGATGCACCGGGCGGGTGGTGAAGGTGCGCTCGACGACCACTTCGGCCTGCGCAAACCCCTCGGCGACGTCACCCTTCTTGACCTCGAGCCGCCCGCCGATGTTGGACGGCTTGCCCTCGAACTTCATGAAGTCGTGCAGGATCGGCGCATCCGGCGCGATCGCGTCGTCGATCTCGATCACCCACGGCAGCACCTCGTATTCGACCTCGATCAGCTCGCAGGCTTTTGCCGCGATCGCCTCTGTGGTGGCGGCAACCGCCGCGACCGGGTGACCGGGGAACAGCGCCTTCTCGCGCGCCATCACGTTGCGGCACATCCAGCGCATATCCTGGATGCCGAGCATGACCGACTTGTCGATCGGGAAGTCGACGATGTCGCGCGCCGACACCACCGCCTTGACGCCGGGCAGCGCCTCCGCCTTCGAGGTGTCGATCGACTTGATGCGGGCGTGCGGATGCGGGCTGCGCAGCACCTTGCCCCAGATCATGCCGGGCATGTTGGTGTCGGCGGCGAACGCCGCGCGGCCCGTCACCTTGTCGGCGCCGTCGGGCCGGATGGTGCGCTGGCCGATCCACTTGTTGTTGGTGACGACGTTCATTGCCGAAACTCCGTGATTCCTTGCTCCCGCATTTCATCGGCGGTTTCCATCACCGCCCGCACGATCTTGTCGTAACCGGTGCAACGGCAGAGATTGCCGGCGAGCCAGAACCGCACCTCCTCCTCGCTCGGCTTCGGATTTTTCCGCAGCAGCGCATCGGAGGCGACCAGCATGCCCGAGGTGCAGATGCCGCACTGCAGGGCCGCCATTTCCAGGAATTTCTGCTGCAGCGGATGCAGGTGCTCGCCATGGGCCATGCCCTCGATGGTCCGCAGCTCATGGCCTTCGGACTCGACCGCCAGCATCAGGCAGGAACAGACCAGCCGGTCGTCGACCGTGATGCTGCAGGCGCCGCAATCGCCGGAGGCACAGCCTTCCTTCGAGCCGGTCAGGCCAAGCGGCCCGCGCAGCGCATCGAGCATGGTGTCCGAGGGCTCGCAGAGAAATTCCATCGGCTCGCCGTTGATGGTGGTGGATACGTGCAGCTTTGCCATGGTCTCAATTTCCTCCAGCGCGCTTGGCGGCGATCGCAACCGTGCGCTTCAACAAAACGCCGGCAACCTTGGTGCGGTAAACGATGGTACCGCGCTTGTCGTCGATCGGACGGCAGGCGGCGGAGCAGGCGGCGGCCGCGGCATTCAGCGTCGCGTCGTCGAGCTTGCTGCCGATGAGCGCCCTGGCAGCCGCCTCGACCAGCAGCACGGTCGGCGCGACCGCGCCGAGGCCGACGCGGGCGGCGGTGCAGACGCCATCCTCGATAGTGAGGCCGACGCCGACGCCGACCACGGCGATGTCCATTTCGGTGCGCGGGATCATGCGCAGATAGGCGTCGCTCGAACCCTTGGGGCGCGACGGCAGCGTGAAGCTCACCAGGATTTCGCCGGGCAAAAGGTTGGTGCGGCCCGGACCGGCCGGCACTTTCTCGACCGGCATCTCGCGGCGGCCGTTCGGGCCCTGCAGCGTGGCGATGGCGCTGGCGGCGACAAACGCGGGCACGCTGTCGCCGGCCGGCGAGCCGTTGCAGAGATTGCCGCCCGCCGAGGCACGGCCCTGGACCTGGGTGGAGCCGATCAGATTGATCGCCTCCAGCACGCCGGGCCAGACTTTGCCGAAGCGCGGATGCTCGGCCAGCACCGCGCCCGCAACGGCGGCACCGATGCGGAAACCGCCATCGGCGGTTTCCACGATCTCGGTCATTTCGGCAATTTTCTTGATGTCGACGATCACGCCGGGCTTCACCGCGCCAGAACGCATCTGGACCAGCAGATCGGTGCCACCGGCCAGGATGCGCCCGGCGCTTCCGGCTGACGCAAGGGCCTTGATGGCTTCGTCGAGCGTGTTGGGCGCCAGATATCGGAGTTCAGTCATGTCGGTTGGTTTCCCTCATCCGCCGGCCGCCAGTGATTGTTGGCTCACCTTGCCCAGGCCCGCAGGCCCAAGAGCCTACACGGGCAAAACCGATTGGAACAGCCTCCGGGACCCGCTCCGGCGGCGGGCTCCCATGCGCCGGGCGGGCTTGCGTCGGCGGGACGGCCAAGGCGCGGGCCGCCTGCCCGCCAAGATAATGCCGCAGTCAGCCCCCCATCATGACACCGGATTTGACGGACCTTGGCGGGGCAAGCAGTTCAAGGCGTCGAACCCGGGGAACGGATGACCTATACGCCAACGACCGCCGGCAAGCTCTGGTCGCGATACAGCATGCTGTTCATCAGCAGGCTCGTGCCGGGTATTGCCGCGTTGGCCCTGGCAGCGGTGGCGAGTTGGGTCGGCGATTTCATTCCCGTCGCCGCCGTTCCGGTTGCCAGCGATGTCCAGGCTTCGTCGTTCAGCGATCGTTTCGATCCTGGCCCGGCGTCCGATTCCGTCGCGACCGACTTTGCCCGGCGCTTTCCTGATCGCTCGCTGTCTGCGGACAATCAGGTCGAACGCGAACAGGCCAAACGCCTGCTGGCGGAAAATCTGAAGGCAGGGAACTGGCAGGCCAGCCCCGCGATGGAGCCTGCCGCTCCCGCGCCATTGGCCATTGCCGTTCCGCTTCCAAAACCTCGTCCGGTCGAGACGGCGCTCGCAGCGGCCAGCACCGCTCCCGCCGCGCAAGCCAGCGATCGCACACTGCTGCAGAAGCTCTCGGACCTGCTGCCGGCGCGGCTCACGCTGGCGTCGCTGGCCCCCAATGGCGGACTGCTCGGCAACGGCCCCGATCTCGCGGCACTTGGTTACGACAGCCTCACGGCCGTGTACGACATTTCCGCGCGCACCGTTTACATGCCTGATGGCGCCAGGCTCGAAGCGCATTCAGGCATGGGCAGCATGATGGATGATCCCACATATGTCGGCGAACGCGATCTCGGCCCGACGCCGCCCAATGTCTATGATCTGAAACCGCGCGAGCGTCCGTTTCACGGGGTCAAGGCGCTGCGCATGATCCCGCAGGACGAGGGCGCGGCGCTGGGGCGCGACGGATTGCTGACACACAGCTATCTGCTCGGCCCCAACGGCGATTCGAACGGCTGCGTATCGTTCAGGAACTACGATAAATTCCTGACCGCGTTCCAGAGCGGCGAGGTCAAGCGCCTCGTTGTCGTGACCAGCCTCAGCGAGACCGCATCGGCTTCGCGCAAGCCGGATTCGCCATCCTGAAACGGGCGCCCGGAAAGCACATTGATCCTTGACGAGAACGCCTGCCACGTGGCCTCGTTCGCTTTCAGCAAAGCGTGCTTTCACCCTCCCCCTCAGGGGAAAAGGTAAGAACGCAGCCATTGGAAAGCGCATGCGAACGATTTCATCGACACAATTTCTTGCTGGCGCAGTCCTGTTGGCGCTGTTGTGCGGACCACAAGCGGCATCGGCTCAACCGGCTCCTGCTTCGCCCCGACCGCTAACCGCTCCGGCCAAGCCTGCCGCGGCCCCCGCCCCGCGCGGCGGCGCGGCGTGCCATAACGGCATGTCGTTCGATCGCTTCCTCGCCGACCTCAAGCAGCAGGCGGTCGCCGCCGGCGTGTCGCAGCGGGCGCTGGCGGAAGCGGCACCCTACCTCGTCTACGATCAGAGCATCGTCAACCGAGACCGCGGCCAGCGCGTGTTCGGCCAGGTGTTCAACGAATTCGCCCGGAACAGGGCGTCCGATGGCGCGGCAAAAAATGCGCAGGCGCGGATCCGAATGCATGCGGCGGCGTTCAACCGCGCCGAGAAGGAATACGGGGTGCCGCCGGCGGTGATCGCCGCGTTCTGGGGGCTGGAGAGCAGTTTCGGCGCCGAACTGGGCAAGCTGCATACGCTGCCGTCGCTGGTGTCGCTGGCGTACGACTGCCGCCGCTCCGAGATGTTCCAGAAGGAAACCATCGCCGCGTTGAGGATCATCGATCGCGGCGATCTCGCGGCAAGCGAGATGATCGGTTCGTGGGCCGGCGAACTCGGCCAGACGCAATTCTTGCCGACGCATTATTTCAACTACGCGGTCGATTACGACGGCGACGGTCATCGCAATCTCCTGAGCAGCGTGCCCGACGTGATCGGCTCGACCGCGAACTACATCGCCAATGGATTGAAGTGGCGGCGCGGCGAACCCTGGCTGCAGGAAGTGCGGGTGCCGCAGAATTTACCATGGGACCAGGCGGATCTCACCATCAAGCATCCGCGTTCGAAATGGGCGCAGTACGGCGTCACCTATCCCGACGGCAAGGCGCTGCCGTCGGACGATCTGCCGGCCTCGCTGCTGTTGCCGATGGGCCGGACGGGGCCGGCGTTCCTGGCCTATGCGAATTTCGCCGCCTATACCGAATGGAACAACTCGCTGATCTACTCGACCACCGCCGGCTATCTCGCCACCCGCATCGCCGGTGCGCCCCCGATGCAGCGTCCCTCGGCGCCGGTGGCGCAGCTGCCGTTCAACGAGCTGCGCGAGCTGCAACAATTGCTGGTGCGCGCCGGATTCAATGTCGGCAAGGTCGACGGCATCATGGGGCAATTGAGCCGCACCGCGGTCAAGACCATGCAGATCAAATACGGCCTGCCGGCGGATTCATGGCCGACGGCGGAGTTGCTGGCGCGAATGCGCGGGGTGCCGGTCGTCCCGCGTGCGCCGGCGCAACCCGGACCGGCGGCAATCCGTTAGCGCGATAATCGCCAAGCGTTGTATTTCGCCTGCCGAGGCCCCACTTCGAGCAGCACGTACCCCGCATTCGACCAAATTCCACAACACGAAAAGAGCTTGACATGTCTTTCCATGACGCTTCCGTTGCCGCGTACCTGCAGATTCTGGGCAGCCTCACCGGTATCCTCACCAAGGCCGAGGCGCACTGCACGGCGAAGAAAATCCAGCCCGAGGTGCTGCTCGGCGCCCGGCTCTATCCGGACATGCTGCCGCTCAGCCGCCAGATCCAGCTCACCTGCGATTTCGCCACCAAGGGCTGCGCGCGCCTCACCCACAGTGAAATCCCTTCGATCCCCGACACCGAAAAAAGCTTTGACGAGTTGAAGGCGCGGCTCGCCAGCACCATCGATTACGTCAAGGCGTTCAAGCCGGCGCAATTCGACGGCGCCGACGCCCGCGACGTGACGTTTCCGGCCGGCCCCGACAAATCCATGACCCTGAAGGGCCAGCAGTTCCTCAGCCATTTCTCGCTGCCGAATTTCTACTTCCACGCGGTCACCGCCCACGACATCCTGCGCCACAACGGCGTCGAAATCGGCAAGCGGGATTTTCTCGGGGTGAGTTGAACAACACCATCGCCCGGGCCGGCAAGGAAAAGGGCACTCGCTTTAATGTGATCGGCCCGGGTTTCATGGATACGCCGATAGGCCGCGACGCCAGCCGCCGCGCCGGGCCATGACGGTGCCGTTCGGCCGCCAGGGCACCGGCTGGGAGGTCGCTTATGCCGCGCTGTTCCTGATTTCGAATGAATCATCCTGCGTCAACGCCCACACCCTGTGCCTGGACGGCGGCCATCTCGCGGCGTCGTGCGCGGCTAGAATGCGATAACATCCAAACTCGCGGCATTGCCGCGGGCGCCGGCAATGCCCACCTCAATTCCATACCGAAACCCACCTGCAATGTACCGGATCAGAAAAAGATGAGCACGCCGACGAAACTCTTCGAGCCCTACAAGCTCGGCCCGATCACACTCCCCAATCGCATTGTCATGGCGCCGCTGACGCGCAACCGCGCGATACCCCCGGGAATGGTGCCCAATCCGCTGGCAATCGAATATTACGGGCAACGCGCCTCCGCCGGGCTGCTGGTGAGCGAGGCAACCCAGGTTTCGCGGCAGGGCCAGGGCTATCAGGACACACCCGGCATCTACTCCAGGGAACAGATCGCGGGCTGGCGCAAGGTCACCGACCACGTGCACGCGCTCGGCGGCCGAATTTTCCTGCAGGCCTGGCACGTCGGACGCATTTCGCATGTCGACCTGCAGGAGAACAACCAGGCGCCGGTGGCACCCTCCGCGATCCGCGCCAAAGGCAAGACCTTCGTCGGCGGAACCTTCGCCGATGTTTCCGAGCCCCGCGCGCTGACGCTGGAAGAAATCCCCGGCATCATCGAAGACTTCAAGCGCGGCACCGCGAATGCCATGGCAGCGGGTTTCGACGGCGTCGAGATCCATGGCGCCAACGGTTACCTGCTGGAGCAATTTGCCAAAGACGGCACCAACAAGCGCACCGACGCCTATGGCGGATCGATCGAAAACCGCGCGAGGCTGATGCTGGAGATTTCAAAAGTGGTCGCGGCCGAGGCAGGCCCCGAGCGAACCGGCATCCGCATTTCGCCGGTCACCCCGGCCAACGATATTTCCGACTCCAACCCGCAGCCGCTGTACGATTACATCGTCGATCATCTCAGCGCGCTGAAGCTCGTCTACATTCACGTCGTCGAGGGAGCCACCGGCGGCCCGCGCGACATCGCGCCGTTCGATTACGCGAGCCTGCGCAAGCGCTTCAAGGGCGCCTATATCGGCAATAACGGTTACGACTTCGAACTCGCGACCAAAGTGCTGGCGGCCGATGCTGCCGATCTGATCGCATTCGGAAAACCCTTCATCTCCAATCCGGATCTGGTGGAGCGACTGAAAAAGGGCGCACCGCTGAACGCGTTCGACAAGGCGACGTTCTATGGCGGCGGGGCGAAGGGGTATACGGATTACCCGGTGCTGGGCGAAGCGGTGGCGGCGGGGTAGGCAGGTGCACTCTCAGCCGTCATTGCGAGGAGCGTTTGCGACGAAGCAATCCAGCTTCGCTTGTTGCAAGAAGGCTGGATTGCTTCGCATCGCTCGCAATGACGAATGGAAAAAGGCCGGGATCGCTCCCGGCCTTTTGTGTTTGCCTCAGTTCAGCGAAGCGCGCTTCGGCGGCGTCGCCGGCCACGACTTGATCAGGGTGTCGTAGTCGACCGTTTCGCCCTTCGGCTTCTCGTTGGCCAGCTTGCGCTGGGGCGCGATGTTGCCGTCTTTTTCCGACTTGGCGAACCAGTATTCAGGCTTCTCTTTCTTGTTCAGCTTCGGCCCGCAGGCGCCCTGCACGCCCGATTTCTCGAGACGCTCGAGCACCGAGTCCTGGGCCGCCGCCAGCGAGTCCATCGCCGCCTGCGGGGACTTTGCACCCGACGACGCATCGCCGATGTTCTGCCACCACAGTTGCGCCAGCTTCGGATAGTCGGGGATGTTGTTGCCGGTCGGGGACCACTGCACGCGCGCGGGCGAGCGGTAGAACTCGATCAGGCCGCCGAGTTTTGGCGCGCGTTCGGTGAAGGATTTGTCCCAGATGTCGGATTCACGGATGAAGGTGAGACCGACATGGCTCTTCTTCAGGCTCACCGTCTTCGAGGTGATGAACTGCAGATAGAGCCAGGCCGCCTTGCGGCGATCCGGCGGCGTCGACTTCAGCAGGGTGCCGGAGCCGACGTCCTGATAGCCGAGTTTCATGCCTTCCTTCCAGTACGAGCCGTGCGGCGACGGCGCCATGCGCCATTTCGGCGTACCGTCCGCGTTCATCACGGCGAGACCCGGCTTCACCATGTCTGCGGTGAAGGCGGTGTACCAGAACATCTGCTGGGCGATCGCGCCCTGCGCCGGCACCGGTCCCGACTCCGAGAAGGTCATGCCTTGCGCCTGCGGCGGGGCATACTTCTTCATCCAGTCGAGATATTTGGTGATCGAATAGACCGCCGCCGGACCGTTGGTGTCGCCGCCGCGCTCGACCGATGATCCGACCGGACGGCAGCCTTCCATGCGGACGCCCCATTCATCGACCGGCAATCCGTTCGGGATGCCCTTGTCGCCATTGCCGGCCATCGACAACCACGCGTCGGTGAAACGCCATCCCAGCGACGGATCCTTCTTGCCATAGTCCATGTGGCCATAGACCTTGACGCCGTTGATCTCCTTGATGTCGTTGGTGAAGAAATCGGCGATGTCTTCATAGGCCGACCAGTTCACGGGCACGCCGAGCTCGTAGCCGTATTTGGCCTTGAACTTGGCCTTGTAGTCCGGATTGGAGAACCAGTCGTAGCGGAACCAATAGAGGTTGGCGAACTGCTGGTCCGGCAACTGATAGAGCTTCTTGTCGGGGCCTGTCGTGAAGGAGCGGCCGATGAAGTCGTTGATGTCGAGGCCGGGATTGGTGACGTCCTTGCCCTCGCCGGCCATGTAATCCGACAGCGCGATGGTCTGGCCATAGCGGAAGTGCGTTCCGATCAGGTCGGAGTCGTTGATCCAGCCGTCATAGACGTTCTTGCCGGACTGCATCTGGGTCTGCAGCTTCTCGACCACGTCACCTTCCTGGATCAGGTCGTGCTTGACCTTGATGCCGGTGATTTCGGTGAAAGCTTTTGCAAGTGTCCTCGCTTCGTACTCGTGCGTGGTGATGGTTTCCGATACGATGTTGACTTCCATGCCCTTGAAGGGCTGGGCCGCCTTCTCGAACCATTGCAGTTCCTTCAGCTGATCGGCCTTCGACAGGGTCGAGGGCTGGAATTCGCTGTCGATCCAGCGCTGGTTGGTGGCGTCGTCGGCGAGCGCCGGCGCCGCCATCGCGAGCGATGCAGCGATCAGCACCGCCCTGCTGGTCATGGTCAGATAGCTATTCTTCCGTCTCTCCAGGTTCTTCCGTGTCTCCAAGGGTCGCATGTTGAGTCCTCCGGTTGCAGCGACAAACAAACTTCAGGTCCGGGTTGATCCCGGATCTGCTCTTTATTCGCGTGTTCAGACGGTGCGGAAAATCGCAACGGCCGAAGCAAGCGAGATCGCGGTGGCGAGCCACAGGCTCGAAATTTCAAGTCCTTCCCCGAACGGGATGGTCAGAATCGTGTCGGTCCCGACAAAGCCGATCCACAAGAGGTGAATGACGGCGGTCGCGATCAGCGCAATGAACAGCCGGTCGCCCCGGGTGGTTGGAATGTGCAGGATCCCGACTCGCTCGGCCTCTGGATAGGCCACGGCGAGCCAGGTCATGACCGCGAGCGTCATCGCCAGCATCACGAAGAAGATCGCAGTCGGCAGCGTCCAGGCCATCCATGCGATGTGTTCCATGTCGGCCTCCCCTACACCCGGCCGAGCGCAAAACCGCGCGCGATGTAGTTGCGGACGAACCAGATCACCAGCGCGCCGGGGATGATGGTCAGCACGCCGGCGGCGGCCAGCAGACCCCAATCCATGCCGGACGCAGAAACCGTGCGGGTCATGACCGCCGAAATCGGTTTTGCATTCACCGAGGTCAGCGTCCGCGCCAGCAACAGCTCCACCCAGGAAAACATGAAGCAGAAGAACGCGGCCACCCCGATCCCGCTGGCGATCAAGGGCACCAGGATCTTGACGAAGAAGCGCGGGAACGAATAGCCGTCGAGAAACGCGGTCTCGTCGATCTCGCGCGGCACGCTCGATACGAAACCTTCGAGGATCCACACCGCCAGCGGCACGTTGAACAGGCAATGCGCCAGCGCCACCGCCCACGGCGTATCGAACAGATTGAGCGCCGAATAGAGGTTGAAGAACGGCAGCGCGAACACCGCCGGCGGCGCCATCCGGTTCGACAGCAGCCAGAAGAACAGATGCTTGTCGCCGAGGAAACGGTAGCGCGAGAACGCGTAGGCCGCAGGCAGCGCGAACGAGATCGAGAGCACGGTGTTGATGACGACATATTTCAGCGAGTTGATGTAGCCGGAATACCAGCTCTCGTCGGTGAAGATCCTGATGTAATTGGCCAGCGTCGGCTGATGCGGCCACAGCGTCATGGTGGTCACGATCTCGGTGTTGGTCTTGAAGCTCATGTTGACCAGCCAGTAGATCGGCAGCAGCAGGAAGATCAGGAACAGCGAGAGAATGATGCGGCGTCCGGGAATCGAATGCATCACGCGACTCCTTTTTCAGGCCCGCGATCGGCGCCGGCATTGGTCATGACGGTGTAGAACACCCAGCACACGATCAGGATGATGATGTTGTAGACCAGCGACAGCGCCGCGGCCTTGCCGAGATCGAACTGCCCGAGCGCGATCTTGACCAGCTCGATCGAGATGAAGGTGGTGGAATTGCCCGGCCCGCCGCCGGTGACCACGAACGGCTCGGTGTAGATCATGAAGCTGTCCATGAAACGCAGCAGCACCGCGATCAGCAGCACGCGGTTCATCTTCGGCAGCTGGATCGCGGTGAAAACTGCCCAGCGCGAGGCGCCGTCGATCTGGGCGGCCTGATAATAGGCGTCCGGAATCGATTTCAGGCCGGCGTAGCACAACAGCGCGACCAGGCTGGTCCAGTGCCAGACGTCCATCACGATGATGGTGGCCCAGGCATCGAACTCGTTGGACACGTAGTTGTAGTTGATGCCGAGGCTGTTCAGCGTATAGCCCATCAGGCCGATGTCGGGCCGTCCGAAGATCTGCCAGATGGTGCCGACCACGTTCCACGGAATCAAAAGCGGCAGCGCCATGATGACGAGACAGGCGGCGACCCGCCAGCCCTCGCGTGGCATCGACAGCGCCACCACGATGCCGAGCGGCACCTCGATGGCGAGGATCACCGCGGAGAAGAACAGGTTGCGCCAGAGCGAGGCAAAGAACCGCTCGCCGAGGTCGGTGGTGGGATCGAGCAGTTCCTTGAACCAGCCGACGCCGTTCCAGAAGAACTGGTTGTTGCCGAAGGTGTCCTGCATCGAATAGTTGACGACCGTCATCAGCGGCAGGATCGCGGAGAACGCCACGATCAGGAACACCGGCAGCACCAGGAACCAGGCCTTCTGATTGACGGTCTTGTCCATTACTTCCCCTCGACCAGAAGGCTGTCGGCGTAGACATGAACGTGGGACGGGTCGAACCGCAGCCCGGCCTCGTTGCCATCAACGGAAAATCCGGGCGGCACCCGTGCGTTAAATTTCGCATCACCGACCCGAACCCGCGCGAAGCGGACGCGGCCGAGATCGTCGATCCGCTCGATCGTGGCGGACAGCAGGCCGGAAGCCGGTGCGGCGATGTCGACGAATTCGGGGCGCACGCCGATTTCGATTTTGGCGCCCGGCGGCAGGCCGTCATAGTTGCGGTCGAGGCCGATGGTGTGACCGTCGATCCGGGCCTCGCGGCCGCGCACTTCGGCCGGCACGATGTTCATGCCGGGCGAACCGATGAAATAACCGACGAAGGTGTGGGCGGGCTTGTCGAACAGTTCCGCCGGCGTGCCGCTCTGCACCACGCGGCCGTCATGCATCACGACCACGGTATCGGCGAAGGTCAGCGCCTCGGTCTGGTCGTGGGTGACATAGATCATGGTGAGATCGAGGTCGCGATGCAGCGCCTTGAGCTTGGAGCGCAACTGCCATTTCAGTTCGGGATCGATCACCGTCAGCGGCTCGTCGAACAGCACGGCGGCGACGTCGGAACGCACCAGCCCGCGGCCGAGCGAAATCTTCTGCTTGGCGTCAGCGGTGAGCCGCGTCGCCTTGCGCTCCAGATAAGGCGTGAGATCGAGCAGACGTGCAATCTCTGCGACCCGGGCGTCGATCTCCGCTTTCGGCACGCCGCGGTTCTTCAGGGGAAACGCCAGATTTTGCCCGACCGTCATGGTATCGTAGATCACCGGAAACTGGAACACCTGGGCGATGTTGCGCTTCTGGGTTGACAGCGGTGTGATGTCGACGCCGTCGAACAGGATTTTCCCGCGCGATGGCGTGACGATCCCGGAGATGAGATTCAGCAGCGTGGTCTTGCCGCAGCCGGACGGCCCGAGCAGCGCATAGGCGCCGCCCTGCCGCCAGGTCATGGTAACGGGCTTCAGCGCAAAGGATTCAGGCGCGGCAAAATTGCCGCCGTAGGAGTGCGCGAGGTCGACGAGGTCAATGCGGGCCATGCAGCATCCCCCTCATATGCTTTTATTTGTTGACGCGTTTTCTTGACGCGAACCGCCAAACACTTCGCTTGAAAACGCTACGCGGGGAGACGCGACGAGCCGGCCAGCCCCGTCGAAGACAAAGACATTGTCGGGATCGAGCACAGCATCGAGCAAATGTCCGGGCTCGAACTCATGCACGCCCTGCAGCACCGCAACCCAGTTCGAGGCGTCGCGGTTGAGATGCACGAAACTTTCCGAACCGGTGATTTCGGTCACCGTCACGGTGGCGTGGAAGGCATGACGGCCGGCAATGCCGGTGGCCACTTCCAATTGGTGGGCGCGGAAGCCGACCCGATAGGCGCCGTCGTCGAGCCCGGCATAGAGACCGGTTGCCGGCGCCTGCACGCCGCCGGCGTACTGCACCGAGCCGTTATGCTTCTCGATGCCGACGATGTTGAGCGGCGGATCGGAAAACACCTGGGCGACGCGCAGGGTGTCGGGATGGCGATAAACCTTCGACGTATCGCCGGTCTGCAGGATCTCGCCTTCCCACATGCAAATGGTCCGGCCGCCCAGCAACAGCGCTTCCGAGGGCTCAGTGGTGGCATAGACGAAGATCGCGCCTGATGCTTCGAAGATACGTGGCAGTTCGGTGCGCAGTTCCTCGCGCAGCTTGTAATCGAGATTGGCGAGCGGCTCGTCGAGCAGGACCAGGTCGGCGCCTTTGACCAGCGCGCGGGCGATCGCGGTGCGCTGCTGCTGGCCGCCGGACATTTGCAGCGGGGTGCGGCTGAGAGAGGGCTCCAGCTTCAGGAGCCGCGCCGCCTCCTGCACGCGGCTCTCGATTTCGGCGCGCGGCTTGCCCTGCACCCGCAATGGCGAGGCGATGTTTTCATAGACCGACAGCGAGGGGTAATTGATGAACTGCTGGTAGACCATCGCCACCGAGCGCTTGCGCACGTCGAAGCCGGTGACGTCCTTGCCATCGACCAGCACGCGGCCCGATGTCGGCTTGTCGAGACCGGCCAATAGCCGCATGATCGAGGTCTTGCCTGATAGCGTCGGTCCGAGCAGCACGCTGAGGGTTCCGCGCTCGAGCGTCAGCGAGACATCGCGGATGGCCGGGATGCCATCGACTGCGCGCATGACGTTGTCGAGTGTAACCGTCATTTCCGCCTTCCCGCTTCCAGCAAGGGGCGCTCCGGCGCAACGTGGTTGGCGGCGATCCAGTCTTCAATATCAGCAATTTCGTCCGCCGACAGCCGCAGCCCGAGTTTCGACCGCCGCCAGACGATGTCGTCGGCGCTGCGGGCCCACTCGTGAGCTATCAGGTATCGGACTTCGCTCTCGGTCAAGCCGGCGCCGAAGGACTGGCCGAGATCGGCAAGCGATTTCGCATTGCCGAGCATTTTGGTGGCGCGGGTGCCGTAGGCATGCGCCAGCCGGCTGGCATGGGCGGAGGCGAGGAAGGGATAGTTGCGGATCAGTTCGGCCGTCATGGCCGCGACCGCCGAGACGTCCATGTCGCCGCCGGGCAGCGGCGATTTCGCGGTCCAGCCTTCTTTGGCTTTGGCGCTGCGCAAATATGGCGAAAGGCGTTCCAGCGCCTCCTCGGCGAGGCGGCGGAAAGTAGTGATCTTGCCGCCATAGATCGACAGCATCGGCGCCCCGCCGGGGGTGTCGAGTTCGAACACATAATCGCGGGTGGCGGCCTTGGCTTCGCTTGCGCCGTCGTCATAGAGCGGACGCACGCCGGCATAGGTCCAGACCACGTCTTCCGGATTGACCGGCTGCGCCAGATATTCGCTGACGGAGTCGCACAGATATTCGATCTCCTCGGTCGAGGCCTTCACTTTTGCAGGATCGCCGTCGAAATCGCGATCGGTGGTGCCAATCAGCGTAAAGTCGTCCTGATAGGGAATGACGAACACGATGCGGCCGTCGCTGTTCTGGAACATGTAGGCGCGGTCGTGGGCGTAGAGTTTGCGCACCACGATGTGGGAGCCCTGCACCAGCCGCACCTTGGCGCGCGCGTTGACGCCGGCGCCCGATCGCAGGACATTCTCGACCCAGGGGCCGCCGGCATTGACGAGCGCGCGGGCCTTGATCGTCGAGCGGGTACCATCGGATGTGTCCTCGACCGTGACCTGCCAGATGCCGTCCACTTGCCGGATTTCGACGGCGCGGGTGCGGGTGCGGATCTCGGCGCCGCGGTCGGCCGCGTCGCGCGCGGTGAGCACCACGAGGCGCGCGTCGTCGACGAAGCAGTCGGAATATTCGAAGGCCTTGGTGTAGCGGTTGGGAACCAAGGGTTTGCCCACCTCATCCCGGGTCAGATCGACCGAGCGCGTCGGCGGCAGCAAATGCCGGCCGCCGATGTGATCGTAGAGAAACAACCCTAAACGTAACAGCCAGGCCGGGCGCAACCCGGAATGGTGCGGCAAAACGAAACGCAGGGGCCGGATGATGTGGGGCGCGATCTGCCAGAGGATTTCGCGCTCGATCAGCGCCTCGCGCACCAGACGAAACTCGTAATATTCGAGGTAGCGCAGGCCGCCATGTACCAGCTTGGTCGACCAGGACGACGTCCCGCTGGCCAAGTCATTCATTTCGCAGAGAAAAACGGAATTTCCCCGGCCCGCCGCATCGCGCGCGATGCCGCAGCCATTGATGCCGCCGCCGATGATCGCGAGGTCGAAAATCTTGTCCAAAAGGCGCTTCCCCGACGCTCGCCCATTCATTTCGGCGATTTCGCTTTCGTTTTCGAATAAATCACAACCAAATGTGAAAGCAAGTGAAAAGGGCAAGTGAAAAGGGGATGTGGCAGCGCGATCGGCTTGCCCTTCGAGACGCGCGGCCAACAGGCCGCTCCTCGGGTTGAGGCCGGACTTTCTGGGAGGTCGGATCGCTGCGACCTCCTCACAACTCGTCGTGCCCGGGCTTGTCCCGGTCATGACGAAACCATGGATGGCTTAACGCAGCCGCGTCACGGTCGACGGCGGCTCAACCCCGGGCTCGTCGAGATCGGCTGCCGGGTTCGGCATCGCCTCGATTACCTCGATGCCTCGGCTGTGGCAGATGCTGGCGATCCCCGCCGGCAAGGCCGCGTCGGTCACAAAAGTCTGGATCTGGCTGAGATGGGCGATGCGAACCGGCGCGCTGCGGCGGAGTTTGGTCGAGTCGGCGACCAGCATCACGCTGCGAGCGTTGGCGATGATGGCTTGCGCCGCCTGCACTTCGCGATAGTCGAAATCCAATAGCGCGCCCTCCTCGTCGATCGCGGAGGCGCCGATGATGGCGTAGTCGACCTTGAACTGGCCGATCAGGCTGATCGCGGTCGAGCCGATCACCGCGCCATCGGCGCGGCGCACCGCGCCACCGGCGACGATCACCTCGATGCGCGGATGCGGATACAGCAGCATCGCGACATTGAGGTTGTTGGTGATGACCAGCAGGTCCTGGTGCGAAGTCAGGGCGCTCGCGACCTCTTCGGTCGTAGTGCCGATGTTGATGAAGAGCGAGCAGCCGTTCGGTATCTGCGCCGCGGCGGCCGCCCCGATCGCCTTCTTCTCCTCGGCGGCGACGAAGCGGCGGGCTTCATAGGCGAGGTTTTCGACGCCGGAGGCGATAATGGCGCCACCGTGGATCCGGGTCAGCGAGCGGTGGTCGCAGAGATCGTTGAGATCCTTGCGGATGGTCTGCGCCGAGACCTCGAAACGGCGGGCGAGGTCGTCCACCATCACCCGGCCGAAGGCACGGGCGATATTGAGAATTTCGGATTGGCGGTGGGTCAGGCCGGTCACGGGGCACCTCGGGGCAGCAGCCTCCATGGTGCGGCGGTTCCGGCAGCGGGTCAACGCAGCAGATCGGTTGCGCTCCCGCGATGCCGGTTACGGTTACGGTTACCAGCCTAGGCGGCGATCCGCCCGCCCTCCAGCAGAAGCCGCGCCGCCCGTTCGGCCTCGCGCGCGTTGCGGAAGAGCCGGCCTTCCAGCGGATTGAAACGGTGGGTGGCGGCGAAGAAGCGGTAGCCCCTGGGATCGCGCACGACGATTCCGGCCGCCTGGGATCCGACCTCGATGATGTAGGTGTCCGACACTTGCTTCAGCCCTCATTCCAGTCCGGGCAAATAACCGCGACGGCGCTGAAATGTTCCTGGGGCGAGGCGGCCCCTTGACCGGCGCCACGGCTGGCCGCAATGCTGGCTGCGAGGGTGACTCGATCAAACCGGCTGGAGAATGTACATGATCACGAAATTCGCAGCTATGACGCTGCTCGCACTGGCGGTTGGCGCTCCCGCCCAACAGGCGGCGGCGCAGGAAAGCACGCTCGGCGGCGCGCTGTTCGGCGGCGTGGCCGGCGCCATTGTCGGCGGCGCGATCGGCGGCAATAGCGGCGCAGCGGCAGGTGCGGTGCTGGGCGCCGCCACGGGGGCCGCGATCGGCGCCCAGGGCGAACCGCGGCCCGGCGGCTACCGCTATTACCAGAACGGCTGCTACGTGCAGCAGGGCGACGGTTCCTGGGTCGGGGTTTCCCCGCGCTACTGCCAGACGGTGCAATACGCCCCCCGGGAGCAATACGCCCCGCGGCAGCGGTATTACGACGAGGCGCCGGCTTGCACGCGCTACCGCTCCTATAATCCGCGCACCGGCACCTTTATTGGCCGCGACGGCTATGAGCGTCCCTGCCCGTAGGGCACGACGCGCTCACCTCTCCCCGCCGCTTCGCGGGGCGAGGTGCTCGCGCCGCATCAGGCTCCGCGCTTGACCGCCTCGTAGGCCAGCCGCTTGAACTCGATGGCGAAGGGATGGAAAAACGCCATTTGGCGCTGCGTCATCAACAGGCCGGCGACGCCGGTTTTGGGCGAAATCCACCATTGCGTGCCGGCCACGCCGCCCCACCAGAATTCGCCGCGGGAATCCGCGTGGTCGTACGGTGCAGGCTGCACCGTCATCGCTCCCGCCAGCCCGTAGCCCTTGCCCACCAGCGCTCCCGTCATCGGGAAACGCATCCAGACCCCGTCAGGCAGCTGATTGGTCATCATCTGGGCAATCGTTTCCGGTTTCAGCAGGGTCGGCCCGCCCGGGAGCAGGCTCCGAATGAGCGCCACCATGTCCGGCAAGGTCGACACCAGACCACCGCCGCCACTCAACCTCGGCCACGGGCGCACGAAGGCTCCGGGCCAGGGCGAGTTATCGGTACGGGTCAGCCCCGGCTTCATTGGGTCCATCAGGTCGGCCCCGACATAATAGGCAGCGAGCCGACTGTGGTCCTTTTCCGGCACCGCGAAGGCGGTGTCCACCATGCCGAGCGGATCGAAAATCCGCTGCTGGATGAACCTGTCGAACGGCACTCCGCTGACGACTTCCACCAGCCGCCCCACCACGTCGGTGGCCACCGAATACTCCCATGACATGCCGGGATGATAGACCAGCGGCAAGTCCGCCAGCGTGTCGATCATATCGGCCAGCGGCGTCGTCGGATTGAGCACCTTGCGTTCCTGATACGCCTTGAACATCACGGACCCCGGATCGAACAGGCCGTAGCTCAGCCCCGAACTGTGGCTCAGCAACTGGCGAATGGTGATCGATCCCCTTGCCGGCTCGGTATCTTCAAGCGATGTCGCACCCGGGCGCAGCACCCTACGGTTGCCAAGTTGCGGAATGTACTTCTCGATCGCGTCGTCGAGCTGGAAGCGGCCTTGCTCGAACAGCAATAGTGCTGCGCAGGAGGTAATCAGCTTGGTATTGGAGAACACCCGGAACAGATGATCTGATCGCAACGGGACCCGCGCTTCCTTATCGGCCCATCCCACACAATTCACATCGACCAGATCCCGGCCGACCAGCACCGCGGACGACACCCCGGGCAGGATGTTGCCGTCGACCAGCCGGCGCATGGCGGCATGGGTCGCCCCGAAGTCGTAGCCGGCCGCCGTCACTTGCATGTCCTGCATGGTCGCTTCCATTTTCACTCCCGTCGGGCGCGTTGCGTTCGCGCGGTTCTCTGCCCGCACTATCAGCGGACCAAACAGCGCGTCAATCGCCGCCGGCAAGATAAAGCCTGAAGAATCTCTTGCGATACGGCTGCAACGGCCAACGCCGAATGCCATAGTGGAATCAATCGCCGGCGAAGACCGGCACCGGAGGCGACCCATGACCTTGATCAAATCGGCTTTGACGGAATCCCGGGTGGCGGGACCGACCACTCCCGCCGTGCGCGACATCACGCTCGGCCGCTTGCTCGAACAGGCCGCGAGGTCTGCACCGGACCGGATCGCCTTGATCGCAGGCGTCCCCGATCCGGCGCTGCGGCGCCAGTGGACCTATTCCGAACTCTACGCCGAGGCGCAACGCACCGCGCGCGCCTTGCTCAGCCGCTTCAAGCCGGGCGAGCGGATCGCGGTCTGGGCGCAGAACCTGCCCGAATGGATCATGCTGGAATTCGGCGCTGGCCTGGCCGGCATGGTGTTGGTCACCGTCAATCCAGGTTTCAGATCCAACGAAGTCGAATATGTGCTGAAGCAATCCCGCTCGGCCGGTGTGTTCGTGGTCAATGCCTTCCGCGGCAATCCGATGCTTCAGACCGTGCGCGAGGTCGCGCCGCGTTGCCCGGAGCTACGCGAGATCGTCTGCTTCGACGACTGGGCGGCCTTCATCGCCGCCGGTGACGACACCAGCATCGCGCTTCCCGATGTCAAGCCCGGCGATCCCGTGATGATCCAGTATACGTCGGGCACCACGGGCTTTCCGAAAGGCGCGCTGCTGCATCATCGTGGCCTCGCCAACAACGGCGCCGACACGGCCGACCGCATGGGAATCGACCCGGGCGACGTCTTCATCACCACCATGCCGCTGTTCCACACCGGCGGCTGCGTCTGCTGCGTGCTCGGCGCGGTGTCCAAGGCGGCCACGCAGGTGCTGCTGGAGGCGTTCGAGCCGGGGCTCGTGCTGGAAATGTTCCAGACCTATCGCGGCAACGCGATGGTCGGCGTACCGACCATGCTGGTGGCGATGCTGGAGCATCCTTCGTTTGCATCGACCGATCTCTCGTCGGTCAAGGCGATCTGTTCCGGTGGCTCGACCGTGCCGGCAGCACTCGTTGCATTGTTCGAACAGAAATTGGGCGCACCGTTCACCATCGTGTTCGGGCAAACCGAATGCTCGCCGGTGGCCGCCCAGACCAGGACCACCGACACGATCGAAGACAAGGCCTCTACCATCGGCCTGCCGCTGCCCAACATGGAGACCAAGATCGTCAATCCCGACACCGGCAAGACGGTACCGATCGGGGAGATCGGCGAGTTCTGCACCCGCGGCTATCACATCATGCTGGGCTATTTCGAAATGCCCGAGGCGACCGCCGCCGCGATCGATTCCGAGGGCTGGCTGCACACCGGCGATCTCTGCGCGATGGACGCGCGCGGCTATTGCACCGTCGAGGGGCGGCTGAAGGACATGATCATCCGCGGCGGCGAGAATATCTATCCGCGCGAGCTCGAGGAATTGCTGTTTCGTCACCCCAAGGTCGGCGAGGTCGCAGTGGTCGGGCTACCGCACGAAAAATGGGGCGAGGAGGTCGCCGCCTTCATCCGTCCGGCGCCCGGCGCCGTCATCGATGCCGAAGAACTGTCGGCCTATATGCGCGCCTCGCTGGCCCATCACAAGACGCCGCGGCACTGGTTCGTGGTCGAGGCTTTTCCGCTGACCGGATCGGGGAAGATTCAGAAATTCAAGCTGCGCGAAATTTGGGCCAAGGGGGAGATGCAGGCGTTATGATGCGCCGGGATCCGGCGCGATCTGCATATTTCATGACAACAACCTTCGACAGTTTACTCTTCTGCGCATATGTTTGCTCCCGTTGCATAGGAGCGCCTCACCATGAGCACCGCGAGCGACGCCCGTTTCTGGGACCGGACTTCACGGAAGTACGCCGCTGCCAAGATTTCGGATCAAGCCGGGTATGAGCGCTCGCTGGAGCGGACCCTTGCCCTGCTGGGACCGGCCGACCGGGTGTTGGAATTGGGCTGCGGAACAGGGACAACGGCGCTGCGGCTTGCAGGCGGTGTGCAAAGCTATCTTGCGACGGATATCTCCGCTGAAATGATCGCGATTGCCGAAGAGAAACACGCCGCCCTTCCTGTCCCGGCGCTTGTCTTCCGCACCGCGACCGCAGAGGCGCTGGACGGGCAGTTTGATGCAGTTCTGGTGTTCAACTATCTCCATCTGGTCCGCGATTTGCCGGGCACGTTGAACCGCATCCACGCCCTGCTTGCAGCGGATGGCTTGTTCATCTCCAAGACACCCTGCCTCGGGGATATGAATCCAGTGATCCGGCTTGCCTTGTTGCCGGCGATGCGCGCGATCGGAAAGGCACCCTATGTCAGCGCCTTCCGGGCGGCGGAGTTGAGCCAGTCCATATCTGCCGCAGGCTTCGAAATCCTTGCCACGGAGAGCCACGCGACCAAGGGCAAAGACGCCCGTCCCTACATCGTGGCACGCAAACGATAGGTCCCGCCCTTAGGCCGAAATCGGCGGCTCGTCGCGCTGGATGACCTGCGGCTGGCCGTGATCGTCGATCGAGACATAGGTGAAATTGCCGTCGGTCACCAGGATCGACTGCATCTCCTTGCGCCGCAGTACCCAGGCTTCGAGGTGGACGGTGATCGAGGTGCGGCCGATCCGGACCAGGTTGGCATGTACCGATACGAGATCGCCGACGTACACCGCTTTTCGGAAATTCATCGCCTCGATCGCGACCGTCACGGTGCGCGATTTCGCAACCTTGGACGCGAACACGCCGCCGCCGACATCCATCTGGCTGAGCAGCCAGCCGCCGAAGATATCGCCATTGGCATTGGTGTCGGCCGGCATCGCCAGCGTGCGGATGCAGAGATCGCCGCGCGGCTCGGTGTCCGCATTGAGCGGCGCATGACCGGCTTTGGAGTCGGTCACTTGAACGTTTCCCAGCCAGCGTCCGGCGCGAAGCGGTCGCCGAATTTATCCGCCAGCGCGTGCAGGGTCGACACCACGTTTTCGGGTCCGCGGGTGCGGGCGTAATTCAGCGGGCCGCCGCGGAACGGCGCATAGCCGGTGCCGAAGATCATGGCGCCGTCGACGGCGTCGGCATTGTCGACGATGCCTTCGCGCAACGCCGCGACGCAGACATTCGACATCGGCAGCACCAGCCGGTCGATCATTTCCTCCGTCGGCTCCGGCATCGAGGGCGACACCGCGCTCTTGTCGGCCTTGCCGTCCTTCCAGAGATAAAATCCCTTGCCGGTCTTGCGGCCCAATTCGCCCTTGGCCACTTTCTCGCGCAGCCACGCTGGCGTCGGCGGCAGCTGATCGCCGAATTTCGAGCGCAACATGTCGCCGACGGCAAGGCAGATATCGAGCCCCACCTGATCGGCCAGCTCAATCGGCCCCATCGGCATGCCGAATTTCACCGCCGCGGCATCGATCACCGACTTGTCGATCTTCTGGTCCAGCATCACCATCGCCTCCAGCATGTAAGGCGTCAGCGCGCGGTTGACGAGGAAGCCCGGCGAACTCCTGACCGGCAGCGGCAGCCGGTCGATGGCGCCGACAAAGGCCAGCGCCGCCTTCAGCATCTCGGGATCGCTGCCGTCATGGCTGACGACCTCGACCAGTTGCAGCCGCGACACCGGGTTGAAGAAGTGCAGGCCGACCAGCCGCTCCGGTTTTGTCAATGTGGTCCGCAGATCCTGCAGCGGAATGCTCGATGTGTTGGAGGCGAGGATGGCGCCCGGCTTCATCCGGGGCTCCAACGCAGCATAAATCTTCTGCTTCAGCTCGAGTTTCTCCGGCACCGCCTCGATGATCAGGTCGGCGTTGCGGACGCCCTCGCCGTCCATATCCGGGATCAGCCTGTCCAAGGCGTCGCGGATGTCGATGCGCTTGCGCAGGATCTTGCCGAACAGGTCCGATGCGCGCTTGATTGCACCGGCGATCGGCTCCGGCTTCATGTCGGCCAGCGTGACGTGAAAACCCTGGCCGGCGCACCAGGCCGCGATGTCGCCGCCCATCGCGCCGGCGCCGATGACGTGGACGTGCTCGATCCTGTTGCCGCCGCCGGCGAGCTTCTTCATCTGCTCGCGCAGGAAGAACACCCGGATCAGGTTTTGCGCCGACGGCGTCACCATCAGCTGGGCGAACGAAGTCTTTTCAGCCCGCAGCATCGCGAGCTTGTCGTCGCCATGCTGCTCCCAGAGATCGATCAACGCATAGGGCGCGGGATAATGTTCACGGGGGGCTGCCTTGCCGGCCTCGGCGCGCATGCGTTTGGCAAGCAAGCCCCTGACCGGACCGAGGTTAAGGATCGAGTTGAGCGGCCCCGGCTTGGCGCGCTTCAGGCGGCCGAACACTGCATCCCGCACGGCATTGCGGACGTGCCGCTCCTCTGCCACCGCGTCGACCAGCCCGAGCGATTTGGCCTTGCGGGCATCGATGGTCTTGCCGGTCAGCATCAGGGTCATCGCCTGCATTGGATTGACCAGCCTGGTGAAGCGCGCGGTGCCGCCGAGGCCGGGATGCAGGCCGAGCATTACTTCCGGAAAGCCAAAGCGCGCGCCCTCGATGGCGATGCGCGACTGGCAGGCCAGTGCCACCTCGAGGCCGCCGCCGAGGCAGAAACCGTGGATCACCGCGACGGTCGGCATTTTGAGGCCTTCGAGGCGGTCGATCACGGTATGGGCGCGGCCGATGGCGACTTCGACCGGCCACGGATCGGTGGCGCCGCGGAATTCGTTGACGTCGGCGCCAGCGATGAAGCCGGACGGCTTTGCGGAGCGGATGACGAGCCCGGTGGGACGCTGGGCTTCCAGTGCCGCCAGCACCGTCTCGAGTTCTTCGATCAAATCGGCCGACAGCGTGTTGGCGCTGGCGCCCTCGCGGTCGAACAACAGCCAGGCGATGCCGTCGGCATCGCGGGTCAGCTTGAAGTGGCGGTAGGGTCCGCCGGGCTCGGGCTTCGGCCCGAGCTCGAGCACGCGGTCGGCGAGAAGGTCCATGATCCTGCTATCCATGATCACACCGTCTCGATCAGCATGGCGCCACCCAGCCCGCCACCGATGCATTCGGTGGCGATGCCGCGTTTGGTTCCCAGCCGCTTCATCGCATTGACGAGATGCAGCACGATGCGGTTGCCGCTGCAGCCGACGGGATGGCCAAGGCTGATGGCGCCGCCGTCGACATTCAGCCTGGCGTGGTCGATCGGCCCGGCAGCGCCGTCGAGGCCCAGAATCTCGCGGCAGAATTTTTCGTCGTTCCAGGCGGCGAGACAGCCCAGCACCTGCGTCGCGAACGCCTCGTTCAACTCCCAGGTCTCGATATCCCCGAGCGACAATTTGTTGCGCTTCAGGAGTTCGTTCGACGAAAGCACCGGGCCGAGACCCATGATGGAGGGATCGAGCGCCGACCATTGGCTGTCGACAATCATCGCCTTCGGCGTCAGGCCGTGCTGCTTGACCGCCTCTTCGGAAGCCAGGATGACCCACGAAGCGCCATCGGTGATCTGCGAGGAATTGCCCGGCGTGACCTGGCCCCAGGGCCGCTCGAACACAGGCTTCAGGCTCGCCAGCTTTTCGGGTGTGGAATCCGGCCGCACGCCGTCGTCGTGGTCATAAAACTTGCCGTCGCGCGCGAAGGCGGTTTCGACCTCGCCCTTGAGCCAGCCTTGCGCCTGCGCGTTGGCGAGCCGCTTGTGGCTTTCGGCGGCATAAAAATCCGACTGCGCCCGGGTGATGCCGAAGAGATAACCGACCTTTTCGGCGGTCTGTCCCATGTTGAGGTCGGTGATCGGATCGGTCAGCCCGCGCTCGAGGCCGATGATCGGCTTGAAATAGCTGGGGCGGGTTTTGGCAAGTGCGGCGAGCTTGGCGACAATGCCCTTGGCGCTGGCAAGGCCTGCGAACCAGCGCACACCCTGCTGCGGCCAGACCAGCGGCGCGTGGCTGAGGGCTTCGGCGCCGCCGGCCAGGATCAGGTCCGAATTGCCTTCGCGGATATAGCGGTAGGCCGTGTCGATCGACTGCATGCCGGAGCCGCAATTGATCTGCACCGTGAACGCCACCATGGCTTCGCCCATGCCGAGCCGCAGGGCGGCGACGCGGGCCGGGTTCATCTCGTCGGCAATGACATTGACGCAGCCGAGGATCACCTGGTCGAACGCCGTGGGGGCGAAGGGTTGCCGGGCCAGCAGCGGCCGGCCGCATTGCACGGCGAGATCGACCGGGGTAAACGGCCCCGGCCCGGAACGCGCCTTCAGGAACGGCGTCCGGCTGCCGTCGATAATGTAGACCGGTCGCGCCATCAGCTTGCTGCCCGTTGTTCACCCAATTCCTGGAAGAACTGATGCACATCGGCGGGCTTCTTGTAAATCGGCGACAACGCCTCAGGCGCGAAGTCGTCGACCTCGATCACTTTTGCGACAGCTTCCCGGGCGGCGGCGAGCTTCTCGCCCTCGCTTTGGGTGATTACGCCGCGCTTGACCGCCTCCTTCCAGTCATGGAGGCGGGCCGCGCGCATGCTCTTGGCAATCTCTTCTGCGCCGGTCACCAGCAGGAACGCCTTCTCCAGACGCGCCACGCCGCCGTCGTCATCGACATGTGACAAATCCGCCGTCAGGCGGTCGCGCGCCGCCGACGGCTCCAGCACCAGCTGGGCGCATTGGTGGACCACGCGGTCGGACGGCCCGAGCACGCGCACGCCGAACGGCTGGATCACGAACTTCAGAATAACAGCGACGAAGCGGTTGGGCATATTGGCCAGAATTTCCGCAAAGCGGTTCTCGATGGTCTTGAAGCCGCTGGCCATGCACCATTCCAGCGCGGCGAAATCGGCCTGCTGGCGGCCCTCGTCCTGCCAGCGCTTCAGCGCGGCGGACAGCAGGTAGAGTTCGGAAAGAATATCGCCGAACCGCGCCGACAGCATTTCCTTGCGCTTCAGCGCGCCGCCGAGCGTGAGCAGCGCCATGTCGGCGCACAGGGCGAAGGCCGAGGAATAGCGCGACAGCTGCCGATAGAACCCGGTGGCCTCGCCGGCATCCGGCGCCGGCGCAAACATCCCGCCGCTCCAGTTGGGGCCCCAGGCACGGAACAGCGTGGTCACGCTGTGGCCGATATGCTGCCAGAACGCCTTGTCGAAAGCATCGAGCCCTTTGGCGCGGTCGGCCTCGCCAAGCGCGTTCATCTCTTCCAGCAGATAGGGATGCGCGCGGATCGCACCCTGCCCGAACACGATCAGATTGCGGGTCAGGATATTGGCGCCCTCCACGGTGATGCCGACCGGCACCGAGCGATAGAGGCTGCCCATGTAGTTCTGCGGGCCGTCGATCACGGCCTTGCCGCCATGGATGTCCATGGCGTCGTCGATCGCGATCCGCATCCTTTCGGTAGCATGCAGCTTCATGATGCCGGAAATCACCGCGGGATGGTGGCCCTGGTTGAGCGCCGCGCAGGTCAGCCGCCGCGCGGCGTCGAGCAGATAGGCGGTGCCGGCGATGCGCGCCAGCGGCTCCTCGATGCCTTCGAATTTTCCGATGGGCACGTTGAACTGCTCGCGAATGCGGGCATAGGCGCCTGACGTGCGCGCGGCATAGGCCGCGCCCGCGGCGGACAATGACGGCAGCGAGATGCCGCGCCCGGCGGCTAGCGCCGTCATCAGCATTTTCCAGCCCTGGCCGAGGCGTTCTTGCCCGCCGATGATGTAGTCCATCGGGATGAAGACGTCATGTCCCTTGTTGGGGCCGTTCTGGAACACCTGCATCGACGGCAGATGGCGCCGGCCGATCTCCACGCCGGCCAGATCCGTCGGGATCAGCGCCACGGATATGCCGAGTTCTTCCTGCGAACCCACGAGGTGATCCGGATCGTAGGCCTTGAAGGCAAGGCCGAGCAGCGTCGCCACCGGGCCGAGCGTGATATAGCGCTTGTGCCAGTTGAGGCGGAGCCCAAGCACTTCCTTGCCGTCAAAATTGCCCTTGCAGATGATGCCGCTGTCGATCATCGACGCGGCGTCGGAGCCGGCTTCCGGGCTGGTCAGCCCGAAGCAGGGAATCTCGCTTCCGTCCGCGAGGCGCGGCAGCCATTTCTGCTGCTGGTCCCTGGTGCCGAAGCGCATCAGCAGTTCGCCGGGGCCCAGTGAATTGGGCACCATCACGGTGACGGCGGCAGTGAGCGACCGCGACGAAAGCTTTCGCACCACTTCGGAATGCGCATAGGGCGAGAAGCCGAGCCCGCCATGCTCCTTCGGAATGATCATGCCGAAGAATTTTTCGCGCTTGATGAAGGCCCAGACCTCGGGCGGCAAATCCCGCCATTCCCAATTGATCTTCCAGTCGTCGAGCATGGCGCAGAGCGTATCGACCGGGCCGTTCAGGAACGCCTGCTCTTCCGGAGTCAGCGTCGCCGGCGCCATCGCCAGCAGTTTGGCCCAGTCCGGATTGCCGGTGAACAGGTCGGCATCCCACCAGACGTCGCCGGCCTCCAGCGCTTCGCGCTCGGTGTCGGACATCGCCGGCAGCACGCCGCGCGCCCAGGAGAAGATCGGCTTGGTGAGGTAATCGCGGCGGAAGCTCATGGCGGTGTCCTCATGGTCGGGGAACGGCGCGATGGTCGCGGCACCGTCTATGCCAAAAGACGGTTCACCCTAGCGGAAAGCGGGGGGTTTCGGTGAACACTTCGCACTGAAATTGAGGCGAAATTGATCCAACAGATGATCCGGCGCACTGGTGCCTGATAACGGCCATGAGGCGCGTCGGTTCCTCTTATCCCTCCCGCCACGCGGCGAAGAGCCGCGCGGGGGGAGGGATAAGGAAGAATCTCGCTACGCGATCAATCCGGCCGCTTCATCTCGAACATGTTTTCCGGCTTGATCTCGAAATAGTCCCCCTGGCGGCCGGCGCGAACGATCGGGTGGGCGAGTGCTGTCTGGTAGACGCCGTCCTTGATGAAGGCCTTGTCGATGTGGACGGCGACGACCTCGCCGAGCGTGAGCCAGGCCTGCGCCTTCTTGCCGTCGGCGCCCTGCAGCTGGATGATTTGAGACAATTTGCACTCGAACGAAACCGGGCTTTCCGCGACCCGCGGCACGTTGACGAGTTTGCCCGGCACCGCCGTGAGGCCTGCGACATTGAACTCGCTGACGTCATGGGCGACATGCGCCGCGGTCGCGTTCATCTGCTGCGACAGGTCCATGGTGGCGAGGTTCCAGACGAACTCGCCGGTCTCTTGGATGTTCTGGACTGAGTCCTTCCACGAGGTCGAGGAAAAGCCGATGATCGGCGGATGATAGTTGAAGGCGTTGAAGAAGCTGTAGGGCGCGAGATTGACGTTGCCCTTGGCGTCCCGCGACGAGATCCAGCCGATCGGGCGCGGCGCGATGATGGCGTTGAACGGGTCGTGCTTGAGGCCGTGGCCGTGGGCCGGCTCGTAATAATGCAGGTCTTTCGGGGGTTTGGCGTCCACGTTATTTTTCCTTCGTAGGTTCGGCAAAGCGAAGCGGGCCCACCCTAGAGAACTATCAACGTCATTGCGAGGAGCGCTTGCGACGAAGCAATCCAGCTTCTTTCTTTGCGCTGCAGGATGGATTGCTTCGCTGCGCTCGCAATGACGACTAGCGCGCCGCCTTACCGCGCGGCGCGAAGCCGGCGATGATGAAATCGATCATCTGGTCGAGCGTCGGGCTCGGCTTGTCGATGCATTGGGCGATCATCTGCGGATGGAAGAACCGCATCATCGCCATGCAGGTGCAGATCGCTGCCACCGGCACGTCGGCGACCTCGAATTCGCCCGAAGCGACGCCATGGCCGATGACGGAACCGATGATTTCGCCGATCAGCTGGATATGCGCGTTGCAGACCTCCCAGTTCTCCTCCATCGCGATCGCGACCATCTCGTGCAGCTTGGAATCGCCGACATAGCGCTCGCTGTTCATGTGATGAATGGTCGTCAGCAGTTCGCGCAGGCGGCCGACCGCCGGACCGGGCCGCGCCGCGATCGCCTGCGCCGCTTCCTCCACCTCGCCCATCAGCAGCCGCGCCACCGCCTGGTGGATCGCCTTTTTCGAATCGAAGAAGCGATAGACGTTGGCCGGACTCATCCGCAGCGCCTTGGCGATGTCGGCCACGGTGGTTTTCTGATAGCCTATTTGGCGAAACAAACGCTCCGCCACCACGAGAATCCGCTCCCGCGTATCGGGTTCGATATGGTCGGAAACCAGCGCCATGTCAGGACTCAATCCCACCCAATGTTCAATTATTCGGCAGCCTCGGCAAGCGGAAATGCGAGTTGCTTGTCGCTCTCATGCTGCGGCGCAACGTCAACTTTCTCAGCCGTGCCGCGTTCCTCGAGGCTCTTGCGGAACCAGAGCGCGTAGAGGCCCGGCAGATACAGCAGGGTCAGGAAGGTCGCCACGAACAGGCCGCCCATGATGGTGATCGCCATCGGACCCCAGAACGCCGAGCGCGACAGCGGGATCATGGCGAGTATAGCGGCCAGCGCCGTCAGCACCACCGGGCGAGCGCGCCGGACGGTGGCTTCGACGATGGCTTCCTTGCGGGACAGGCCGGCCAGGACATCGGTTTCGATCTGGTCAACCAGGATCACGGCGTTACGCATGATCATGCCGGCCAGCGCGATCAGCCCGAGCAGCGCCACGAAGCCGAACGGCTGATTGGCGACGTTCAGGCCGAGCGAGGCGCCGATGATGCCGAGCGGCGCAGTGAGGAACACCAGGATCAGCCGCGAGAAGCTTTGCAACTGGATCATCAGCAGCGTCAGCATGACGATGACCATCAGCGGAAACAGCACGAAGATCGAGGCATTGCCCTTGGCGGACTCCTCGAACGCGCCGCCAGCCTCGATCCGGTAGGCCGCCGGCAGGCTGTCGCGGATCTCCTGCAGTTTCGGCGAGATCTCGCTGGTGACGTCAGGCGCCTGCACGCCGTCGACGACGTCGCCGCGCACGGTGATCGCCATGTCGCGGTTGCGACGCCAGATGATCGGCTCCTCATGGGCGTACTCGATTTTTGCGATCTGCGTCAGCGGCACCGCGACGCCGTTGCGCGAGGTCACGGTGAGATCGCCGACGCGGCCGAGATCGAGCCGTTCGGACGGCACCGCGCGGGCCACCACGCCGACTTTCTCGATGCCGTCGCGGATCGTCGTCACCGGCGCGCCGGAAATCAGCATGGCCAGCGCCTGCGACACGTCCTGCGGGGTCAGGCCGAGCGCGCGGGCGCGGTCCTGGTCGACCACCAGCTTGAGATAGGGCGACTGCTCATTCCAGTCGAGCTGCGGATCTATGACGTTGGGATTCTGCCTGACGACGTCGCGCACTCTGTAGGCGATGTCGCGCACGGTGTTGGGGTCGGGGCCGATGACCCGGAACTGGACCGGAAAGCCGACCGGCGGGCCGAAGTTGAAACGATCGATGCGTACGCGCGCTTCCGACAGCACACCCTCGCCCACGGCCTTCTCCAGACGGGCCTTGATCCGCTCGCGCGCGTCGACGTCCCTGGAGATGATCACGATCTCGGCGAAGGCTTCGTTCGGCAACTGCGGGTTGAGCCCGAGCCAGAAGCGCGGCGAACCCTGGCCGACGTAGGACGTGTAGGTCGCAATGTCCTTGTCGTCCTTCAGCAGCCCTTCGGCGGCTTTCACCGATTTCTCGGTGACGTTGAACGCGGTGCCCTCGGGCAGCCGCAACTGCAGGAACAGTTCCGGCCGCTCCGACAGCGGGAAGAACTGCTGCTGCACGTGACCAAAGCCGACGATGGAGAGCGCGAACACGGCCACCGTCGCCAGCACCACCTTGATCCGGTGATCGACGCACCACTGGATCATGCTGCGCAGGATCCGGTAGAAGCGGGTTTCGTAGACCGCGTGCGGATCGTGGTTGTGATGCACGGTGATGTTGGGCAGCAGCTTGACGCCGATATAGGGCGTGAAGATCACCGCGACGAACCATGACGCCACCAGCGCGATCGCCACGATCCAGAAAATGCCGCCGGCATATTCACCGACCGCCGAATTGGCAAAGCCGATGGGGAGGAAGCCAACGGCCGTGACCAGCGTTCCCGTGAGCATCGGAAACGCAGTTGATTCCCAGGCAAAGGACGCCGCGCGCATGCGGTCCCAGCCCTGCTCCATTTTCACCACCATCATTTCGACCGCGATGATGGCATCGTCGACCAATAGCCCGAGCGCGATGATCAAGGCACCGAGTGTAATGCGGTGCAGGTCGATCGACATCGCATTCATCACGATGAAGACGATCGCCAGCACCAGCGGCACCGACAGCGCCACCACGATGCCGGTGCGCCATCCCAATGCCACGAAGCTGACAAACAGCACGATCGCCAGCGCCTCGATGAAAGAGCGCACGAACTCGCCGACGGCGCGCTCGACCACCTTGGGCTGGTCGGCGATCTGCTCGACCTGGATGCCCTGCGGCACCGCCTTCATGAACTCATTGGTGGCGTTCTCGACTTCCTTGCCGAGCTCCAGGACGTTGGCGCCCTTGGCGGTGACCACGCCGACGCCGAGCGCAGGCTTGCCTTCCTGCCGCGCCACGAAAGTCGGCGGATCGACGAAGCCGCGGGTCACGGTGGCGATATCGCCCAGGCGAAATACCCGGCCGTTGCTTTCGACCGGCGTCTCGGCAACCGCCTTGACGCCGTCGAGCGCCCCGGTGACGCGCAGCGGCACACGCTGCGAGGAGGTTTCCACCGTGCCGGCCGGCACCACATTGTTCTGCTTGGCCAGTGAATCGAACAGCGCCTGCGGCGTGATGCCGAGCGTCGCCAGCTTGGCGTGCGAGAACTCGACGAAGATCCGCTCTTCCTGGGCGCCGTAGAGATTGACCTTGGTGACGCCAGGCACCTTGAGCAGCCGCTGGCGCATGCCCTCGGCGGCCTTTTTCAATTGTGCGAAGTCGGCGCCGTCGCCGGTCATCATATAGAGAATGGAATCGACGTCGCTGAATTCGTCGTTGACGGTGGGGCCGAGCAAGCCGGTGGGCAGCTGGCCCTGCACGTCCACGAGCTTCTTGCGCAGCATATAGAACAGGTAGGGCACGTCCTTCGGCGGGGTCGAATCCTTGAAGGTGACCTGCATCGCCGTAAACGACGGTTTCGAATAGGTCTGCACCTTCTCGAAATAAGGCAGTTCCTGCAGCTTCTTCTCGATGGGATCGGCGACCTGGGTCTGCATTTCCGCAGCGGTGGCGCCCGGCCAGATCGCGGAGACGTTGACCACCTTGACCGTGAAGAACGGGTCCTCGGCGCGGCCGAGCTTCTGGTAGGAGAAGAAGCCGGCGGCGCCGAGCGCGATCACCAGGAACAGGATCAGCGCGGGGTGGCTGACCGCCCAGCCCGAGAGATTGAAGTGTTTCATCTCACTCTCCATTGATCGACGCGCAGTACCCAATTGAATTCGTCATTGCGAGCGAAGCGAAGCAATCCATGGGGCTGGAAGATGGATTGCTTCGTCGCTGCGCTCCTCGCAATGACGAAACGATTTCAGAACGACAGCGACGACACGACCCTGACCTTCTGGGCCGGGTCGAGTTTTTGCACGCCGAGCACGACGGCTTTCGAGCCTTCATCGACGCCGCCGGAAATCACGACGTCGTTGCTCTCGTAGGATTTCACGGTGACGGCCTTCAGGGTCACGCCGCCCTTGTCGTCGACGATATAGAGCGAGGGATTGCCGCCCTGGCTGTACAGCGCCGACAGCGGCAGCCGCGCCACGCTCGACGTGGCGGGATCGGCCAGCGTCAGCGTCGCGGTCATGCCGAGCGAGACGCTGTCGCCGGCGTCCGGCAGCGAGAATTTCGCCAGATAAGTGCGCGTCGCGGGATCGGCCGCGGGCGCGATCTCGCGCAGCTTCGCGGCATACTTCTTGTTGGGTTCGGACCACAGGCTGACGCTGGCCGTGCCCTGTTTGGCGCGGCCGACCAGCGTTTCCGGAATCGCGACCACGGCTTCCTTTTCCGTAACGCGCGCCACCCGGACCGCGGTCTGCCCCGCCGCGACCACCTGGCCGGCATCGATCAGGGTCGCGGTGACGACGCCGCGGGTGTCGGCGACCAGCGTGGCATAGGAAAGACTGTTCCTGGTAAGTTCGACCGAGCGCTCGGCGCGATTGAACCGCGCGCGGGCTTCGTCGGCGGCGGCGCGTGCCTGATCCATCTGCGCCTCGGTGGTCCAGCCTTTGGCACGCAGATCCCTGGCACGCTGCTCGGAAGCGGTGGCTTGCGCCTGCACGCCGGTGGCAGCGCGGAATTCCGCCTCGGATTGCTCGGCCTGCAGCTTCAGATCGACTTCATCGAGGGTGGCCAGCGGCTGGCCGACATCGACGGTCTGGCCGACCTCGACCAGGCGTTTTGCCACCTTGCCGGGGACCCGAAAGCCCATGTCGGTCTCGATCCGGGGCTTGATGGTGCCCACAAAACTGCGCTCCGGCGATTCCGGCTTGTACTGCACCGTCGCCACCAGCACGGGACGTCCGGGAGCGGCCTTTTCCGCCACCTTCTCGTTGCAACCGGTCAGGGCGATCGCCACAGCGGCCAGTGAGAGGCCCGCTAAGAATTTGGAATAGCTCGACAAAATGTGACGGGCGAACATGCTGGCTTCCCTCGATGACATGATGGGCAGTGTCGAATGTCTAGTGACGATTGTCAATATTCGTCACTGATCATGATTTCGTGAGCTGTCCGGCTGGTTAAGGGCGCGCCAAGACCGCCCGCCGCCGGCGAATGGCGGGGATGGCCCCCGCGTCGTGCGACCTGCGTCTGCGCAAAACCTGCACGACAATCCGCAAATCCTGATCATCCCGCACATCAGCCCTGCCAAAGCGGACCCCATGCTCGGATCATGGGGAATATCATCATCGTCAGCTTCAGACCCTCGCGACTGCCTCGGCGGCTGCTCAATGACGGCTGGTGGCTGGAAACGCCGGCCGCCCCTCGCTCGATGATCGCCTTTCCGAAGCGCAACGCCGCCACGCCCGAGACCCGGTCCAGGCCCAAGCTCAAGTCCAAGCCCCGGGTTCGCCACCTCACTCTCGTCACGTCAGGGAAATGAACACCATGTCGATTGCGACCGCGTCCGACTTCGCTCCGGCTCCCGCGCGCCCGCTGGTCACGCCGCTGCTGCTCGCCGCCGGCTGCGTCGCGCTGGCCGACTGGCTGTTCTACGGCTGGCAGATCGGCATCTCGCTGGCGCTGTTTCTGGCGGCGCTCGGCATCGCCGGCGTCGCCGGCAATCGCGTGAAAGCAACCCGCAAGATCCGGATCATCATGACCTCGGTATTCATTGCCGGACTGCTGGCCCCTATCGAGGACGTCAACCTCCTCTCGGTTCTCTTGAGTTCGCTGGCAACAGCGCTGTTCGTCCTCGCGATGACCGCACCCGCGGGGCCGTCCTGGCAAAGGCAGTTGTTGGAAGCCGTGACGGTACCCCTACGCGGTCCATTTCGATTGGCAGGCGATCTGTTCGCCGGACTCCGGCACATGACGGCGTGGACGCCCGGATGGCTCGGCTGGCTGGTGGGCTGGATCGTTCCACTGAGCATCTTTGCATTGTTCCTCGGTCTGCTGTCGTCGGCGAATCCACTTATCGAACATCGGGTGATGCAGATCGATCCGCGCGTTCTGTTCCGGCATTTCGAGTTTTCGCGGACCCTCTTCTGGCTGCTGATCGCCTGCGCCATCTGGCCGCTGATCCATCGTCGCATCAGACCGCAGCCGGTTCGACAAGCCGAGCCCGTCGTCGCCGCCACCGTGCGCGCGGCTCCGGACTATCTGCTCGGCGTCCAGGCCATGTCGCGCTCGCTGATCCTGTTCAATGCGCTGTTCGCGCTGCAGAGTGGACTCGATCTCGTCTATCTCTGGGGCGGCGCGACCCTGCCCGACGGCATGAGCTACGCGCATTATGCCCACCGCGGCGCCTATCCCCTGATCGCGACCGCGCTGCTCGCCGCCGGCTTCGTCCTGATCGCGATGCGGCCGGGCGGACCTGCGGAGCAATCCAGGCTGATCCGCCCGCTGGTGCTGGCATGGATCGGACAGAACATCCTCCTCGTCATCTCGTCGATCTTCCGGCTCGACCTCTATGTCGCCGCTTACTCGCTCACCTTTCTGCGGCTCGCGGCCTTCATCTGGATGCTGCTGGTGGCCACGGGACTGTGCTTGATCCTGATCCAGATCATCAAGCGAAAGCCGGTTTCCTGGCTGGTCACCGCGAACGCCGTATCGCTGGCGCTGGTGCTGTACGGGTGCTGCTTCATCAACGCGCCGAGGCTGGTGGCAGCCTACAACGTGGCGCACTCGCGGGAAGCCGGTGGCACCGGTCCCTGGCTCGACAAGGACTATCTGCATTCGCTGGGTCCAGAGGTCTTACCCGTCCTCGAACCGCACTTGCCGCAGATTCCGGCGCTCCAGTCCACGGTTTCAAAATTGCGGGCCGGTCCCGACATTTGCGAGAACCGGCGGCGGCGTTCGGAAAACTGGCGAGCCATGGATTTTCGGACATGGCGCCTGCAACGATATTTGGCTAACAATCCCGGCATGGCGCAAAAACCCCTCGACGGCGACAAAGGCTAGCGAACGTGGCTCATTCCATTCTCGTCGTCGACGACGACCCCCATATCCGCGACGTCGTGCGCTTCGCATTCGAGAAGACCGGCATGGCGATTTCCATTGCGCAAGACGGCAAGGAGGCGCTGGCCCGGTTCGACCGCAACGTCCACGACCTCATCGTGCTCGACATCGGCATGCCTGAAATGGACGGGCTGGAGGTCTGCCGCCAGATCCGGAAGACCTCGGATACGCCGATCCTGTTCCTGTCGGCGCGCGACGAGGAGATCGATCGCATCCTCGGCCTCGAAATCGGCGGCGACGACTATGTGACAAAGCCGTTCAGTCCGCGCGAACTGGTGGCGCGGGTGAATGCTATCCTGCGGCGGACGCGAAATACCCCGGCGCCGGTGGAAAGCAAGGCCATGAACCATGGCGGGCTCACGCTCGATCCGGACGCACGCACCGCGAGCTTCAAGGAGACACCGATTGCGCTGACGGCGCTGGAATTCTCCATCCTGCGCACGATGCTGGCGCGGCCGGGTTTTGTCTTTACGCGCGAGTTGATCCTCGATGCCGCCTATGCCGGCAATATTCATGTTGCGGACCGCACCATCGACAGCCATGTCAGGAACATCCGCGCAAAATTTGCCGGCGCCGGCTGCGAGTCCGCGATCGAGACCGTCCATGGCGTCGGCTTCAAGCTGGGACGCTGCGAGGCCGCGCGTTGAGCGAGCAAGGGGCCAACACCAGCCGGAAATGGCGACCAAGCCTCAGTCTTGTCGTCTTCGTCGTTCTCACCAGCGTGCTCGTGCTGCCGCTGTTCAGCATCTACTTCCTGAAAGTCTACCAGAACCAGCTGATCCAGCAGGCCGAAGCCGAGCTGATTGCGCAAGGCGCCGCGCTCGCCGCCACCTTCCGCCGCGAGGTGGAGACCGGAATTCCGCCAGGTGTTGCGCTCGGCGCCAGGGTCCCGCCTGCCGCGCCAAAACCATCCGAGGAGCCGTATCAGCCGATCTGGCCCGAACTCGAACTGGTCAGCGACAGCGTGCTGCCGCCGCGACCCGCGGCGCGCCCGCCAACGGCGCCGGCCGATCCCGCCTTCGCCGCGCTTGGCGCGCGCATGGCGCCGGATCTGGTCGCCACCCAGAAGGTGACGCTGGCCGGCTTCCGGCTGCTCGATCCCAACGGCGTCGTGATCGCCGGCCGCGAGGAAGTCGGGCTGTCTCTGGCGCATCTGGAGGAAGTGAGCGAGGCGCTGCAAGGCCGCTTCAAGGGCGTGCTGCGGGTGCGCATCTCCAAGAACGAACAGCCCTCGCTCTATTCGATGAGCCGCGGCACCGGGATGCGCATCTTTACCGCCATGCCGGTAATGGTGCGCGACCAGGTCGCCGGCGTGGTCTATGCATCGCGTACGCCGAGCAACGTCTTCCGTGACCTGTACGCACAGCGCACCAAGGTCATTCTCGCTATCCTGTCGATGATCCTGCCCACGCTGCTGATCGGGGTGTTGTTTCACCGCACCATCACCGGGCCGATGCGCGAGTTGGTCGAGCGCACCAATCTGGTCGGCAAGGGCGATCGCGACGCACTGCGGCCGCTGAAGCGCCACGGCACTAGCGAGATCGCCCTGTTGTCGCAGAGTTTTCTGGATATGGCGCGGCGGCTGAACACGCGCTCCAGCTTCATCTCGACCTTCGCCACCCATGTCTCGCACGAGTTGAAATCGCCGCTCACCTCGATCAAGGGCGCGGCTGAACTGCTGCGCGAGGACGTCGATGCGCCCGACATGGACGATGCGGACCGGCGCAAGTTTCTCGACAACATCATTGCCGACGCCGACCGGCTGGGAACGATCGCGGGCCGCTTGCGCGATTTCGCCCGAGCGGAAAACCCCGTCGCGCTCGGCGCGGCAAACCTGTCGGTCGCGGTCGCGGGCCTGCGTTCGGCCTTTCCCGCGCTCGATGTCCGCGCCAGCGGCGACCTCGATACGCCGATGCGGATCTCCGAGGACAATGTCCTGATCATTTTGTCCAATCTGGCCGACAACGCCGTGCATCACGGCAGTTCATCGCTCGATGTATCGGCGACGCGGCAGGGCGATCAGCTGAAAGTCACCGTCAGCGATGACGGCGAAGGCGTCTCTCCCAACAACCGGGCCCGGATCTTCGACAGCTTCTTCACCACCAGGCGCGACAGCGGCGGCACCGGGATGGGGCTGGCCATCGTGCGCGCGATGCTCGACGCCCACGGCGGCGCGGTCAGGCTGATCGAATCCGATCACGGGACCGCCTTCGAGCTGACATTTCCCCTGACCGACGCCGCGGCCTCCTGATGCCCGGCGTTTCGATCGACTGCGACAGACAAACGCGAAAATCCCTCACCATCGCCCGCGCCGGCCTGTGCCTTGCCATCATCGCCAGCGGCCTCGCCTTGCGCGGATGGGGACTTGGCCTCGGCCTGCCCGCCTTCGTCGTCAAGTATGGCGGCTCGGTGTTGTGGGGAACGATGGTGTTCTTTCTGCTGGCGATGGCGGCTTCAACGCTTTCCCGGCCGCGCATCGCGCTGGTCGCTGCCGTGATCGCCATCGGCGTCGAACTGTTCCGGCTGGTGCATTTTCCCTGGCTCGACGCGTTTCGGCTGACCCTGCCGGGCGCGCTGCTGCTCGGCCGTATTTTTTCGATGTGGAATATGGTCGCGTATGGCGTCGGGATTGCTTTGGGAGTGTCGTTCGATCATCTCGCCATGTCCGCCCGTCCAGGACCAGCGTCGGATAGCCCTCACTCCGCCAGCTGAAACCGCTCGAAGCGATGCAGTTCCTGCTCGATGCGCGTCTTCAGATCCTTGCGCGCGCCCCTGGCCGCTCCCGCGCCGACCCAGCTCCATTTCTGCACCAGCAGTTTGCGGCTCTTGCGGTCGGTCTTCAGATCGAGGGCTGCGACGATATTGTCGCCGACCAGCACCGGCAGCGCGAAGTAGCCGAACACCCGCTTCTCCTTCGGCACATAGGCCTCGAAGCGGTGGCCATAGTCGAAGAAAAGTTCGGTGCGCTTGCGCTGGATGATCAGGGGATCGAACGGGGAGAGGATGTGGACCTGATCGGAAGCGCTGCCCCTCCCGCTCTCCAGCGTCGCGGGCTCCGCCCAATGCTCCTGTTTGCCGGCGCCTTCAAGCGCGATCGGCACCAGCTCGTTGCGGCGGACCCGCGTCTGGATCATTCGCCGGATCGCCGGCTTGCTCGGGGCATCGAGATGGCAGATCGAATCCACGCTCACGATACCCTGCACGCGCAAGGCGCGGTCGAGCAGATAGGCGGTGGTGTCGCTCACCGAGGCCGGCTTTGGCGGCTTGTCCCAGCCGAAGTGCCGCGTCATCAGGTCGTAGGTTTTCAGCATGCCGATGCGTTCGGAGATCGTCAGCATGCCGGTGTAGAACAACAGCTGCAGCGCCCGCTTCGAGGGTTTGCGGCTGGCCCACAGATGCTCCTTGTCGACCAGCACGTCGTCGTCGATGTCACGGATGGTCAGCGCGCCGCCGCGCCGGATCAGCCGCAGCACCTTGCGCAAATCCGCCGGTTTGACCGAGGTCAGCCATTTGTGGCCCTCGCGCTTGTGGCGCCGCATCGCCGGGAGAAAGAAGCGCAGATCCTTCGACGGCACATAGGACAGCGCGTGTGTCCAGTATTCGAACACGCTCTTGTCGACGCTCTGGGCCTGCCGCAGATCGGCGCGGCGGTATTCGGGAATCCGGTTCCACAGAATATGATGGTGACAGCGCTCAATTACGTTGATGGTGTCGATCTGCACATAGCCGAGATGCGCCACAGCGGCGGCGGTCGCCTGCGGCCCCTCGCCGAATGGTGCGGCTACGTCGAGCCGCTGGGCGCGCAGCCAAATCCGGCGGGCCTCGGTCGTGCTCAGGGGCTGGGAGGGGCTTGCAGTACGGGGCATCGCGCGGGAATGTAGCCGGATTCGCGGGCGCGCGATATTCGAGGGCGAGGCGTGCTTGCCAGGCTCAGCCCGGTCACCGCTTCGGCGGGGCGCCAATCGAGCCCGTCGCGATCTCGGCGTCGCACGACGCCCTGCCGCGTACCGGGGCCTGGCAGCGATAGACATGGCCGGTGAGACGGTCGATCAGCCAGGCGCTTTCCTCGGTCGGGCTCTCCATGCCGACATAGCGGGAGCCGAGCGCCGTGATCAGCGTCGACAGCAGGATCGCCGCCGCGATCATGGCCGCGCCGATCAGGACCGGCATCGAACCAGTGGAACCCGCCTGATCCGGTCGGCCGGCGCGGTACCCCTGATAGTCATATTGCCTTTTGGCTGATGGAAACACACGGATCCTGCGTCGCTGGTTTGCGGTCTGCTCTGTAGGCGATATTTCTGGCGGCCTATCTGGCCGATTTGTTGTTCGCAGCTCGGCACCGCGGCGACGGCATTGCGACAGGGATCGAGGCGATCAGCCCGCCGGCAGCTCCTTCGACATGAGCACGGCAGCCGCGAACTGAAGACGTCACACCAACTCAATGCGCGCGTGATGTCCCGGGGCGGTGGCAAGGCGTTTGTCACGGGTCAACAGCGGAGCATCGAGCGCTTCCGCCAAGGCGACGTACATGGCGTCATAGGCCGTGAGATTGTTCCGCAAATCCCAGACGCGCGGCAAGAGGAGATCGTGCGGATACCGACGCAACGGGAAGTCAGCGAGGTCGGCGAGTGCCGCGCGGCCTCGCTCGGCATCAATCTCTCCGTTCGCTGCAAACCGGCGCACCACCTGCGCCACTTCGACGTCGAGCAAATGAGGCGCGTGCAATATCTGGAAGGGTTCGAAGAGAAGCTTTTCCACCGCCGCTGCGGCTGGCCTACGAAGCAGCGTTTCGAGCATCGCGGAAGCATCGACGACAATCATGAACGATCGCGTTCGGCGCGGACCGCCTCGGCCGGCTCTATAGATAGGGTCACCGTAGAACGCCGATCGAGGCGAGCACGTAGCTCATCTATCGTGGGGCGTTCAGCTACCTGACGGATCTCGCTAAGCAAATAGTCGGAGAGCGACATGCCCGCCAGCGCCGCGCGCGACTTAAGCCGGCGATGCAGCGCATCGGGCACGTTGCGAATTTGAATCATCGCTGTCATGCGCAAAACCTATTCACATGTGCTCCACATGTCAATTAGGATACGGCAGTGTTGATCTCGGTGCATCCGCACGAACTGTGTAATCCATATCACGCTGGCAGAAGGCCGATCGAACGGGGGCGCCGGACGCCGCGACGGACGGAGGAGCCCGGGCGTATGGTCCGTTTACCAATGTGAGCCAAGTCACATCCACGGCCTGTCGCCCGGTTTATCGTTCAACCATCAAAGCGCCATCAGGCGTCACAGTGAGGACCACGACAATGACCAGCTTCTACAGACTTTCCGCCCTCTCGGCGATCACGCTCAGTGCCGCGCTGTCGATGACGGCAGGCCTGGCCATTGCCGGCGAGAAGGTTTCCGCCGACCAGATCCTGAATGCGCTGCAGCCGAAGAAGCCGCTGACCCGCGGACTGTCGGCGGGACCGCAGGCCGATCCGGCCGTCGAAGCCAAGCAGATCCGTTTCGTCGATACCCTGCGCAACCGCAAGACCCGCTCGCTCTCGCTCGGCGAGCGCGAGGAAATCGCCGAGATCGCGGCGACCAAGCCGAAGATCGATCTCGAGATCCAGTTCGACTACAATTCCGCCGATATCAGCAAGAGCTCGATGCCGGCGGCGCAGGAACTCGGCAAGGCGCTCTCGAATTCGACCCTGAAGGGCTCGACCTTCGTGGTCGCCGGCCATACCGATGCGGTCGGCAGCGAGCCCTACAATCAGGAACTGTCGGAGCGCCGCGCCGACACCATCAAGCGCTTCCTCACCGAACAATACGGCATCAACGGCGCCGACCTCGTCACCGTCGGCTACGGCGAAAGCAAGCCGAAGGATACCGGCACGCCGACCGACCCGGCCAACCGTCGCGTTCAGGTCGTCAACATGGAAACCAAGACCGCTTCGAAGTAACGCTCGATCCGCGACAAGTCATTTCAGCCCGCGCCGGTCTCGCGCGGGCTGATTGTATCTGCGACCTCATATCCAACTCTGGAACAGCATCAGCCGGACAAACGTCTCCATCGACGTCCCGACAAACGCCACCGTGATCGGCAGCATCGCGGCGAAGCCCGCGCCTGCGGTCGCGACGAAGGCCCATAACAGCCAGCGCGGGCTGTTGCCCCGCCGCAGCACGTAGACCAGTGCAAGGCTGGCCAAGGTAGCGGCCGGCAAATAGTAATACAGGAAGCCGAGCGTCCGCGGCAGCAGCGCCCAGGCCAGATAGGGTCCGGCATAGAACGACAGGATCAGGAACGCGTCGGCCCGGCGCGTCACGATCCAGTCACGCAGGCAGACCGCTAACGCCGGCAGCGCCGCCCACAGCACCACGGGATTGCCGAGGAATACCACCGCCGCAATCCGGTCATCCGCAACCTTGTCGAACAGGTACCAGACCGGCCGCACCAGAAACGGCCAGGACGGCCACGAACTCATATAGGTGTGGCCCGCGATCGCTGTCGTGGTGTTGTCGCTGAAAATCCTGCGCTGGGCTTCGAGCAGGTCGGGAAGCGACAGGCCGTAAAGCGGCACGAAGGTCGCGAGATAGCCGACCGCCGGGGCCAGCACGAAGCAGGCGGCGAAATGATAGGATCTGAAATCGGGCCACAGGCCCGGCCGGTACCAGTCGCTGGCATTGCCATCGGCGAATTGCGTGCGCCAGCTCTGCATCAGCCGGATCACGGCGACGATCACGATGCAAACGGCGAGTGGAAACAGCCCGCTCCATTTGCAGGCCGCCGAAAGACCGAAGGCGAGGCCGGCGAGCGCGAACCAGCGATGCGGCCGCGCCTGGCGAAAACCGTGCATGAACGCCGCGACCGCCAACAGGCCGAACGAAAGCGAAAATATATCCAGCATCGCGATCCGCGACTGCACGAACACCATCTGGTTGAAGAACGCGAGCAGAGCCGTCGCAATCGCGGGGCCTTGCGCCGCGAACAGCGCGAGGCCGCAAAGATACATCGCGACGATCGAAAGCGCCCCGAACAGCACGCCGGGGTAGCGCCAGCCCAGCGGCACATCTCCGAAAGCGCGGATCGACACCGCGATCAGCTGCTTGGCCAGCGGCGGATGCATCGGGTTGAGCATCGGGCTCGGCATCACCGGCTCGAGCATTTGCCGCGCTGCCGGCACATAATGCACTTCATCGAAGTAGAATTTTTCCGGCGTCGTGATGCCAACCAGCAGCGCGAGATGGGCGATAATGAAAATGACCGCGGCAATCACCGCGCTCCGTGCCGCCGATTTTTCCGGAACAGAAGATGATTCGCGCACAGGACTCACGGATTCATGGCTTTATCGAAATGTCGAGTGTGGGCGGGCCGCATTTTTAAGTCCACCGCATTGAACGCAATTCGTTTTCGCCGTCACTAACCATCGGGGTCATATGCCGCCGCTTGTGATATTTTTACAACATCGCATGGGCGCGCGATCCGGTACGATGCGGGACAAATCGATCGGTCATGAAATGAATTGGCGTCACTGCGTTTTCCTTGTTTGCGCGTTTTGTCTGTCAGCCGCGCTGGCGGCTGGGCCTGCTCGCGCGCAAACGCGCGTCGGCGAAGCCGCCGTCGTCAAGAACGAAGTCGTCCGCGTCATGGCGTCGGGGACCACTCCGATCAATGTCGGCGATAGCGTGGTGCGCGACGAAACCGTGCGCACCGGCACCGACAGCGCGACCCGGCTGGTGATGGCCGACAGCACCAATCTGTCGCTCGGCCCCAATTCCACGCTCAAGCTCGACCGCACCGTATTCGACGACGCGCACAGCTATCGCGACATCTCGATCAAGCTGACCACAGGCGCGTTTCGCTTCGTCACCGGCAATTCGGACAAGGGCGCCTACAAGATCCAGACCCAGGTCGCGACCATCGGCGTGCGCGGCACCATCCTCGATATCCTGTCGCAGCGCGGCAAGACCACCGTGGTGCTGCGGGACAATGGCGCTTCGCGGGTCTGCACCCTCACCTTCCAATGCATCGAGCTGACCAAGCCCGGCGACACCGCTGTTATCACCTTCGCCGGCGGCAAATACACCATCCAAAAATCCAGCACGCCGCCCTGGACCTTCGCCTGTGGCGCCGCCGCGGGCCTCTGCAGCACCACGCAATATGCCGATGCGACGCCTACCATTACGCCGCCTGTCGATGACGGCAGCGATCCCACCGGCATGCTGTGCGGGCGCTGACGATGACAAAATTCACCCGCAGTTTTGTCGTATCGACTGCGCTCACGGCGGCGATTTCGCTGCTGCTGATACCGGCGCAGCCATTACCCGCATTGGCACTGACCGCGGAAACGGTGACGGTGGTGAATTCAGAATACCCGCCTACGCCAAATCCTACATATTCATCGAGTCCGTCGCCGAGCCCAACGCCGTCAGCTTCGCCCAGCCCTTCTCCATCACCGACCCCGACGCCAAGCGCATCACCAAGCCCGAGCCCAACGCCCACTCCGACCCCAACCGGTTCGGATTCCAGCGCTGGATCGGTCAAGGACCTGGCCAAGCAACGCTTCAACCAGATGATCACCAACCGGGTGCTCGGCACGGTACTGCTCGGCGTCAACGAACAGGTCAACTGCGGCGATTGCGTCAGCGCGTTCGGCTCCGCGGGCTCATTCTCGGCCGGCATTCACGGCCGCAAGAACCTGACGTCCAACCTGGCGCTGCTGGCGGGCATCGCCTACGCCCAGTACAGCGAAGGCGGCTACAGCGTCACCAGCGCCCCGATCGGCGCCTTCGCGCTGCGCTACGATTTCACCGACTGGGGTTCATCGCGGCCGTTCTTCGACATCGGCGCCATCTTGTCGCCGTTCCAGAAGGTGCGCTACCGCCGCAGCTACCAGACCAGCCTCGGCCCGGTGTCGCTCGACAGCGAAACCACCAGCGAGAACTACGGCGTCTATGGCCGCGCGGGCTGGATCAGCCGCATATCACCGCGCGACGAGGTCGCCGCCTCGGTCGAGGTCTGGCAGATGTGGCAGCGGGTCAAGGGCTACAGCGATCCAGCCGCCGTGGCATTCAATCCGTTCGACGCGAACATCGCCACCGGCACCGACAAGACCAATCTCGTCAAGATCGGCGCGCAGTGGACGCATCTGTGGGGCAACAGCATCGAGACCAATATCAACGGCGGCTTCGTGCAATCCTTTGCAACCCGCTCCGGCATCGTCGCCACCGTCACCGGTGAAGGCACCGTGGTGCCGACGATCGGCAACCAGAGCTGGTTCGAATATGGCGGACGGGTCGGCTACCGCATCACCAAGGGCTGGATTGCCGACCTCTTCCTCAACGGCACCGCCGGCCCGCAGCCGGTCGGCAACACCCTGCACGGCGGCGTCGGGCTGCGGATTACGTACTGACGCGTGACCAAATGCCTGCGCTGGCGCGTCGGATCACGCCACCGCCTTGCCCTCATAAGCCCTGCGCAAGCCCTCGATATCGAGCTTGACCATCCCCAGCATCGCTTGCATCGCCCGCTGGGCGCCGGCGGCATCGGGGCCGCCGATATATTTCATCAGCGCGGCCGGCACGATCTGCCACGACACCCCATAACGGTCTTTCAGCCAGCCGCATTGCTCGACCGACCCGCCATTGGCCGACAGCACATCCCAGAGACGATCGACCTCGGCCTGGTCGGCGCAATCGATAAAGAACGAGATGGCATGGGTGTATTCGAACCGCGTGCCGCCGTTCAACGCCATGAAGCGCTGGCCGGCCAGCATGAAGTCCACCACCAGCACTGTCCCGGCCTTGCCGGCGGGGCCGTCGACGAGGTTCTTCTGCACCTTCTCGATCCTGGAATCCGGCAGCAGCGACACGTAGAAATTCGCGGCCTCCTCGGCCTCGCCGTCGAACCACAGGCAGGGGGAAATCTTGGACATCGTTGAACTCCCGGATGATGATGTGACTCAAATTATCAGGCGCCGGCCATCGCGGACTGTGCAGCCGTTGCTGCGGCGACATCCATCACGCGGCTCGGCCAAAGGACGAGCGGCCGGTGACCGTCCCGACACGGGTCTCGGATTTTTTTTCGAGGGCGGATCGACCGTCCCCGTCATTGCGAGGGGCGCAGCGACGGAGTTACGGCCGCGAACCGGTACCCGCGCTCCGTCTGGCCGGAATATGCTTGGTGAAAATGCGTACTACAGCGCCCTTCACGGGCCTGACATCGTCGAACAGCCGGGAAGCGATTGCCTCGATGGCGTCGCGATATTGCAGAAACTGCCCCTGCCGCGCCGTGCTCGGCGAGCCCCGCACGCCTGCGAGCTCGTCCATCGCGGCGTCGCTGATCTGGCAGTCGACGGTCTCGCCGTCGTTCAGCATGGTAAATCCGAACGCCAAGCGTTCGTCGTCATACCCTACAATGCGACCACGCGTCAGCGGCATCGAAAGTTTCCCTGTCGCCCCCTGGTCATTCCAGGGCGCGAAAACGCGAACCCGAGCGACAAGCGCGAGGCGCTTGCGCCGGGAATGCCTTCGTCACTTCGCCTCGGCGGGATCCCGGTGTACCGGATCGATCCACAGCACCGTCTCCGGCTTTTCCACCGGCTCGATGTCGAGATTGATCGCGACCGCCTGGCCGTCGCTGCGCACCAGCACGCATTCCAGCACCTCGTCCGGGCTGGCGTTGATCTCCTGATGCGGAACGTAAGGCGGGATGAAGATGAAATCGCCCGGCCCCGCTTCCGCAGTGAACTGAAGCTTCTCGCCCCAGCGCATCCGTGCCTTGCCCTTGACGACAAAGATGATGCTCTCGAGATGGCCGTGATGATGCGCGCCGGTCTTGGCGTCCGGCCTGATGGTCACGGTGCCCGCCCACAATTTCTGCGCGCCGACACGCGCGAAGTTGATCGCCGCCTTGCGATCCATCCCCGCGGTCGAGGGCACGTTGGGATCGAGCTGATCGCCGGGAATGACGCGAACGCCGTCGTGCTTCCAGCGCTCGGCATCGCCGTGATCGTGCGAATGATCCGAATGGAGATGGTCGTGGTGGCCAGTCATCGCGCTGCTTCCGTTCAACTTCAATGGGCGAACCCTACATAAAACCGTGATCGCAAACCAGCCGCGGTCAGGAACTTTCCGTAAGCTTCGCGGTTGTTTCGGTGACGCCAAATCAAAGGAGAGTTACCATGGGTGCGACCACCGACAAGGTCAAAGGTACCGCCAACGAAGCCATCGGCAAGGCCAAGCAGGGCATCGGCGAAGCCGTCGGCTCCGACAGGCTGCAGGGCGAAGGTGTGATCCAGGAAGTCAAAGGCAAGGGCCAGCAGGCTCTCGGCGACGCCAAGGAAGCCACCAAGGACGCCGTCAACAAGGCGGCCGCCGCGGCCAACAGGAACCTCTGATCAACTGAATATCGAATTGAAGGGCCGGCCCGGTGGGCCGGTTCTCTTTTTGCCTAAACGATATCGCCCGGCGAAGCGCCCCCACCCTAGCCGATGCTTCGCATCGGCGTTCTTGTATCAGGAACGGCGGCCATTGGCCGCCTATGCCCTCCCCCGCAAGCGGGAGAGGGAGTCGCACAGGATTCCTGGAGAGCCTGGTGCCAAACAATAGCGTGAGAGAAATTATCCTCGCTCTGTCAGCGTTCGCAGTGAGCCCCCTCTCCCGCTTGCGGGGGAGGGTTGGGGTGGGGGCAGCAGCAAGCGATGGCGCCCGAGCGATTACTTCACAGCCAGCAATTCAACGTCAAACATCAACGTCGCATTCGGCGGAATCAGGCCGCCGGCGCCGCGGGCGCCGTAGCCCAGCGCGGGCGGAATGATCAGAGTGCGCTTGCCGCCGACCTTCATGGTGGCGACGCCTTCATCCCAGCCGCCGATCACCTGGCGCTGCCCGATCGTGAATTCGAACGGCTCGTTGCGGTCGACCGAACTGTCGAACTTCTTGCCTTTCTGGCCATTCTCGTAGAGCCAGCCGGTGTAGTGCATGACGCAGATCTGGCCGGGCTTCGGCGAAGCGCCAGTGCCGACGGTGCTGTCCGATATCTGCAATCCTGATGCTGTGGTCATGGTTTTCCCTGCGGTCTGGGCCGCTGCTATGGTTGGACAGGCCGCTCCGGCGGTTGCCAGGGCAATCGCCGATAAGGTCAATAGTGTCGCGCGCGTAAGACGTCGCATTCCCATGATATCCTTCCCGTGCAAATCGAACTGTGTCTAGCGCAACGCCCCTGCCGTATCCAGCCCATGCAAGGCGCAAAAACGCCGGGCCCGGCGTCTCCCAATGGGATGGACGATCGAGAAAATCAAGCCGCTCGCGACACCTGATCCGGTGGCGTCACTGCCGTGCATGCGATCCGGTCAGGCATCGGACTTGCGCACCTCTTCGTCACGATGCTGCTCGATGTCTTCAGGCTCCTGCTCGTCAAGATGCGTCAACTCCGACCGCGCGGCGTGATCGACGCGCAGGAGTTCATCGAGCTTGGCATGCAACGCCAGCTTGTCTCGGCGGTTGGCGCGCTGGATGAACAGCGTCATCATGAAAATCGCCAGCGTTCCAATGGCCTCCCAGCCAAAACTCTCCCGGCTGAAGGCCAGCCACAATGCGCCGTAGGCGACAACACCAAGGAAGGCGGCGGGATGTCCCGCCGCCTGCCCGACATGGGTGGTCCAGTGCCTGGGCAGATCTGCCACGACGCTCGATTTATCGAAGCAGCAGGATCAGGATGATCACCGGAATCGGGATTCCGAGCAGCCAAAGAAGAATCGGCATGGAGTTTTCCTTTCCTGGTTGAAATCAGTTGCGGACCTTGCGGCCCCAGGTACCGTCGCGCAGTCCGCCGCCTTCGGTGGCAGCGAGGCTGGCGCAGAAGGCACCGAGCAACAGCGAGGCCGTCAGCCAGAATGCGAGCTGCATGGCGGCCTTGCGGGCGGCATCGAGTTCGGTCTTGGCCTCGGTCACGACTTCATCGACGCGCTTCTCGGCATCGGCCTGGCTGAGTCCGGTGCGCGCAGCCACCACCCTGGCGACATACTGCCGATCGGCCGGCTTCAGATCGCTGCCGTTGCGGAAGCTGCTGGTAAACAGCCGCACCATTTCGCCGCGCGATTCCTGCCCGTTGCCAGCGTTCGGCGCGAAGGAAGGGTCGGAACGGAACAGCGTATCGACATAGCCGTCCATCGGACCCGACTGGCTCGCGGCGGTCGCCGCACCCTGCGAGGCGCCCGTTACGGCGCTGCCGAGCAGGCTGGTCGCTGGCGTGGCGAGCAGCACAGCGCCCAGCACGGAAGCGAACGCCCACGCGATGAAGCCGTGCGCGGTGTCGCGGAAGTACACCTCGTCGCTGTGAACGCCAACCCATCGCGTTCGCAGCCGGCCGGCGATGTAGCCGCCGAGCGAAGGCGCGATCATGGCGATGACGAGAAGATAGAGGCCGGTGCCGATCTTGAACGTGGTGGTCGATACTCCCGAGCCGGCCCATGGCGATACCACCGACAAACCGAGTCCGGTGCCGAAGGCAAGCAGGACGAGCGTAAGCGCGCAACTCACCACCGCGCCGGCGGCGACCGCGGGCCATGACACACCGGCGATGGAGGGTTCACCGGTCTCGGTCCCCGGTTGGACAATTACAGTATCGATCATCGCGCGCTCCCAGCTGGCCAAACATGTTACGAGTGCCGCAACAATGTGCAGCGGGAACGTTTGTTCCGGGATCGCATTTGCAATTTCGCACTGTCCGGCGCCGCACACATCGTTTCAGCGCAATCCACAGCGTGCGCTTGCGACATCGTGCGATCGCGAAGTCGATTGCTCCATCGCGTCCAATACTGCCCGCGCGCACGCGACGGCAGCAACGCTGATCGCAACGCACCGGCTGCTCATTCGGCAGCCACGGCGCGCTCTGCGGCCTTCGTGGCCTTGTCGCCGGTCCGCCTCACAGAATCCTTGCCGTCCTGATCGTCGTTGTTATCGACCTCGGCCCGGCGCTCGCATTTGCTGCGGATTTCTTCCAGCTCCTCGTCGGTCAGATGTTCGATGCCGACAAGCGAATTTTGCGCGGCGCTGACCCGAATGAGCTCGTCCAGCTTGACCTGGATGGCGGCGCTGTCGCGGTTCTGCGAATTCTGGATCAGAAACACCATCAGGAACGTGACGATGGTCGTGCCGGTTTTGATAATGAGCTGCCAGGTGTCCGAGAACTGAAACAGCGGCCCGGTGATCGCCCATACCAGCACCACGCCAGCAGCCAGCATGAAGGTCGACGCGCGGCCTGCCGCCAGCGAGGTCCCGTTGGCGATGTCGCCGAACAACCGGCTGAAACGATCGGCCCCCTTGCGCTTGCCCTGCGGTGGCTTGCCCGCTTTGGTGCCCATCTCGATGCCTGCTCCCGCAATGGAATTGAGGCCCGACGCTGCGAGGCGGCGGGCCTGTTCGTTGCTGCTCCCCAAGTGCGGTCCTCAGCTGGCCGCTTTGCGGTTGACACCCTTGCGCAGCGCAACGGTGTTGAGCTTGGTGTTCGCTGCCTTTTCCTCGTTGAGGTTGGTGGTCAGGAACCGGACGATGTCGTCATGGCCGAGTTCTTCCGCCCATGCGATCAACGTGCCGTAGCGGGCGATCTCGTAATGCTCGACGGCCTGCGCATTCGCCACGATCGCGGCATCGAGCACCGACTTGTCCTCGACCTCGCCGGCGGTCTGGTCGGCTTCCTTGATCAGGCCATCGATCGCCGGGCAATCGGTGCCGGACGGCTCCTTGCCGAGCTTCTTGAACACCTGGTTCAGCCGGTCGATCTGCTTGTTGGTCTCTTCGAGATGCAGTTTCAGACCCTGCGCCAGATCACGATTGGTCGCCTGATCGATCAGCTTCGGCAGCGCCTTGGTAATCTGCTGTTCGGCATAGTAGATATCCTGCAAGCCATGCAGCAGCAGGTCGTCCATCGTCTTGATGTCTTTGGAAAAGAAACCCACGTCATCCTCCATTGAAAGGTTGGAACCCGAAAACGGGTTGCGCCATTCCAACATTTACGACTTGGAGGGGTTCCCGCGTTGAGATTTCAACATAGCGGAAATTCTTCTTCGTCATCGACCCGACATTGTCAGCCAGCGTCTCGCAGCTCGGTCGCGGCCCTGGGGCCGCAGCCGAACTCCGATATCAGACGCTAGCGATTCATGAACAACGCGAGAAGCAGGATGATCGGAAGCGGAATTCCGATCAGCCAGAGCAGCGCACCTTTACCGAAACCCATGTCAGCCTCCTTGTGTTTGGACTGCATGGATAACTCGCAAGAATTCCGAGGGTTCCAGACGCTGCCATATGCGTCGTCCCGGTCCTTGCGCAAACTCCGGTTCCGGCACTGAGCTGGTCATGCTGCTACGACGGACGCGGCAACCGCAGCTCTTGACCGGCGTCGTGTAGCGGACCGGTCGAGGTCGCCGCATCCAGATCGATGGCGATTTGACGGGCGATCAGATCGGCGGCTTTCCGGGCATCGCTTTCATTGGCGCAATCGAGCACGACCGGATCCCCGAACCGCGCGCCGTCGACAATATCGAAATGAAAAACGGGCATTGGTTTGTCTCCCGTGGGAGGTCAATGCCCGGAAACGAAGCCCGTTCCGCAATCTGTCTTGGGAACGCACAGGCTCCCGGCGGCGAGCGGTTTCGCCACCGGGAACCGAATCACTCAATAGCCGAGTGCGCAGCCGTCCTTGCGCGGGTCGGAACCGCCGGTCAGCGTGCCCTTGTCCCAGTCGATCCAGATCGCCTGACCGCCGCCGAGCGGCCCAACCACGCTGGTGGTCTTGTGCCCGATCTTCTTCAGGCCCTCGACGATGTCAGCGGGGATGCCGTCCTCGAGCTGGTAGACGCCCTCGTAATGCAGGCCGCGCGGCATATCGATGGCTTCCTGCACGTCGCAGCCGTAGTCGAGCATGTTGGTCAACACATGGCTCTGCCCGACCGGCTGGTACTGCCCGCCCATCACGCCGAACGGCATCACGGCGCGGCCATTTTTGGTCACAAGGCTCGGAATGATGGTGTGCAGCGGCCGCTTGCGGGGCGCGATGCAGTTGGGATGGCCGGGCTCGATGCGGAAACCGCCGGCGCGGTTCTGCAGGAGAACGCCGGTCTTATTGGACACGATGGCCGCACCGAAGGAATGCGCGACCGAGTTGATGAACGAACAGGCGTTGCGATCCCTGTCCACCACGGTGATGTAGACCGTCGAGGGATTGATCGGCGGCGTCACCACCGGCAGATCGAGCATGCCGTCCATCCGGATCTTGCCAACGTATTCATCGACGAATTCCGGGGTCAGGATACGCGTCACATCGACGTTGACCTGAGCGGGATCGCCGACGTACTGCTCGCGCATCAAATACGCGACCCGCGCGGCCTCGGCTTCGAGATGAAAGCGCTCGACGCTCATGGGTTTGAATTTCGTCAAATCGAAGCGCGACAGGATATTCAGCATCACCAGCATGGTGATCCCCGGACCGTTCGGCGGGCATTGCCAGACGTCGTGGCCCTTGTACAAAGTGCCGATCGGCGAGGTGGTCTCGGTGGTGTGCGCCTCAAAATCGTCCAGCGTGTGCAGCCCGCCGATGCCGCGCAGGGTCTCGACCATGTCCTCGGCGATGTCGCCCTTGTAGAACGCGTCGCGGCCGTCCTTGGCGATCGCGCGCAGCGTCTTGCCGAGTTCGGGCTGATGGATCACGTCGCCGGCCATCGCCGGCTTGCCGTTGGGCAGCAGATAGCGCTCGGTGTTGGTGCCCTTCTTCAGCTTGTCGAACTGGTTGTTCCAGTCAAAGGCGATGCGCGGCGAGACGACATAGCCATCTTCGGCAGCCTTGATCGCGGGCTGCAGCAGGGTATCGAACCCGAGCTTGCCGTGATCGCGCAGGATGGTGGCCCAGGCATCGACCGAGCCCGGGATGGAGACCGCGTGTGCCGAGGTCAGCGGGATCGATTTGATCTTGCGCTCGAGATACCATTCCGGCGTCGCCGCCTGCGGCGCGCGGCCCGAGCCGTTATAGGCCACGATCTTGCCCTCGCCCTTGGGCTGCAGCAGCGCGAAGCAGTCGCCGCCAATCCCGGTGGATTGCGGCTCGATCACGCCCAGCAGCGCGCAGGCCGCCACCGCGGCGTCGGCGGCGGTGCCGCCGGCTTTCAGCACCTCGATCGCCGCAAGGGCTGCCAGCGGATGCGACGTCGCCACCATTCCGTTCTGGGCGTGGACCGTGGACCGGCCGGCGAGATGGAAATTCCTCATGCCAAATTGCTCACTTTTGCGATTTTGTCGTGGTTTCGGGCGCGGGTTTACTTGGCATATTTGGGAACCGATGGGAATGCTCAGGGATGCATGGGGCCCTCTCTTGGTCGTCCCTGCGAACGCAGGGACCCATCCACCGCGGCCCATCGATAGGAAGACGGAGCCGGAGACCTTGGTTCACGATGAGCGCCCGGGATTATAGGCCCCTGCGTTCGTTCGCAGGGCGACGGTTTGCGGTCTTTCCCCTGCCCCACCCGCCTGATAAGCCTCCGCCATGCCCTTCACCGTCGCCGCTTTCTACCAGTTTGCCGCCTTGCCGGACTTCCGCGAACTCCGGGAGCCGCTGCGGGCGATCTGCGCCGGTCTGGAACTGAAAGGCAGCGTGCTGCTGGCGCATGAGGGCATCAACGGCACGATCGCGGGAAGCGAAGGCGATATCGGCGGCCTGATCGCGGAATTGCGCGATGGTGCACTGTTCGGCGGCCGGCTCGACCATCTCGAACTAAAATTCTCGGGCGCCGAGGAAATGCCGTTCCGGCGCCTCAAGGTCCGTCTGAAAAAGGAAATCGTCACCCTCGGCGATCCCACGGTTGATCCGACCCGGCAGGTCGGGATCTATGTCGACCCCGCCGACTGGAACGCGCTGATCGCCGCCCCCGACACGCTCGTGATCGACACCCGCAATGAATTCGAGGTGGCGATGGGCACCTTCCCCGGCGCGGTCGATCCCGGCATCAGGAATTTTGGGCAGTTCAAGGATTTCGCCACCCAGCGGCTCGACCCGGCGAAGCATCAGAAGATCGCAATGTTCTGCACCGGTGGCATCCGCTGCGAAAAGGCCAGCGCCTGGCTGCTCGGGCGTGGTTTTGCCGAGGTCTATCATCTCAAGGGCGGCATCCTCAAATACCTCGAAGGCGTGCCGGAGGCGGAGAGCCGCTGGCGCGGCGAATGTTTCGTCTTCGATGACCGCGTCGCGCTCGGCCACGGCCTGCGTGAACGCCGAACGGAGCATGATTCAGATGACTGACACGAAGACGCTCAGCGACCGCATCGACGCACTCGAAATCCGGCTCTCGTTCCAGGACGAAACCATCGACACGCTGAACAAGACCATAACAGCGCAATGGCAGCAGATCGACGCCTTGACGCGGCAGGTCGCGGGCCTGAGCGAACGGCTGCAGGAGGCGGAAGCTAGCGCGCCGGGCGCGACCGACGAGCCGCCGCCGCATTACTAGAGCGCGGCTAACGCACCCCGAAAGCCACAAAGAGAACGGCCTCCGCAAGGAGGCCGTTCGACTCAATCTCAACCGATGCGATCAATCGCGCTCGATGATGACGGTCTTGCGATCCCGGTCGTAATCGCGATCGCCGCGATTCTTCTTGATCACCACGGTCTCGTCACGATCACGATAATGGCGCTCTCGGATCACCTCTCGCTCGCGGACGCGGTCAGGACTGGATCCGACTGTCACGCCGACGCCGTTCGGGCCGACGCCAACGCCAACCTGCGCAGTGGCGGGCACGGCAAGACAGATTCCGGCCACGGCGAGGCTTACGATTGCAAAACGCTTGATCATTGCATGCTCCTCAATGTGTGAATTATCGGGGGGCAATTCACGCCGACGGCTATTGTTCCGCAGCCGATCGACGACTGACTGCGCGATCAGCCGTTACGACCTGACGACAAACCAGATCACGACAGCGACGGTGAGCACGATGACGAAGAACCACCCAATGTGCGTGACCTGCTTCGAACTTCCGCTTCGCGGGGAATCGTTGGCGGCGTGATTGAACTTCGTTTGCATATCAGCGGCCGATCGGCGCATTGCGGCGGATTGCGCCGCGCAAACTCAGCGGAACGCCGATTTCACCTTGTCCCAAAGCGATTCATTTTCTCGATCGCCATCGGGCTTCGACGGCGCCGGCTGCACCGCACTGACGGGATCCGACGCCGGAAAGCTGTCCACCAGCCCGGCCTCGAGTTTGGTATGCATTTCCCGGTCGGCTAGCGCGGCTTCGCGGGGATCGTCCGCATGCTTGTCATGCGGGGCGGGATTGAATTTCTCAGCCATTTTGCGTCTCCATGAAAGTATAACGCGCCGGCGATCTCCAGGTTCCATCGGCAGCGGCGGAACCAATGGCGGGCGTCGGAACGAAGAACCCGCTTGATAAATATCAATGGCAGCTTGTTGCCCGTGCAGTAGTTTTCCCAGACCGGTGGAATTGGGGATGGGCATGAATGGGCAAATGAACGGCGCACAATCGCTGGTGCAAACCTTGGTCGGTTGCGGTGTCGAAGTCTGTTTCGCCAACCCCGGCACGTCGGAAATGCACTTCGTGGCCGCGCTCGATTTCGTCAAGGGACTGCGCCCGGTACTGTGTCTGTTCGAGGGCGTCGCCACCGGGGCCGCCGACGGCTATGGTCGTATTGCCGGCAAACCCGCGGCCACGCTGATGCATCTCGGGCCTGGATTGGCCAATGGCCTTGCCAACCTGCATAATGCCCGTCGTGCCGCGACGCCGGTCGTCAATATCGTCGGCGATCACGCGACCTACCACCTGCAATACGATGCGCCGCTGACTTCCGACATTGTGGGCTTTGCCCGCCCGGTCTCGAGTTGGATCCACGAGTCCAGGAGCGCCAAAACCGTGGCCAGCGATACGGCGCGGGCGGTGCAGGCCGCGCGCGCGGCACCGGGCGGCGTCGCCACACTGATCCTACCCGCCGACACCGCCTGGAATCCGGCCGACCGCGCCGCACCGCCCTTGCCGGATATCGGGCCAGCCCGGGTCGGCGCCGATACCATCGGGGCGGTCGCCAAGCTGCTGTCGAACGGCAAGAAGACCGCGATGCTTTTGCGGGGCAACGGCCTGATCGACATCGGACTCGCGGCCGCCGGGCGGATTCACGCCAAAACCGGCGTGCGGCTGATCTGCGACAATTTCGCGCCGCATTCCGAACCGGGCGCCGGGCGGGTGCCGGTCGAGCGGATTCCGTATTTCGGCGAGCAGATCACGGCGTTTCTCGCCGGCACCGAGCAAATCATCCTGGTCGGCAGCAAGCCGCCGGTGTCGTTCTTTGCCTATCCCGGCAAGCCGAGTTGGTGCGTGCCCGAGGCTTGCGAGCTAATTCATCTGGCGCACCCGCATGAGGACGGCGCCACCGCTCTGCAAAATCTAGCCGACGCGCTCGGCGCGCCGGGCAAACCAGCGCTCTACACCGAACTGAAACTGCCCGATCTGCCGAAGGGACGGCTCAATTCCTACAGCGCGGCGCAGGTCATCGCCCGCTTGACGCCGGACCATGCGATTTACGCCGACGAGTCCAACACCGCGAGCCTGCCGCTATTGATGACGCTGTCGCAGGCTCGCCCGCACACGCATTTGCCGCTCACCGGCGGTTCGATCGGTCTCGGCCTGCCGCTCGCGGTGGGGGCGGCGCTGGCCGCACCCGACCGCAAGGTGGTCTGCCCGCACGGCGATGGCGGCGCCGCCTATACCATGCAGGCCCTATGGACGATGGCGCGCGAAAACCTCGACATCACCGTCGTGATCTACGCCAACCGGTCCTATGCGATCCTCAATTACGAACTGCAGCGCGTCGGCGCCGGGACGCCCGGCGTCAATGCGCTGTCGATGATGGACCTGCACAATCCGGAAATGAACTGGACCAGGATCGCCGATGGTCTCGGCGTCGAGGCCAGCCGCGCCACCACGGCGGAGGAGTTCGCCGCGCAATACGAGTCGGCGATGAAGCACAGGGGACCGCGCTTGATCGAGGCGATGATCTGAAGGAGCCGGCCATGGCTGTGATCGATGCCCTTACGGAAATCGTCGGAGAAGGGGGCGTGCTGGACGCCGCCGAGGTCGCCAGGCGATCCGCAGGCGCACTGCGCTGGGACACGCTGCAGGCGCAGGCACTGGTTCGCCCGAAAACCACCGGCGAGGTCGCGCGCGTACTGCGCTGGTGCCACGACCATGGTGTCGCGGTGGTAACCCAGGGCGGCCTAACCGGCCTCGTTCACGGTGCCGATGCCGCGCCTACTGAAGTGATCCTGTCGATGGAGCGGATGCGCGAAATCGAGGAGATCGATCCGGTGCAGCGCACCGCCGTGGTTCAGGCTGGCGTGGTGCTGCAGACGCTGCAGGAAGCGGTCGAGGCGCAAGATCTGAGTTTTCCGCTCGACCTCGGCGCCCGCGGCAGCGCGACCATCGGCGGCAACGCCGCAACCAATGCCGGCGGCAATCGGGTGATCCGCTACGGCATGACCCGCGACATGATCCTCGGCCTCGAAGTAGTGCTGGCGGATGGTACCGTCGTCTCCTCGATGAATCACCTGATCAAGAACAATGCCGGTTACGACCTCAAACAGGTCTTCATCGGCTCCGAGGGCACGCTCGGGGTGATCACACGATTGGTGCTGCGGCTGCGGGAAAAGCCGGCCGCGCAGGACGTCGCGATCGTCGCAGTACCGGACTTCGATTGCCTGCCCAAGCTGTTGAAGCACATGGATCAGAGCCTCAGCGGATCGCTGTCGGCCTTCGAAGTGATGTGGCAATCGTTCTATCGGCTGGTGACGTCGGCGCCCGCCAAGGGCAAGCCGCCGGTCAGCCAGGACCATCCCTATTATGTCCTGGTCGAAAGCCTCGGGGCCAACGCCGGGCCCGACTCCGAACGCTTCGTCGCCGCGCTGGGATCGGCGCTGGAAGCCAACCTGATTTCAGATGCCGCCGTAGCGAAATCCGAAAATGACCGGCGCGCGTTCTGGGCGCTACGCGACGACGTCGCCCAAGTCGTGGTCGGCGGCATGCCCGTGGTGTTCGACATTTCCTTGCCGATCAACGCGATGGAGCAATATGTCGCCACCTTGAGCCAGGACCTGCAGTCGACCATCGGCGAGCACAGACTCTGGATCTTCGGTCATCTCGGCGACGGTAACCTGCACGTCATCGTGCAGGTGCAGCTCAAGGACTACCTGGCGTTACGCCCGAAGATCGAAGCCGTGGTCTACGGTCCGCTCGGCAAGCTCGGCGGCTCCATCTCGGCCGAGCATGGTATTGGACTGGAGAAGAAGCCCTATCTATCGGTGTGCAGAAGCGACACCGAAATGGCGGTGATGCGGCGACTAAAGACGGCGCTCGATCCGGCCGGCATTCTCAATCCCGGCAAGATCTTCTGACGGTATTTCCGGCGCGCCAAATGCCCGCTATCGGGCAGATAAAGCTGGGGATTTTGCCGCCATCTGATCAATATTGTACAGACAGGTGCGCTCCAGTTGGGGTCGATTATTCGCGATGAGATTGCACCCTCATCAATGATGTGAATGAGCCGGTGCTTGAAACAGAAATTCCGACCCCAGCCCGTTTGGAATTTCCGTTTTTTGAGCTACCGCTCGACCTTATCGCCAGGCTGGAGGACTGTGCGGACAAGGTCTCACTGTTTGAAACAGTAACGACATCGCCGTGGTCGTCACGGTGCCTCCGTGCTAGCGAGCATCCTGCAGGATCATGTCCGACGCCTTCTCGGCGATCATAATGACAGGGGCGTTGGTATTGCCCGATACCAGATCCGGCATGACGGAGGCATCGACGACACGCAGGCCTTCGATCCCGCGAAGGCGAAGCCGCTGATCCACCACCGCAAGCGAGTCGTTGCCCATCCGGCAGGTCGAGGTCGGATGATAGACCGTGCTGCCGCGCTTTCGGCAAAACGCCAGCAGATCCTCGTCGCTTACGACCTTCGCGCCGGGGTCGGCCTCCTCGACCACGAAAGGTTTCAGCGCCGGCGCGGCCAGAATTTTGCGCAGGATCTTGAGGCCCTCGACATTGACGTTTCGATCGGTTTCAGTCGCGAGATAGTTGATGCGGATCTCCGGCGCCGCCATCGGGTCGGCGCTCTTGATCCGCAGCGTGCCGCGGCTCTCCGGCCGCACCTGGCAGACCGATGCGCTGAACGCCGAATAGGGATGCAGCTTCTCGCCCATCTTGTCGGTCGAGAACGGCAGAAAGTGGATCTGGACGTCGGGTGACGCCAGCCGCGGATCGGTCTTGAAGAACGCGCCCGAGGTGCCAGCGGCGATGGTAAGCGGCCCCGTGCGGAACGCGGCATAGCGCGCGCCGGCCATGATGCGGCGGCCCGGATGATTGACGATGTCGTTGAGCGTGATCGGCTGCGAGCAACGCATGACGATGCGGACCTGCATGTGATCCTGCAAGTCGTTGCCAACGCCGGGAGCGTCGAGCACGACGTCGATGCCGTGGCTCTTCAACAGTTCCGCCGGTCCGACACCGGAAAGCTGCAGCAGTTGCGGCGAATTATAGGCACCGCTCGAGATCAGGATTTCCTTGCGCGCCCGCACCGTGCGCAACGCCCCGTTCTGGCGGTATTCGACGCCGGCGGCGCGCCGGCCCTCGAACAGGATACGCTGCGCCAGCGCCGCGGTTTCGATATGCAGGTTGCGACGTCCCTTGGCCGGCTTCAGATACGACCTCGCCGTGCTCGCCCGCCGGCCGTTGCGCGTTGTGGTCTGAAACCAGCCTGCGCCTTCCTGCGTCGCGCCGTTGAAGTCGGGATTGTCAGGAATACCGGATTCGACCGCCGCCTTGATGAAGGCGCCCGACAGCGGGTCGGCATGCAGCATATTGGACACCGGCAGCGGACCGCCGGCGCCGTGATAATCATCGGCGCCGCGCTCCTGGTCTTCGGCCTTCTTGAAATAGGGCAGCACGTCGTCGAAACCCCAGCCAGTGTTGCCGTGCTGGCGCCAGCGATCGTAGTCCTCGTGCTGGCCGCGAACGTAGAGCAGGCCGTTGATCGAGCTCGACCCGCCCAGCACTTTTCCGCGCGGCTGAAACACCTGGCGTCCGTTCAATCCCGGCTCGGGCTCGGTCTGGTACATCCAGTTGACGGTCTTCTCCTTGAACAGCATTCCATAGCCGAGCGGCACGTGGATCCAGAGATTGCTGTCCTTCGGTCCTGCTTCGAGCAGCAGCACCGAATGCTTGCCGTCGGCGCTGAGCCGATTGGCGAGCACGCAACCGGCGGAGCCGGCGCCGACGATGACGTAGTCGAATTCGGAAGGAGATTTTTCAGTCGTCATGGTGTGCGTTAGCCCCCGGTCTGGTCCGCGCTTCCTCGGCTTTTTAGGCATACCGAAGTGGAATGTCACGGGCGAGAACCTTTCGCATCGCAACATGCGCTTAATCATCCGATGTTTAACATCGGATGATTGCGCCGGCAATCGGCCGCATGATAGGTTGCCGGCTGACCGGCCCCTAGAGCCGGACACCGGGAGCCGAAACGTCTTGCTGAGGACGCGCACGAAATCCGCCGACAAGGGTACAAAACCGGGCCGCATTCATGCGGTGCTGACGACGCTCGGCAGCGAGATCGCGCAGGATGTCATCGCGGTCGGCGAGGCGCTGCCCCCCGAGCATGATCTGGAAATCCGTTTCGGGGTCGGACGCGGCGTGGTTCGCGAGGCGATCAAGACACTCGCGGCAAAAGGTCTCGTCAGCGTGCGGCCACGGCATGGCACCCATGTGCGGCCGCGCCGGGACTGGAGCCTGCTCGACCGCGACGTGCTGACATGGCTGGCCGGAAGCCGCGAGCCCGACCGCGAACTGCTGCTGGCGATTCAGGAAGTGCGGTTGATCATCGAGCCGGCAGCCGCAGCCCTCGCTGCCGAGCGGGCGACCAAGACCGACCGGCAGCGCATCAATGCCGCGCTGGTGGCGATGGAAACCTCGCACGATCAGGCCAGCGCCACCGCCGCCGACAAGGCATTCCACCTTGCCATCCTCGATGCGACGCATAATCCGGTGCTGCAGGGGTTTCGCGGCGCGATCGATACCATTCTGAGCGCGGTGTTTCTGGTCGCGGTCGGCACCACCGGCTGGTTCGAGGACAATCTGCCCAATCACGCCGTCGCCGCGCGCGCCATCGACGAGGGCAATGCCAGGAAGGCCCGCGCCGCCATGGAGCAGGTGCTGGGCTATACGCAGCTCAGACTGTCGAAACGCACAACGGCGAAATCGCGCAAGCCGGCCGCGAAGGCCGCCGCGAGAGTCAAAGGGAAGCGCAATGCAGCGTGACGTGAGTGCCCTGCAGCCGCGCTGGCTGACGCGCGGCCTGGCGTCGGCCGGTGGCGCGGCGATGTTCGTTGCGCCGCTGTTGGCGCTGGTGCTGATCTGGGCGATTGCGGTGCCGCTGTTCGACATCAATCCCCGCGTCTTCCCCTCGGTTGCCGCGGTGGCCGGGGCTGCGATGGAATCGATCCGCGACGGTTCCCTGATCGAGCACATCGGCGCGAGCCTGCTCCGCGTCGGGTTGGGAACGCTGATCGGAATCGTGACCGCGGTGCCGCTCGGGATTGCGATGGGCGTCAGCCCGGCGGTTTCGACGTTTCTGACGCCGCTGTTTCGTTTCTTTTCGGTGCTGGCGGGCATCGCCTGGATCCCGATCGCGACGCTGTGGTTCGGCTACGGTTTCGGCGCGATCATTTTTGTCATTTTCAACGCGGTTTTCTTTGTCGTCGCCTACAATACGCTGCTCGGGGTCTCGACCATTCCCCTCACCCTTCGCAACGCCGCGGCCTCGCTGGGCGCGGGGCGATGGGCGTTGCTGACCGAGGTGCTGTTGCCGGGCGCGTTGCCCAACATCGTCACTGGTATCCGCACCGGGCTCGGCTTTGCATGGCGCGGCCTGATCGCGGCGGAGATGATCGCGACCAATGTCGGCCTCGGCTACATGCTGTTCGTGGCGCGCGATTTCTACCGCACCGAGGTGATCATCCTCGGCATGATCGTGATCGGCGCGATCTGGCTGTTGATCGACCGCCTGTTGCTGGTTCCGCTGGAGCGTTCGACGATCGAGCGCTGGGGCATGGTGAGGCGCGCATGAATATCCTGTTGCGCAGCTGGAGCGCCTATACCCGCGCCACCGCGCGCTGGCCGGGGCTCGCGGCGCTGGTGCCGTTCATCCCCGTCATCGCGCTCTGGGTCGCCGTCACCGAATCCGGGATGTTTCCGCGCGCTTTTCTGCCGGGGCCGGTCGAGGTGGTAAAAGCGTTCTTCAGCCTGACCTACCGCGGCATCCTGCCCGACTATCTGCAGGACAGCCTGGTGCGCCTGTTCACCGGCGCGGCACTCGGCATGCTCATCGGTATTCCCTTAGGCGTCCTGATTGGCACCAGCAGATGGGCGCACCGCGTATCGTGGCCGATCCTGTTGTTCTTCCAGGCCATCGGCGACATCGCCTGGCTGCCGATCCTCTTGATCTGGTTCGGCTTCGGCCTCACCACCATGACTTTTGTCATTGTCTACACTGTGTTGTTCCCCGTGGTGCTCAATACCGTGCTCGGCGTCGAATCGGTGCCGCGTGACCTCGCCCGCGCCGCGCGCAGCCTCGGCGCCTCGCCAGCGCGCGTGCTGTGGGAAGTCACCCTGCCCGGCGCGCTGCCCAATATCATCACCGGTCTGCGCAACGGTCTCGGCTACGGCTGGCGCGCACTGATCGCCGTCGAGATGATCGTCGGCACCAGCGGCATCGGCTTTCTGATGTTCGACGCACGCCGCTCCGGCTCCGTGGTCGAGATCCTGCTCGGCATGATCATCCTGGGATTGCTCTGGTATATCGTGGACGCCTGGATCCTTGCGCCGATCGAGCGCGCGACGGGCCAGCGCTGGGGATTGGTGACGTCATGAAAACCCTCGAGCTTCGCAACCTCGCAAAGACCTATTTCGATCCCTATGCCGGATCCCATGTCACCGCGGTGCACGACGTCTCGCTCGACGTGCAGCAGGGAGATTTCGTCTCCGTGGTCGGACCGTCCGGCTGCGGCAAAACCACGATTCTCAACATGGTGGCCGGCTTCATCCCGCATTCCGGCGGCGAGATTCTGTTGAACGGCAAGGCGATCAGCGGCCCGGGCCCCGAGCGCGGCGTGGTGTTCCAGTCCTTTGCGCTGTTTCCCTGGAAGACCGTACTCGACAATGTCGGCTTCGGGCCGAAGATGCGCGGCGTACCGAAGGCCGAGCGCGACAGGATCGCGCACGAATATCTGGAACTCGCCGGCCTGTCGCATGCCGCCAACCGCTACCCCAACGAGCTTTCCGGCGGTATGCAGCAGCGCGTCGGCGTGGTGCGGGCGCTGGCCAACAATCCAGAAGTGTTGTTGATGGACGAGCCTTTTGCGAGTGTCGATGCGCAGACGCGCATGACCCTGCAGGAAGAACTGACCCGGATCTGGCAGGAGCGGCGGCCGACGGTCATCTTCATCACCCATGACGTCGCGGAAGCCGTGTTCCTGGCCAACCGCGTCGTCGTGCTGTCGAAAGGCCGCGTGCTCGACGAGGTCGAGGTCGCGCTGCCGCGGCCGCGGGTCTGGGACGATCTGATCGAGGACGAGACGTTCAAGCGACTGTCGGCCCACGTCCTGCACATGGTGCGCTCCGCGTGAGTATCGTTCCGGAAATCGCCGGCTCGTCCAGGGCGCGCTTCATCCTCGGCGTGATCGCGGCGTGGCTGATGTTTCAGCTGTGGCTGACGCTGGCGGCGCCCGGAAAGATTTCAGCTGAACTCGACGGCACCTCGCCGAAGGTCAACGTCCAGATCGAACTGCCATTTACGCCGGAACGTTTCCACGTTCTGGCGTTTCAGCAATATGGAAGGGTCTCCGGCGCGGAAGGCCATTCGATAGAACTACGTGGCGTGAAACGAACGGATCTCAACGCGGTTGCCCGGCCTTACTGGGTGACGAGCGTTGGACCGATAAAAGAGGGAGGTTGAAATGAAACGACTACTTGTACTTGGTGTCGCACTGGCGCTGGGCTGCACGGCGGCCGCGGCGCAGACCATGACGAAGCTCAAGGCCGGGATGGTCTCGGGCTTCGACCAGATCGGATTGCCGATCGCTCTGGAGCGCGGCTTCTTCGAGAAGCGCGGGCTCGACGTCACCATCGCCCGCCCCTATGCCACCGGCGTCGATGCGCTCAACGCGTTGCAGGCCGGTGAAAGCGAGATCGTGCAGGTCGGCGTCCCCATGATCGGCGCCGTGCTGCGCGGCATGGATCTGGTGGCGCTGGGCAATTACAGCGGCAATGCCACCAAGGCCGGCTCCGATGCCACCATGGCCATCATCGCCCGCGAGGGTTCCGGCATCGTCAAGGGCAACCTCGCCAGCCTGAAGGGCAAGAAGATCGCCGCTTCCTTCGGCACCATCAATCACCTCTACATCCTGGCCATTCTGGAAAAGGCCGGGTTGAAGCCGGAGGACGTGACACTGGTGAATACGCCGCCGCCGGACATGACGGTGGCGCTGCTCGCCAAGGGCATCGACGCCTTTTCGGGATGGGATCCCTGGCCGATCGTGGCGAGCAAGGACGTGCCGGGCGCGATCGAAATCATCCGCGGCGGCGACGTGATCTCCTATCTCGGCTTCAACGTGGCCTTGCGTCCCTGGGTCGAGAAGAACGGCGAGAATATCGAGAAATTCCTCGCCGCCGTCTCGGAAGCTGACCAGTGGATGCGCAAGAATCCGAAACAGGCCGCCCAGATCGCGACCCGCTGGATTCCCGGCCTGAAACCGGAAATCGCCGAAGCCGCGATGCAGTTCAACATCCAGCAGGCTGACCGGCGGCTTTCGGCGAATAATTACCGGGCGCTGTGGAGCGCGGAAGAACGCCTCAACCGCCTCGGCATCCTGAAGACCACGTTCGACGTCAACAAGCACATCGAGCCGAAGCACATCCTGAAGGTCATGAAGGACAGCCCCGAACTGTTCGCCGATCTGCCGCCGATCCCGGCGGACGTGGCGATCGGACCGGGATTTGTGTTCAAGCCGTAACGGCTTCGAATCCGGCCGGAGCGTTCAACGCTTCATCGCAGGCTGGCAACATTTTGGTTGCCGGCCTGCCACTACGGCAGTCGCGCCATGCGGCCGGCCGGAGGTTCACGGCTCGTCGTGGCCCGACGACCTCGGACGTAGGCGCCGCACTTGACCTTTTGAATGGCCTCGCAACTGGTCTCGCGGTCAGACCAAGTCTTCGGACTCGACAATGATGGCCTCTTCCGGACAGTTCGCCCGCGCCATGTAGGCCTTGTCGACGAGTTCAGCGGGAACGCAGCCGCTTCGGGCTTCTCGCGCATTGCCGAATTCATCGAGCAGGAACAGTTCCGGGGCGAGCGCACTACAGCGGGCGTGGCCCTGGCATTTGTCTGAATCGACACGAACGGTGATTCCAGTCGTCATCGCGCTTCCTTCCTAGGCACTCACCGGTTCAATCGGGGTCCTGATGTCGCGCATGAGGTCGCGTCCCAGTACAGCGGAGCCTGCCAGAACGCCGCCCACGAGGGCGCCGATGACACCGTCCGTCGAGACGTCCTGACCGGACAGATACAGTCCATCAATCGGAGTGGTGGCCCTCAGCCAGCTCTGGCGAAAGCGCTGTGGCGAGCTCTCGATTCCCATGAAGCCGCCGCGCTCACGCTTGACAAAGGTCTCGTAGCTCAACGGGGTCGAAACCTCGACATAGTCAAGCGCCGACCGCGCCGCGGGCACGTGGCGAAACAGCTCCTCGAGCAGACGCTCCCTGATCTTCTCCTTAAGGGCCAGATAGTCCTCGCCCCGCTTCATCCATTGCGTTGCCGACCACTTCTCGAAATGCCTGAAGTCGGTGTAGCCGTACATCTCCACCGTCGCCTTGCCGGGATAGTCATCGTCCCACGACGGATCCTTGGCCGACGGGAACGTTGCGAACGTCCATGGGAAGGGTGCTTCGAAGTCGCGGCGGTGAGCTTCGAGATTGGCCTCGAAGTCGTTCGACGGGTGTGCCCAGATGTTGGCGCCGTCGAAGCCAAGTTCGCTTGCCGGGCGGTTGAAGCCGATATTGACCCCGACGACGGCATAGCTTTCGACAACCTGCGAAGTCGCATGGTCAAGCCCCGATGTGGTCTTCACCTGCGCCGACAGCAGGCGCCCGAAGGTATTTTGCACACCGGCATTGCTGATCACGAGCGGACAGGCGAACTCTTCTCCGGAGGCAAGCCGGACACCGGTCGTCCGCCCCTGCGCGACCATGATCTCTGCGACTTCGGCGCTGTGCAACACGACGCCGCCTGCGCTTTCGATGATTGGAACGATGGATCGCGCAAAGGCAGCCCCGCCGCCGACCGGATAATGGCCTCCGTTGAGATAGTGCTTTGCCAGCATGCAGTGCATGGCGAAGGAGCTCCTGGTGGGCTCCAGGCTGTAGTCGCCCCAGTTGGCGCAGATCACGGCGATCAGTTCTCGATCAGCCGTCAATTCTCTGAGCACGTCGATGGTGAGCCGGTCGGAGTAATCGTGGAAGTCCCCGCACATACGATCATAGACGTCCTCGGCTCGGGATTGAGGCAGCGCCTTTTGCGCGAAATAGCCGGCGGACGCTTTCGAGACGCTGCGAACGAGGCCGAGATACCGGTCGATAGCAGCGGCTTCCTTTGGAAAATAACCCTTGAGCGCGGCGGCATAGGGCGCCGCACCGGCCGGAATGTCGTAACGGCGGCCGCCGATCACCATGCGATTGTAGATGTCCGGAAGCGGCGCCCACCGAACTCCTCCGCCGGTGACCTTGTCGAACAGTTTCCAGGTCGTTGTCGCCGGCGAACCAACGTCGCCGATATAGTGAAGGCCCACGGTCCAGCGGTAGCCCTTCCGCGTGTAGCTTTGCGTGAGGCCGCCAATCACATTGTGCTGCTCCAGAACGAGCACGCGGCGGCCGTTTTGGGCGAGCAGGGAAGCGACGCTGAGCCCGCCCATTCCCGAGCCAATGACCACGGCATCGAAGCTGCCTTTGATCCCAGTCGACTTGCGATAAGGCATTCCCATGGTTTGCATGCGGCGGCTCAACGCGGTTGAAGTGTGGAATTGAAAGCCACGGCACGTTGCTCGACCTGCCGCTTGATGTTGGCAAGACCAACGCGGGCCTCTTCGTCCATGCGATCGAGCTGATCTTCGGTGGGCTCCGAGGGGCGCTTTGGATTGCTGAGCTGGCGGGTGTAACGGGTATCGCCCCCTTCCTTTTCGAAGGTATAGCGAATGACGATGGGACCGATGAAATCGGTGTCCGCCTCGCACGTCCAGGCGCCCGGCCGATTGCTTTCCGTCACTTTCCAATGAAGCGCGATCACGCCACGCCGGATCTGCCATTCTTCACGAAAGGTCTGCCCCAATTCCAGCGCACGATCCGGACCTTCGATCTTGTGCGATGCGGCGAGCCATTCCGGCCAGGAATGTGGATTGCATACGTAGTCGAACACGGCCTCAGGCGGCGCACCGATCAGAATGTCGTGCTTTCGGAGGAAGAACATGTGGTCTCCAGTGTGGAAGGATCAGCCTTGCATCATCGCGGGGCGATGGTGATGGGCAGCAAGCGCGGACCTCGCACCGTGCCTTCGGACCAGGTCATGGGTCGCGTACTGTCGAGCTCGAAATCCGGGATCCGCTTCAGCCATTCCTCCAGCGCGACCCGCATCTCCATGCGCGCCAGATTCGATCCGATGCAGCGATGAATCCCAAGGCCGAACGCAACGTGCGGATTCTCCTTGCGGTCGATCCTCACCTCACCTGCGTCCGAAAATTTTTCGGGATCGCGATTGGCGGACGGAAAAGACAGCAGCACCATCTCGCCTTTCCGCATCGGACAGCCGCCAAGCTCGCCATCTTCGACGACTTCGCGCGCCATCGTCACCGGCGCATAGGCGCGTAGAAACTCCTCGATTGCGCCGGGAATCAGATCGGGTTCACGAACGAGACGTTCGCGGTCGCCCGGGTGGGTCGCGAGATGCCAGATCGATGATCCGATCGCGCTCCACGTCGTGTCGATGCCGGCGACGAGAAGCAGACGCAACGCCCCAAGCACTTGCCGGTCGGAGAACGGCTCACCGTCAGGAAGGCGCGCCTTGATGAGAAAGCTGACAAGGTCGTCTCCTGGCCCATCGCCGCGCCGTTTCGTGATCTGCTCTGCGAAATACGCGGAGATCTCCTCCTCGGCCTGCTTCAGCGCGGCCTGGTTGGTAATCCCGTCCTGCAAAGCCATCTTGATCCAGGTGCGGAACTGGTCGCCTTGTTCGGCGGGAATCCCGAGCATATGGGCAATGAGCCGGACAGGAATGTGCTGGGCGTAGTCGACCGCGGCATCGCAATGGCGTTGTCCGATGATGCGGTCGATCAGCTCGTTGCAGAGGATCCTCGTTTGCGGCTCGAGCTTTGCCACGGCCTGCGGCGTGAAAGGCGGGATCAGCGCCATCCGCATCGGCCGATGTTCCGGCGGATCGGATGTGATGGGCGGCGAATTGACCCGGTAGTCGCCCTCCCGGATCACCACCCGTCGGGATGAGAACCGCTCGGGATCGTAGGCGACATCGCGGATATCCCCGTAACGGGTCGGAAAATAGACGCCCCGATAGCGCGTGGTGTGGGCGACCGGGCAAGTTTCGCGCAATTGCTGCCAGATCGGGTATGGATCGACGACCCATGCCGGATCAAGATGGTCCCAATCCGACGACCAGTCCGCAACAGGAACTCGCGCCATGCCCTCCCCTTCCGTTCTCACGCTCTACAGATATATTAGCTGATATATGAGCAAGCGTCAACGCACCGCAGCGACCCCCAAGGCGCATTCCAAGGCGCAATCCAAGGCGCAACCCAAGGCGCAACCCAAGGCGCCAAAACGGCCGGCCAGAGCAGACGAACTCGCAAGCCTGACCGAACAGGCCTATTTGCAGCTTGAGGAGATGATCGCCACGCTCCAGCTCCGTCCCGGCGCACTGATATCCGAGGCGGAGCTATGTACCCGTCTGGGTATTGGCCGCACGCCGGTCCGCGAAGCCATGCAGCGGCTGGCGCGTGAGCAGTTGCTCCATATCCTGCCGCGCCGCGGCTGCATCGTTTCGGAGTGCCGGCTGGAGGACGAACTGGGCGTCATCGAAGTCCGGCGCCCGCTTGAACTGCTCGTTGCTCGCGCGGCGGCGCTGCGCGCCAATCCGGAGCAGCGCCGGCAATTCGAGAACATCGCAAACTCGATGGCCGATGCATTGGTAGCCGACGACTTCATCGCCTTCGCTCGGCTCGATGCCGAGTTCAATCAGTTGTGTCTGGTCGCCTGCCTCAACACCACCGCCGCCTCCATGATGCGCCTCATCGGCACGCTGAACCGCCGGTTCTGGTTCATGCATCACGGCAGGACGTTGCCGCGCGAAGGCGTGGAGAGTCATGTCGAGATCGCGCGGGAGATTGCCAAGGGAAATCCCGACGGCGCAGCAGCGGCGACTGAACGTTTGATGCGATATATCGAGAGCGCAGTTTACGGGCAGTGGGCTAGCGGGGCGACTCCACCGCGGCCGGCGTGACCGGGTTCCGCCGCCCGATTCCGCCTCCGGCAGATCGACGCGATCACGAACGATGGAACCAAAACGCCGGCTAAGGCTTTGAATTCCTTCCGTAGCCCGTCGAGTGCGCACTTTGGACAAATTGCAGATTCTTCCCCACATCATTGCCCTGGCCGCAGCCCTCGCGCTCGCGGCGCCGATCGGCTGGGATCGCGAGAAGAAAGCCCGCAGCGCCGGCCTGCGAACGTTTCCGCTGGTCGCCATGGCGAGCTGCGGCTTCGTGCAGGCCAGCGAGAGCCTGCTGGTGCATTCCCCGGACGGCATGGCGAAAGTCATCGAAGGTCTGATCACCGGCATCGGCTTCATCGGCGGCGGAGCCATCCTCAAACAGGGCACTACCGTGCTCGGCACCGCCACGGCGGCGAGCCTGTGGGCCACCGGCGCGATCGGCGTTTCGGTGGGGCTCGGCGCTTTCGACGTGGCGGTCACGGTCGCGGCCTTCACGTTCCTGACGCTGAGGCTGCTGCCGCTGGTCAAGGACGACGACGGCGACACCGCCGGCAAGAAGGACTGAGAACGGCGGCATACGAGGCCGTCAGCTGCGCTTGTGATACCCTGCGCCAGCGCCTTGTATCCCGGCCTGGACAGCGAACGTCAATGTCGTGTTCTCATTTTGACTCAGGTCAATGTGAGCAATGCCAAGTTCGAGAATAATAAGCCGAGCGCGTACCAATCAAGGGAGACTGTCATGCCAGAGCAGAGCAGAATGCATTATTACCTGAATTGGGCCAAGGAGCGGATCGACGAGATGGATGCTGCATTGGCGTCGCTCGAGGTCAAGGCGACGCAGGCAAGCGCCGATTCCAAGGTGAAGGCCGACCAGTTGATCGCCGATCTGAAAAAGCGGCGCGACGAATTTCAGGCCTCGCTGAAGGCTCAGGCCGAAGCCGCCGAAGCCACGTGGGCCCGCGCCAAGGCAGATCTGGAGCCGCAGTGGAACGGATTCGAGGCCCAGGTCAAAACCTACTTCGAAAGCGCCGGTAAGCAGATCGAGCAGCAGCAGGCAACCTTCAAGGACATCGCCGCCGCACAAGGCAAGGCCTGGCGCGAGGCAGCGGACAAGTTCCATGACGCGGCGAGCCAGGTGGCGACCGCCCGGCGCGCCGATATCGATGCCGCGCTGAAGCAAATGAAGTCGGACGCCTCCGAAGCCGAAGCGCGACTTGAAAAGCTCAGGCAGGCCGGAAGCAGTTCCTGGTCGGTGCTGAGCGACGCGTTGACGGAATCGCGCAGGGCTTTCGATGAAGCCAATCAGGCCGCGTGGAAGGCACTGAAGGGTCCCGCTGCCAAGACTTGAGGCACGCCGCGGGCGGCCGGACGCCCGCTACAGGGAGCGCGCAATCAACAGCTTCATGATCTCGTTGGTGCCGCCGTAGATCTTCTGAATGCGCGCATCGACGAACATCCGGGAGATCGGATATTCCTGCATGTAGCCGTAGCCACCGTGCAGCTGCAGGCATTCGTCGGCGGTCTCGACCTGCTTCTGCGAACACCACCACTTGGCCATCGACGCCGTGACGGTGTCGAGATCGCGGACGATGAGACGCTCGATGCACCAGTCGACGAACACCCGCGCGATGGTGGCTTCCGTCTTGCGCTCGGCGAGGGTGAAGGCGGTGTTCTGGAATTCGATGATCGGCTGACCGAATGCCTTGCGCTCCCTGGTGTAGTCGACCGTCAACCGCACCGCGCGCTCCATCGAGGCCACGGCGCCGATGGCGAGCAATAGCCGCTCCTGCGGCAACTGTTGCATCAGTTGAACGAAGCCGCTGCCTTCCTCGCCGCCGAGCAGGTTTTCGGGCGGCGCCACGGCGTTGTCGAAAAACAGCTCGGAGGTGTCGGACGCCTGCAGACCGATCTTGTCGAGGTTTCGCCCGCGCCGGAAGCCATCATTGCCGGCGGCCTCGACCACGATCAGGGAAAGGCCCTTGGCGCCCGGTCCACCGGTGCGTGCCACCACGATGATCAGGTCGGCGGCCTGGCCGTTGGTGATGAAGGTCTTCTGGCCGTTGATCACATAATTGTTGCCCTGCTTTTTCGCGGTGGTCCGCACGCCTTGCAGGTCGGACCCGGTGCCGGGCTCGGTCATGGCGATGGCTCCGACGAACTCGCCGCTCGCCATTTTCGGCAGCCAGCGCAGTTTCTGTTCCTCGGAACCGTAGTTCAGGATGTAGTGCGCGACGATGCCGCTGTGCACCGAAACCCCGGTCGTTACTTCCGGTACCACGCTTTCGATGTCCTCGATCACGGCGGCGTCATAGGCGAAGCTGGCGCCAAGACCGCCATAGGCCTCGGGCACGCTCGGCAGCAAGGCGCCCATCTCCCCCAGGGCCCGCCATGCCGAACGATCGACCAATTTCTGCTGACGCCATTTGTCGGCATGCGGAGCCAGATCCCTGGCGAGAAATCTGCGGAACTGATCGCGAAACACGTCCAGCTCTTCGGTCATCCAGGAGGAACGGTAGGTCATTCGGTATCGCCTCGCACGAGAGAATGGATGCAACAACGCGTTGCACGGCAGCAAGCCCAACAGCTAGCCCATGTAACGCCACTATCCGCGGCGAGACCAGTGCTTCCGACTGGATGCATCCGTACCTTAAATCAGCAGGCCGCCGCCAGCGACAACGACCTGCCCGCTGATGTAGTTCGATTCCGGACTGCAGAACAGGTAAACCGCGTCGGCGGCCTCTTCCGGCGTGCCGCCGCGCCCGAGCGGAATCATCCGGGCCATGGCGTCCAGCATCTGGGGCTGCACCCCGACCTTGATGTCGCGCCCGGCGACGTCGATGGTCTTCTGCTGCGCCTCGATCGGCTGGGTCAGGCGGGTGTTGATCAGGCCGAAGGCCACGCAATTGACGTTGACCTTGTAGCGTCCCCACTCCTTGCACATCGTGCGCGTCAGCCCGACCAGCGACGCCTTGGCCGACGAATAGCTCGCCTGCCCGGCATTGCCGTAGAGTCCCGCGATCGAGGAGATGTTGACGACCTTGCGGAACATTTCGCGTCCGGCTTCGGCTTCCTTCTTGGCCATGATCCGGATCGGCTCGGCGGCGGCGCGCAGAAGGCGGAATGGCGCGACCAGATGCACGTCGAGCATGGCCTGGAACTGCTCGTCCGTCATCTTCTGGATCGTCGAATCCCAAGTGTAGCCGGCATTGTTGACGATGATATCGAGGCCGCCGAACGTCTCCATGGCGGCGCCGACGAAACGGTCGGCGAAGCCGGCCTCGGATACGCTGCCGTTGACCGCGATCGCCTCGCCGCCGGCCGCCTTGATTTCGGCGGCAACCGCGTCGCCGGGCGCCGCATCGAGGTCATTGACCACGACCCTGGCGCCCTCGCTTGCGAGCTTCAGCGCGATGGCGCGCCCGATGCCGCGCCCCGAACCGGTGACGAGCGCGACTTTTCCCTTGAGTTTCGACATTTGGCATCCTCGATCAGAGCGCGATGATTGCTTCCCCGGCGAGTTTGACCTCGCCGGTCTCGTCCTTGGCGGTCAGTGCGAGCCTGGCTCGCTTCTCGCCCTTGTCTTCGATCAACTCGGTGACATGGCCCTCGCAGCTCAGTCGTGCCCCGAGCTGCGTGATCGCAGCGAAGCGAGTCGAAAAAGAGCGAATACGGCCCGGCGGAACCGCATCGGTCAGCGCCTGGCCGAGATAGCCCATGACCAGCATGCCGTGCGAGAACACATCCGGAAAACCCGAGGCTTTTGCGAAATCGATATCGACATGCATCGGATTATGATCGCCGGAAGCGCCGCAGTATAATGCGAGTGTATGGCGCGTGATCGGCGGAAATGTCTTGTGAACGATGCGGTCGCCGACCGCCGGATGGCTGGTTGCGGTTGCGCTCATGCTTCCTCCTAATTCCGCACGACAATGGTGCGCGCGGTATCGGCGACATGAACGCCGTCCTGGTTGATGACCTCGGTTTCGACTGCCACCATCGTCATCGCGCCGCCCTTCTTGTCGGTGACGCCGGTGACGCGTGACTTGAAGGTCAGGGTGTCGCCGACGACGACGGGCGCGTGGTAGGTGAAGCGCTGTTCGCCATGCAGCACGCGACCCAGATCGATCTTCAATTCGGTCAGGAACTCGAACGGACGCTCGTTGTCCAGCATCTCGAGGCAGAACAGATAGGTCGGTGGCACCGGTGTCGCCGGGTAGCCCTGGGCGCGTGAGGCCGCCTCATCGCGATAGACCGGATTACGCTCGGCGAGCGTGTCGAGGAAATAGCGCAGGCGTCCGGGCTCGACGCGCGCGGTGACCGGCGTAAAGCTACGCCCGACGGCGGATTGGTCGACCATGGCTTTTTCCTATGCGCGTTCGTACAGCGTCACGACGCAGGCGCCGCCAAGGCCGAGATTGTGCTGCAATCCGAGGCGCGCGCCATCGACCTGCGTGATGTCGGCGGTTCCCCGCAATTGGCGGGTCAGTTCATAGCATTGCGCCAATCCGGTCGCGCCGAGCGGATGTCCCTTCGACAGCAGACCGCCGGAGGGATTGGTGACGAACTTGCCGCCGTAGGTGTTGTCGCCATCGTCGATGAACTTCGCAGCATCGCCCTCGGGACACAGTCCCAATGCCTCGTAGGTGATCAGCTCGTTCTGGGCGAAGCAATCGTGCAGTTCGACCACGTCGAGATCCTGCGGCCCGACGCCGGCCGCCTCGTAGACCCTGTTCGCAGCCTCGCGCGCCATGTCGAAACCGACGACCTGCATCATGTCGCCGGCCTCGAACGTCGACGGCGTGTCGGTGGTCATCGCCTGGGCGGCGATCCGGACGTCCTTGCGCAGGCCATGCTGGCTGGCGAACTTCTCCGAGACCAGAATTGCCGCCGCGCCGCCGCAGGTCGGCGGGCACGCCATCATCCGGGTCATCACGCCCGGCCAGATCACCTGGTCGTTCATGACGTCGTCGGCGGTGACTTCCTTGCGGAACAGCGCCAGCGGGTTGTTCCTGGCATGACGGCTCGCCTTGGCGCGGACCTTGGCAAAGGACGTCAGCGGCGTGCCGTACTTCTTCATGTGGCTGAGGCCGGCGCCGCCGAAATAGCGCAGCGCCAGCGGAACGCCCGGCGCATCGACCAGCTTGTTCGCGGCCGCGTCGAATTCATCGAACGCGCTCGGCCGATCGGTGAACACCGCCCCCAGCGCCCCGGGCTTCATCTGCTCGAAGCCGAGCGCCAGCACGCAATCGGCGGCACCGGATTCGATGGCCTGACGGGCGAGGAACAGCGCGGTCGAACCGGTGGAGCAGTTGTTGTTGACGTTGACGATCGGGATGCCGGTCATCCCGACCGGGTACAACGCGCGCTGCCCGCAGGTCGAATCGCCGTAAACGTAACCGACATAGGCCTGCTGGATCGCACCATAGTCGAGGCCGGCGTCGTTGAGCGCCAGCCTGGTCGCCTCCGCGCCCATCACATTATACGGCTCGTTGGCGCCCGGCTTGACGAACGGGATCATGCCGACGCCGACGACATAAGCGCGAGATGACATTGAATTCTCCGAAAATGACCCGTTGGACTTTTTATTACCGATGGGTAATATACGGGCAACAACAACCGAGTCAATGCGACTCGCCGGAATTCGATATGGACGCACTGCCCCCTTCTCCCGAATCCTCACCCTGGCTGCCGTTCGAGAACCGCCGCCGCGCCCGCGACGAGAAGCGCGACGCCGTGCTGCGGACCGCGGTGCAGTTGTTTCTCGAGCAGGGTTATCATCGCGCCACCCTGAACGAGGTCGCCGAGCGCCTGAACATCACCAAGCCCGCGCTCTACAATTACTTCCGCAGCAAGGAAGAAATCCTGTTCGAGTGCTGGGCTGTCGGACAGGAGCAGGTCGACGGCTTCATCGCCGGGATCAACGCCCGCGGCGGCACCGGCCTCGTCAAGCTGCGGCAACTGGTGCACGCCTATGCCGAGAACATGGCGACCGACCACGGCGCCAGCCTGGTGCGGTTCGACCCGCGCGACCTGAGCGAAAAAAACAGCAGGATCGTCCGCGCCGGCAAAAAAAGCATCGACCGGACGTTCCGGAAATACATCGCCGACGGAATCGCCGACGGATCGATCAAGCCGTGCGACCCCAAGATGACCGCATTCGCCATTGCCGGTTCCCTGAACTGGATCGGTCACTGGTTTCAGCCGGACGGGGCGATGTCGGCAACGGCGATCGCAGACGAATTCACGGACCGGCTCACCGAGGGGCTGGCGGCACGACCGGTGAAGAAGACAGCCTCAACCGTCGCGAAGAAGAAACCATCACGAGGGGGAATACGATGAACACAACGCAGGGATTGCGCCGCGCTTTACAGATCAATCCGGACGGCCTCGCCACCGTGTTCGGCGACAGGCAACGGAACTGGCGCGAGATCGGCGAACGGGTATCGCGGCTGGCGGCTGGCCTGCGGGCGCTCGGCGCCAATCCCGGCGACCGCGTCGCGATCCTGTCGCTCAACTCCGACCGGTATCTCGAGCTTTATCTGGCGACCGCATGGGCCGGCGCGGTGATCGTTCCGCTCAACATCAGGTGGAGCCCGCTTGAAAACGAGGACGCCCTGCGCGATTGCCGCGCCGACGTACTGGTGGTCGACAAGGCGTTCGCATCGACGGGCGCCGGGCTGGCGAAAGCCCTTCCCGCTTTGAATCTGGTCTATGCTGACGACGGCGACGTGCCGGCCGGAATGGAAAGTTACGAAACCTTGCTCGCGCGAAGCGAGCCGATACCGGACGCGATGCGCACCGGTGCCGACCTCGCCGGCATCTTCTACACCGGCGGCACCACCGGCCGTTCCAAAGGGGTGATGCTCAGCCACGGCAACCTGATGGCCAACGCCTTGAATGCGCTCGGCGAAGGCCTGTTTCCGGCCTCGGCGATCTATCTTCATGCCGCGCCGATGTTTCATCTCGCCAACGGTGCGGCGATGTATTCGCTGCTGCTGAGCGGCGGCTCCAACGTCATCATTCAGGCGTTCACGCCGGAAGGCGTAATGGCCGCGGTACAGAACGATCGGGTCACCGACGTGCTTCTGGTCCCGACCATGATCCAGATGCTGGTCGACCATCCCGCGCTGGGTTCCTACAACATGTCGTCACTGAAAAATGTGATCTATGGCGCGTCGCCGATCAGCGAGGCCGTGCTCGGCAGAGCCATGGCGGCACTCCCGAGCGTGCAGTTCACGCAAGCGTACGGCATGACCGAATTGTCGCCGATCGCCACCCTGCTGCACTGGAAGGAGCACACCGGCGACGGCCGCGCCAAGGGGCGGCATCGGGGTGCGGGTCGGCCCACGCTCGGTTGCGAAGTTCGCATTGTCGATACCGACGACGAGCCGGTGCCCCGCGGCACGGTCGGCGAGATCGTGGCGCGCGGCGACAACGTCATGATGGGCTATTGGGAGCGTCCCGAAGAGACCGCGAAAGCCGTCGTCAATGGCTGGATGCACACCGGCGACGGCGGCTATATGGACGATGACGGGTTCATCTACGTCGTCGACCGGGTCAAGGACATGATCATATCCGGCGGCGAGAATATCTATTCGGTCGAGGTCGAGAACGCGATTGCGCAGCATCCCGCGGTTGCCCAATGCGCCGTGATCGGGATTCCGAACGAGCAATGGGGCGAACAGGTCCATGCCGTGGTCGTTTCCAGGAGCGGCGCGCAGGTCTCGGCCGCCGAACTGATCGAATTCTGCAAGACGCTGATCGCCGGCTACAAATGCCCGCGCAGCATCGAGATCAGCGAGAGCCCGTTGCCGCTCTCCGGAGCCGGCAAGATTCTCAAGCGCGAACTGCGCAGGCCGTTCTGGGAAAACCGGGAACGATTGGTGAGCTGACCGCGGACGGACCGGCCCGCGTTATTCAGCCAAGCCTGCCGATTGTCGCCCGCTGCGCCGACGGTTCCGCTCCACGAACGGGTCATGACGATCTTAGATTCCAGCGCGGAATGGATCGTCTGCGAGAGAAATTAAGCGATAATGATCCGGGTCGGAGCGCTAACGCGAAACACAACCTAAACTTGTGGGATCAAGATAGCCTGATGACGCCAATCATCAAATTGCTGCGACCGACGCGGCAATCCGGACAGGAAAACCCACTGGACAATCTCGATTTGCCGCCGGAAATCGAGCATTTGTCGCCCCGTAGCCCCTCGGCCATGCGGCGCCGCAGACATCGCATCTGTCGCCAAGAGAGATATCGCCGCCTTAAAATCCGCAGGCTTGGCCGTTGAAGTTGTTCGTCCGCTCGGAGGTCTTTTTGAGGCTACCGTATTCAAAGAGGGGGAGGCCAGCACCCGCATTCAGTGGCTGCAATCGGGCACCTGGAATTTCTTCCAGCCGGTACCGGACGATATGTTCGGCTGGCGGCTACACATGGCGGATCTCGCGATCAACAAGGCACTCGCCGCGGGCGGACGCCGCCAAGTCAGAGTTTATGCCGATCTCGCCCTGATCCATCAATACATGATCCCGCTCTGGCACGTCTGGTGGGCCGCCCCCGGCAAGGACGAGTCTTGGTCGCCCATGTCGCTCGTGGAAAAGATCACCGCCACGAGCGGCTTCAGGCAGGCGGATTTTGATGCCGACCTGGCGAATACCATTCCACTGAAAGTTGCGGAGGTGCTGAGACTTGCGTCTCGATGCGGGCAACCCCGCTCCCCTTCTCCATGATCAAACACGGCATCCCTTGGACCAGCCTTGCCATTTCGATAAAGGTGCATTATGTGAGTAATCAATTACTATCTTTCCTAGGGAACTTGCTATGCCATCCAGGCCCAGAAACCTCCCAGCCGAAGAGCGCCGGGCCGTCACGGTCGAGACGGTTGTCGCGCTGGCCGCCGAACAGAATCCAAGCGAAATCACAACTGCCGCCATTGCCAAGCGAATGAACCTCACGCAAGGGGCGCTGTTTCGTCATTTCCCCAGCAAGGATGCAATCTGGCAGGCGGTCATCTCCTGGGTCGCCGATCGCCTACTGGCGCGAGTCGACCGCGCCATAGCGACAGCCGAATCGCCGCTGTCCGCTTTGGAAGCGGTGTTCATGACGCA
>NZ_JAURXB010000193.1 GCF_030654605.1 Bradyrhizobium sp.
CGCCCGCGACTTGGACATGGTTTGAACGACCAGAAGGTTCGGGTGCGAGGCGACCAGCGGAATGGCGGTCTCGGCGCCGAAATCGACATAGGCCTCGTCGATGACCACGGGGGCGTCAGGATGTTGCTCCAGCAGGGTCGCGATCTCGGCCCGCGACAGCGCAACGCCGGTTGGCGCATTCGGATTGGGGATGATGATCGCGCCGGCCGGCCTGTGATAATCGGCGACGCGGATCTGCATCGCCTGATCGAGCGGCACGGCCTCGTAAGTAATGCCGAACAGGCGGCAATAGACCGGGTAGAAGCTGTAGGTGATGTCTGGGAACAGCAACGGCCCGTCATGCTTCAGCAGCCCGGCGAAGGCGTGCGCCAGCACCTCATCCGAGCCGTTGCCGACGAACACCTGTTCGGGCCGCACCCGGTGGTAGGTCGCCAGGGCAGCCCGCAGCGCTGATGCCTGCGGGTCCGGATACAGGCGCAGCGTATCGGCCGCCTCGCCGCGGATCGCTTCCAGCGCGCGCGGCGAAGGACCCAACGGGCTTTCATTGGTATTGAGCTTGACCAGATCCGCCATGCGGGGCTGCTCGCCCGGCACATAGGGCTGCAGGTCGTGCGTCAGGCTGCTCCAGAAACGGCTCATTTCTCAATCCAGATCGCTGTGATCCTACGTCGCGGCATCCATGCCTTCAAGCGAAGCCGGCCCCAACCCGATCTGCTCCCGCGCCGGCAAATAAAAAAGCGGCGCACCGAGCGCCGCTTCTTTCTTTCGTCGTCCCTGCGAACGCCGGGACCCATACCGCGTGATCTATCGTGTTAGCGTCGATGTTCGACGAATCGTGGCAACCACAACCGCCTGGGGTTATGGGTCCCTGCGCCGCGTGCGCAATTGCGCACTAGGCAGGGACGACAGCATCGTTACGCCGCTTCGGCGGACTTTTCCTGCACCGGACCGGAATCGAGGCCCTTGGCGTCGACGTCGCGGTCGACGAATTCGATCACGGCCATTGGCGCGTTGTCGCCGTAGCGGAAACCGGCCTTGATGATGCGGGTATAGCCGCCCTGGCGGTCCTTGTAGCGGGTCGCGATCACGTCGAACAGCTTGCGGACCTGGTCGAGGTCGCGCATCTCGGAGATCGCCTGGCGGCGCATCGAGAGGCCGCCCTTCTTGCCGAGCGTGACCAGCTTCTCGACGATCGGCCGCAGTTCCTTGGCCTTGGGCAGCGTGGTGACGATCTGCTCGTGCTTGATCAGCGCAGCGCACATGTTGGCGAACATCGCTTTGCGATGCTCGGCGGTGCGGTTGAGCTTCCGATGAACCTTGCCGTGACGCATGTTGAATTCCTCAATAACTATTCTGTCACGACGGCGCGTCGGACAATCTGCTCAGGTGGGCCGCCTGCGTTCGCCCGGGAGTCATTCCGGGGCGCGCGAAGCGCGAACCCGGAATGACGAAATCAGTAGTGGTCTTCGAAGCGCTTGGCCAACTCGTCGATATTCTCCGGCGGCCAGCCGGGCACTTCCATGCCGAGATGCAGACCCATCTGGGCCAGCACTTCCTTGATCTCGTTCAGCGACTTGCGGCCGAAGTTCGGGGTACGGAGCATCTCCGCTTCCGACTTCTGCACGAGGTCGCCGATGTAGACGATGTTGTCGTTCTTCAGGCAGTTCGCCGAACGCACCGACAGTTCGAGTTCGTCGACCTTCTTGAGGAACGCCGGGTTGAACGCGAGATCCGGAATGATCTCCTGCGCCACTTCCTTGCGGGGCTCTTCGAAGTTCACGAACACGTTGAGCTGATCCTGCAGGATGCGCGCGGCATAGGCCACCGCGTCATCGGGCGAGATCGCGCCGTTGGTCTCGATGGTCATGGTCAGCTTGTCGTAATCGAGGATCTGGCCCTCGCGGGTGTTCTCGACCTTGTAGGAGACCTTGCGGACCGGAGAGAACAGGCTGTCGACCGGGATCAGGCCGATCGGCGCGTCCTCGGGACGGTTGCGCTCGGCGGCGACGTAGCCCTTGCCGGCGGCGACCGTGAATTCCATGCGGATCTCGGCGCCTTCGTCCAGCGTGCAGATCTGCAGGTCGGGGTTGAGCACCACGACGTCGCCGACGGTCTGGATGTCGCCGGCGGTGACGACGCCCGGGCCCTGCTTCTTCACGACCATGCGCTTGGGGCCTTCGCCCTGCATCTTGATCGAGATGTCCTTGATGTTGAGTACGATGTCGGTGACGTCCTCGCGAACGCCCGCGATCGAGGAGAACTCGTGCAGCACGCCGTCGATGTGCACCGACTGCACCGCGGCGCCCTGCAGCGAGGACAGCAGGATGCGGCGCAGCGCATTGCCGAGGGTCTGGCCGAAGCCGCGCTCGAGGGGCTCGGCCACCAGCGTCGCGAAACGATTCGCGTCGGTGCCCGGCGTTACCTGAAGCTTGTTCGGCCGAATAAGTTCTTGCCAATTTTTCTGGATCGTCACTGTTTCACCCATGGGCCAATCGATATGCCGTCTACATCACTGGCGTTGGAGAACGCGGATCAGGCCGCGTCAAATACACTGCAAAGTTCATCGCGGGACGGCCATGCCGCCCGCGGTCGTCAAATCAGACGCGCCGGCGCTTGCGCGGACGGCAGCCATTGTGCGGGATCGTGGTCACGTCGCGGATCGATGTGACGGTGAAGCCCGCCGCCTGCAGCGCGCGAAGCGCCGATTCGCGGCCCGACCCCGGACCAGCAACTTCAACCTCCAGCGTGCGCATGCCGTGTTCCTGCGCCTTCTTGGAGACGTCTTCCGCCGCGACCTGCGCGGCGTAAGGGGTCGACTTGCGCGAGCCCTTGAAGCCCATCGTCCCGGCCGACGACCAGGCAATGGTGTTGCCCTGCGCGTCGGTGATGGTGATGGTCGTGTTGTTGAACGACGAGTTCACGTGCGCGACACCGGATGCAATGTTCTTGCGTTCACGGCGACGTACGCGGGTGGCTTCCTTGCCCATTCCAGAACCTTTCCTAAGATCTCAACGCCGCCGTAATGCCAGCGGCTACACCTGAAAAGCGAATAGCGAATAGAAACTATTCGCCATTCACCGTTCGCTATTCGCGAAATTACTTCTTCTTGCCGGCGATCGACTTGGCCGGCCCCTTGCGCGTGCGCGCGTTGGTGTGGGTGCGCTGGCCGCGCACCGGCAACCCGCGGCGATGACGCAGGCCGCGATAGCAGCCGAGATCCATCAGACGCTTGATGTTCATGCCGGTCTCGCGACGCAGGTCGCCTTCGACCAGATAATCGCGGTCGATCACTTCACGGATCTGCAGCACTTCCTGATCGCTCAGCTGATTGACGCGACGATCTTCGGCAATCTTGACCTTCTCGATGATCTCGGCGGCATTCTTCTGGCCGATACCATGGATGTACTGGAGCGCGATCAGGACGCGCTTGTTGGTCGGGATATTCACACCGGCAATACGGGCCACGCAGTCTCTCCTGTCGCCGATCCCTGGGACCGGCTGTGTTTTTAGCTATTCTGGGCGGGTGTCCACAAACGCGAACACGACGCCCGTCCCCTTGCTTGTCTCGGGGCCCGGCATCGTCTGGAAACAATCCGACTGGATACCGGGCTTATTAAAGGATTCAACTTGGTTTCGTCAACCGTCTCTAGCGTTTAGCTCGCCTTTTCGTGACCTTTTTGGCAGCTTTCCTGGCCTTGCCGGCGGCGCGGGCTTTGGAACTGGCCGGCGCCTTCCGGACAGCCTTTTTGGCCGCCTTGGAGGCCGTTTTCCCGGCCTTCCGGGAGGCTTTGGCGGCTTTCCTGGCAGCCCCGGCTCCCTTGGCTGCCGATTTGGCGGCTTTTCCGGCGGCCGGCTTGGCGGCTTTCTTGACGGCCTTCTTGGCACCGCGCTTCCTGGCGCCCTTCCCGGCTTCCGTTTTAGCCTCGGCTTTGGCCTTCCTGGCGGTTCGCTTGGCCGAATCCGCCTTCCTGGCGGCCTTGGCTTCCACCGCCCCTATCGCGGCAAGGATTCGGTTGATCTCGCGGGTCACCTCTTCGATGGGCATCATGCCATCGACCGTCAGAAGCTTGCGCTGCTCCGAATAGTAGTGAATCAGGGGCTCGGTCAGCGAACGGTAGCTCGTCAGCCGCTTCGCCAGCACTTCCGGCGTATCGTCGATTCGCACGTCCTCGCCCCGCGAGCGCATTTCTGCCACCCGCGTTTCGACCCGCTGCAGCAGCGCGCTCTCGTTGACGCGCAACTCCACCACGGCATCCAGCTCGATGCGCTTCTTCTTCAGGAGTTCATCGAGCGCCTCGGCCTGCGGCACCGTGCGCGGGAAGCCGTCGAGAATGAAACCTTTCGCCGCATCCGGCTGATCGAGACGATCGGAAATGATCCCGATCACGATCTCATCCGGCACCAGCCCGCCACTGGCCATGATGTCCCTGGCCTTGAGGCCTACCGCCGTCTCCGCCGCCACCGCGGCGCGCAGCATTTCACCGGTCGAGAGCTGGACGATGCCGTGCTTCTGAACCAGACGCAGTGCCTGGGTGCCCTTGCCCGCCCCCGGCGGCCCGAGAAGAATCAGTCTCATACGTATTCGCCCCCCGGCTCGGTGAGCGGCCCGCCGCGCACCTTCGTTTCAAAATCCAGCCCAGCGCCAACTACGATCAGCAGTGAAAGCGATGCAACGCGCGGCCTCGGACGTCAGCGGCGACGCCCCCTCAGCTTCGACTTTCTGATCAACCCTTCATACTGGTGGGCGAGCAGATAACCCTGCACCTGCGCCACCGTATCCATGGTCACGCTGACCACGATCAGGAGCGAGGTACCGCCGAAGTAGAACGGCACCGAGGCGTAGGAGATCAGGATTTCGGGGATCAGGCAGACGATCGCGAGATAGGCAGCGCCCAGGACCGTGACGCGCGACAGCACGTAGTCGATGTATTCGGCGGTGCGCTCGCCCGGCCGGATGCCAGGGATGAAGCCGCCATGCTTCTTGAGATTGTCGGCGGTCTCGGTCGGGTTGAACACGATCGCGGTGTAGAAGAACGCGAAGAACACGATCAGCCCAAGGTAACAGATCAGGAACAGCGGCCGGCCGTGGCTGAGCTGCGTGTTCAGCCACTGAAACCATTCCGGCCCGCTGCCGGCGTTGAAATTGGCAACCGTGGTCGGCAGCAACAGCAGCGAGGACGCGAAGATCGGCGGAATCACGCCGGAGGTATTGAGCTTGAGCGGCAGATGCGAGGACTGGCCCTCGAACATCTTGTTGCCGACCTGGCGCTTCGGATACTGGATCAGGAGCCGCCGTTGCGCGCGCTCCATGAACACGATGAAGGCGATCACCACCACCGACATGATGATGACGATCAGGATGAGCGGGGTGGACAGCGCGCCCTGACGTCCCAGTTCCAGCATGCTGGCGAGCGCCGAGGGCAATTCCGCGACGATGCCGGCCAGAATGATCAGCGAGATGCCGTTGCCGATGCCGCGCGAGGTGATCTGCTCACCGAGCCACATCAGGAACATGGTGCCGCCGGTCAGCGTAACCGAGGTTGAGATCAGGAAGAACATGCCAGGTTCGCTGACGACATTGCCGGCGCCCTGCAGGCCGATGGCGATGCCGTAGGACTGGAACGCGGCCAGGATCACCGTGAGATAGCGGGTGTACTGGTTGAGCGTCTTGCGGCCGGCCTCGCCTTCCTTCTTCAGGGCTTCGAGCTTCGGCGATACCGTGGTCAACAGCTGGATGATGATCGATGCCGAGATGTACGGCATGATGTTCAGCGCAAAGATCGCCATGCGGTTGATGCCGCCGCCGGCGAACATGTTGAACATGCCGAGGATACCGCCGGCCTGCGACTTGAACACCTGCTCCCAGATGGCGGGATCGATGCCGGGCAGCGGGATGTAGGTGCCGAGCCGATAAACGAGCAGCGCACCCAGTGTGAACCAGATGCGCTTCTTCAGTTCTTCGGCTTTGCCGAGCGCCGAGAAGTTAAGGTTTGCCGCAAGTTGTTCTGCTGCTGAGACCATGTTTGGCTTTCTCCCGCGCCCCGTATGCCGTCATCCCTCCAAAGGTAGGACATTCAGCAGACGCCGGACATCAATTTGGTGCTCGGCTTTCGAAAAATCTACCGTCTCGGCATGCCGGACCGCCCGCTGGCGCGGGCGATGACGCAGATGTTACGCCGCCTCGCCTTCGTCCTTCTTTGCCGGCGCCAGGATTTTCACCGTGCCGCCCGCCTTCTCGATCGCCGCGATGGCCGTCTTCGAAGCACCGTGAACCTCGATGTTCAGCTTGGCCTTGATTTCGCCGCGGCCGAGCAGCCGCATGCCGGCCTTGGGGCGCCGCACGACCTTGGCCTTGACCAGCGATTCGACCGTAATGGTCTCGTTGACGTCGATCAGCTTGGCGTCGATCGCGTCCTGCAACCGGTCGAGATTGATCTCGGCGAAATCGAGCCGGAAGATGTTGTTGAAGCCGCGCTTCGGCAGGCGGCGATGGATCGGCATCTGGCCGCCTTCGAAGCCCTTGATGCGCACGCCCGAACGCGCGGTTTGGCCCTTGCCGCCGCGGCCCGCAGTCTTGCCCTTGCCTGAACCGATGCCCCGCCCGACCCGCATGCGCGCTTTGCGCGAGCCGTTTTTGTCGGCGATATCATTGAGCTTCATCGTTCGCTTCCTTCTTCCGTTCCATCGTCCTGAGGCGTGTCAGCTTCGAAGGGCGATGGTTGTCATCCCTCGGAGGCCACTACCCGGCCTCCTCGAGACGACGTGAACTATTTCCCGTCGACGACGCGGACGAGATGCTGGACCTTGGCGATCATGCCGCGAACGGCAGGAGTGTCCTCCAGCTCGGTGACCCGGCCGATCTTGTTGAGGTTGAGGCCGATCAGCGTCGCGCGCTGCGAGTGATGGCGGCGGATCGCGCTGCCGGTCTGCTCGACCTTGATCATCTTTGCGGCCTTGGCCATGACAATAACTCCGAAAATCGCGTCAGACGCGCGTGTTGTTATTCGGCGACCACTTCGGCGTCGCCACCGACACGGCGCGACTGCAGCGTGGACACCTTGATGTTGCGGCGCGCCGCAACCGAACGCGGCGAATCCTGATGCTTCAGCGCGTCGAAGGTGGCACGAACCATGTTGTAGGGGTTCGACGAACCGATCGACTTCGCCACCACGTCCTGGACGCCGAGGCTCTCGAACACCGCGCGCATCGGACCGCCCGCGATGATGCCGGTACCCGCCGGAGCCGCGCGCAGATAGACCCTGCCCGCGCCGTGACGGCCGGCGATGTCGTGGTGCAGCGTGCGACCTTCGCGCAATGCGACGCGCGTCAGGTTGCGCTTGGCCGACTCGGTCGCCTTGCGGATCGCCTCGGGAACTTCGCGCGCCTTGCCGTGGCCGAATCCGACCCGGCCCTTTTGGTCGCCGATCACGACCAGCGCCGCAAAACCGAAGCGCTTGCCGCCCTTGACGACCTTCGCCACACGATTGATGTGGACGAGCTTGTCGACGAATTCGCTGTCACGCTCTTCCCGGCCGCCCCTGTGGCCGCCACCGCGCTCGCGTTCACCTGCCATGGTGTTTTCCAATCCTTAAGAGGCTTGCGCCCCCGACCTTGTGTCCGTTCAAACCAATTCTTAGAAGCTCAAGCCGCTTTCACGCGCCGCATCCGCGAGCGCCTTGACGCGACCGTGATAGAGGTACCCGCCGCGGTCGAACACCACCTCGGTGACGCCGTTCTTCACAGCGCGTTCCGCCAGCAGCTTGCCGACGGCCTTCGCCGCGTCGATGTTGGCGCCGGTGTTGCCGCCCTCGCGCATCGTCTTCTCCAGCGAAGAAGCCGACGCCAGCGTCTCGCCCTTCAGGTCGTCGATGACCTGCGCGTAGATGTGCTTCGACGAGCGGAACACCGACAGCCGCGGGCGGCCGTTGGCGGTACAGCGCAGCGACAGCCGCACGCGCTTCTTGCGCCGGTCGTTCGTGATCTTGAGTCTCGACATGGCCGGCTCCGTTACTTCTTCTTGCCTTCCTTGCGGAAGATAAACTCGTTGGAATACTTCACACCCTTGCCCTTGTAGGGCTCCGGCGGCCGATAGCTGCGAATCTCGGCGGCGACCTGACCGACGCGCTGGGAATCGTTGCCGGCAATGATGATCTCGGTCGGCTTCGGCACCGTGATGGCAATGCCTTCCGGGATCGCATAGACGACGTCATGGCTGTAGCCGAGCGCGAGCTGCAGGTTCTTGCCCTGCAGCGCGGCGCGATAGCCGACGCCGGTGATCTCGAGCTTCTTCTCGAAACCCTTGGTGACGCCCTCGACCAGGTTGGCGACCTGGGCGCGCGCGGTGCCGTACATGGCCTGCGCCCGGTTGGTCTTGATCCTGGGCGCGACCTTGACTTCGCCGTTCTCGAACTTCACTTCGACGTCGTCGTGCACGATGAACTGAAGCTGGCCCTTCGGCCCCTTCATCTTGACGGTCTGGCCTTCGACGGTCGCGGTAACACCCGACGGAACCGTCACAGGCTTCTTGCCGATACGTGACATAGTGATTCCTTCCTCAGAACACCGTGAAGAGAATTTCGCCGCCCACGTTCGCTTCACGCGCTTCGTGGTCAGCCATGATTCCCTTCGGCGTCGATAACACGGAAATGCCGAGACCGTTGTTGACGCGCGGCAGGTTCTTGACCGAGGCATAAACACGCCGCCCCGGCTTCGATACCCGCTCGATTTCGCGAATGACCGGCTCGCCATCGAAATACTTCAGCTCGATCTCGAGCTCGCTGCGGCCGGACGCGTGCTCGACGCTGGCGTAGCCGCGGATGTAGCCCTCGCTCTTGAGGACCTCGAGCACGTTGGCGCGCATCTTCGAGCCCGGGGTCGAGACCTTGGGCTTGGCGCGCATCTGTGCGTTGCGGATGCGGGTGATGAGATCGCTGATCGGATCGTGCGTTGACATTGTTCCGACCCCCCTTACCAGCTCGACTTCACGAGCCCGGGAACCAGGCCCTTGGACCCGAGTTCACGCAGCGCGATGCGGCTGAGCTTGTTCTTGCGATAGACCGAGCGAGGACGGCCGGTCATTTCGCAGCGATTGCGGATCCGGGTCGCCGACGAATTACGCGGCATCTCGGCGAGCTTCAGCGTCGCTGCGAAGCGCTCTTCCATCGGCTTCTTCTTGTCGGCGATGATGGCCTTGAGCTTCGCGCGCCGGGGCGCTGCGTTCTTGGTCATCCGCTTGCGGCGGTTGTTCTTCTCGATCGAACTTTTCTTTGCCATGCTTGGCTCCTGGGTTTCCGCGTTTGAGAGGCAGATAGCTCTAAGGCTGTCAGCGTCTCACTGCCGGAACGGGAAATTGAATGCGGTCAACAAGGCACGCGCTTCGTCGTCGGTCGGCGCCGTGGTGCACACCGTGACGTCCATGCCCCATGTCTCCCCCATCTTGTCGAAGTCGATTTCGGGGAAAATGATGTGTTCCTTGATGCCGAGCGAGTAGTTGCCGCGGCCATCGAAGCTCTTCGGGTTGAGGCCACGGAAATCCCGCACGCGCGGCAACGCCACGTTGATCAGGCGGTCGATGAACTCGTACATCTTGGCCTTGCGCAGCGTGACCTTGGCGCCGATCGGCTGGTTTTCACGCAGCTTGAAGGTCGCGATGGCGACGCGCGAATAGGTCACGACCGGCTTCTGGCCGGCGATCAGCGCGAGATCGGCGGCTGCCAACTCGGCCTTCTTGCGGTCGTTGACCGCCTCGCCGATGCCCATGTTGAGCACGACCTTGTCCAGGCGCGGCACCTGCATGACGTTGGCATAGCCGAACTGCTCGGTCAGCTTGCCGCGGATTTCCTTGTCGAACTGTTCGCGTAAACGCGGAACGTAAGCGGTCTCAGCCATCGATCTCTGCTCCTGAGCTCTTGGCAACACGTACCTTCTTGCCATCGGCCTGAATCTTGAAGCCCACGCGGGTCGGCTTGCCGTCCTTGCCGACGATCGCGATGTTGGACAGGTGGATCGGCGACTCCTTCTGGATGATGCCGCCCTCCTGGGCCTGGGTCTGCTTCTGGTGACGCTTGATCATGTTGACGCCGCGCACCAGCGCCTTGTTGGCGTCGGGACGCACCTCGAACACCTCGCCGGTGCGGCCCTTGTCGCGGCCGCTCAGCACGATGACCTTGTCGCCCTTCCGGATCTTGGCAGCCATCACAGCACCTCCGGCGCGAGCGAAATGATCTTCATGTGGTTCTTGGCGCGCAGCTCGCGCGGCACCGGCCCGAAGATGCGGGTGCCGATCGGCTCGGACTGATTGTTGATCAGCACGGCGGCGTTGCGGTCGAAGCGGATGACGGAGCCATCGGCGCGGCGGATGTCCTTGCGGACCCGCACCACGACAGCCTTCATCACGTCCCCCTTCTTCACCTTGCCGCGCGGAATTGCTTCCTTGATCGACACGACAATAACGTCACCCACGGTGGCATAGCGGCGCTTGGAGCCCCCAATCACCTTGATGCACATGACACGGCGTGCGCCGGAATTATCGGCCACGTCGAGGTTGGTCTGCATCTGAATCATTGATGCACCTCGTCCTCTTTCTGATGCGCTTATCCGCGCTTAAAATTTTCCTGAAGTCTTGCGGCCAGGCCGCTGAACTCAGGCCGTTTTCTTCTGTTCACCCCGGACCACGGTCCAGCGCTTCAACTTCGAGATCGGCTTGCTCTCCTCGATCCACACCTGGTCGCCCGGCTTGAACTCGTTGTTCTCGTCGTGCGCGTGGTAATTTTTCGAGCGGCGAATCGTCTTCTTGTAGATCGGATGGGTAAAGCGCCGATCGACGCGCACCACAACCGTCTTGGCTTGCTTGTCGCTGACGACCACACCCTGAAGCGTACGTTTCGGCATGTCGGCCCCTTACTTCTTCGCGTCGCGCTTCTGCGCGGCGATGGTCTTGATACGGGCGATGTCGCGGCGGGCTTCACGCAGCCGCGAGGTGTTCTCCAGCTGCCCGGTGGCGCGCTGGAAGCGCAGGTTGAAGCGCTCCTTCTTCAGATTGAGGACGGCGTCGTCCATCTGATCGGGGCTCATCGCACGAACATCGGCGGTTTTCATCTCGGCCATGATCACATCCTATTCCGCAATGCGCGCGACGAAGCGCGTCTTGATCGGCAGTTTGGCGGCGGCCAGCGACAACGCTTCTTTCGCGGTCTGGATGGTGACGCCGTCGATCTCGAAAATCAGCCGGCCGGGCTTCACCCTGGCGACCCACAATTCCGGAGTACCCTTGCCCGAGCCCATGCGGACTTCGGCGGGCTTCTTCGACACCGGCACGTCCGGGAAGATACGGATCCAGACCCGGCCCGCACGCTTCATGTGACGGGTCAGCGCGCGGCGCGCGGCTTCGATCTGACGGGCGGTGATGCGCTCGGGCGCCATCGCCTTCAGGCCGAACTGGCCGAACGACAACGTCGCGCCAGAGGTCGCAACGCCGTGGATACGGCCCTTATGCGCCTTCCGGAACTTCGTCTTCTTTGGTTGCATCATGGCTTACGCCCTCAAACCTTCTCTATTGCGCTCAAGCAGCGTCGCGACGCGGCCGCGAATTGTCGCCCTCGGCCATTTTCTTGTCCTGGGCCATCGGGTCGTGCTCAAGGATTTCGCCCTTGAAGATCCAGACCTTGACGCCGCAGGTGCCGAACGTGGTGAATGCGGTCGCGACGCCGTAGTCGATGTCGGCGCGCAGCGTGTGCAGCGGCACCCGGCCCTCGCGATACCATTCCATGCGGGCGATTTCGGCGCCGCCGAGACGGCCCGAGCAGTTGATACGAATGCCCTCGGCACCGAGGCGCATCGCCGACTGCACGGCACGCTTCATGGCACGGCGGAACGCGACGCGGCGCTCGAGCTGCTGGGCGATCGATTCGGCAACCAGGGTGGCATCGAGTTCCGGCTTGCGGATTTCGACGATGTTGATGACGACGTCGGAGGCGGTGATGTCGGCAACCCGCTTGCGCAGCTTGTCGATGTCGGCGCCCTTCTTGCCGATCACGACACCGGGACGCGCCGAATGGATCGTCACGCGGCACTTCTTGTGCGGGCGCTCGATCACAATCCGGGCGACGGCCGCCTGCTTGAGCTCCTTGTGCAGGATCTCGCGGATCTTGACATCCTCGTGCAGCAGCTTGCCGTACTCGTTCTTGCCGGCGAACCAACGGGAATCCCACGTCCGGTTGATGCCGAGACGAAGTCCGATTGGATTGATTTTCTGACCCATCGTTCTCTCCTGCGCCCGCTCTTAAGCGCTAGCCTCGGCCTCGACCTGACGAACGACGATCGTCAGCTGCGAGAACGGTTTGAAAATACGGCCCGAACGGCCACGGCCGCGCGGTGCGAAACGCTTCATGACGATGCCGTTGCCGACATGCGCCTCGGCGACGATCAGATCGTCGACCTCGAGATCGTGATTGTTCTCGGCGTTTGCGATCGCCGATTCCAGGCACTTCTTGACGTCGACCGCGATCCGCTTGCGCGAGAACTGCAGGTCGGCGAGCGCCGCCGAAGCCTTCCTGCCGCGGATCAGTTGCGCGACGAGATTCAGCTTCTGCGGGCTCACCCGCAGCATTCGGGCGATCGCCTTGGCCTCGTTATCCGGGAGGCTCCGTTCGCGCTTAGGTTTGCTCATCGCTCAGTCCTCAAGCCTTCTTGGCTTTCTTGTCGCCAGAATGGCCGTGGAAGGTCCGGGTCGGCGAGAACTCGCCGAACTTGTGGCCCACCATTTCCTCGTTAACCGATACCGGCACATGCTTCTGGCCGTTGTAGACGCCGAAAACCAGGCCGACGAACTGCGGCAGGATGGTCGAGCGGCGGCTCCAGATCTTGATCACGTCATGACGGCCTGACGCTCGCGCGGCATCTGCCTTCTTGAGCAGAGAGCCTTCGACGAACGGGCCTTTCCAGACTGAACGAACCATGTCCGGCGTTCCTTACTTCTTCCGCTTGTGGCGGCTGATGAGAATGAATCGATTGGTCGACTTGTTCGAGCGGGTCTTCTTGCCCTTGGTCGGCTTGCCCCACGGCGTCACCGGGTGGCGGCCGCCCGAGGTGCGGCCTTCGCCGCCGCCGTGCGGATGGTCGACCGGGTTCATGGAGACGCCGCGGTTATGCGGCTTGCGGCCGAGCCAGCGGTTACGACCGGCCTTGCCGATCGAGATGTTCATGTGGTCCGGGTTCGACACCGCACCGATGGTGCCGGTGCAGCGGCCGTGGACCAGGCGCTGTTCGCCCGAATTCAGGCGCACGATGACGTAATCGTGGTCGCGGCCGACCAGCTGGGCGTAGGTGCCGGCCGAACGGGCGATCTGGCCACCCTTGCCGATCTTCAGTTCGACATTATGCACGATGGTGCCGATCGGCATGTTGCCGAGCGGCATGACGTTGCCCGGCTTCACGTCGACATAGTTGCCGGCGATCACGGTATCGCCGACCGCGAGACGCTGCGGGGCAAGAATGTAGGCCTGGGTGCCGTCGGTATACTTGATCAGCGCGATGAACGCGGTGCGGTTCGGATCGTATTCCAGCCGCTCGACGGTCGCGGGCATGTCGAGCTTGGTGCGCTTGAAGTCGACGATACGGTAGGTCTGCTTGTGACCGCCCCCGCGAAAACGCACGACCATGCGACCGGTGTTGTTGCGGCCGCCCGAGGAATGCTTGCCCTCGGTCAGCGCCTTTACCGGCTTGCCCTTGTAGAGCGCCGAACGATCGACCAGCACCAGCTGGCGCTGGCCCGGTGTCGTCGGATTGTATTTTTTCAATGCCATCGTCGTATCGCCTTATAGACCGGTGGTAACGTCGATGCGGTGGCCCTCTTCAAGGGTCACGATCGCACGCTTCACGTCCGACTGCGAACCGAAGGTGCCACGGAAGACCTTGGTCTTGCCCTTGCGCACCAGCGTGTTCACGCTCTTGACCTTGACGTCGAACAGCTTCTCGACGGCTTCCTTGATTTGCGGCTTGGTCGCCTTGCTGGCGACCTTGAACACAACCTTGTTGTGCTCGGACGCCATCGTCGCCTTTTCGGTCACGACCGGGGAAACGATGATGTCGTAATGGCGCGGATCGATATTCTTCATTTGAAGCGCGCCTCCAACGCATCGAGCGCCGCCTTGGTCAGGACCAGCTTGTGGCGTCGCAGAATGTCATAGACGTTGATGCCCTGGATCGGCAGCACGTCGATGTTCGGAATGTTGCGGGCCGCCGCGGCGAAACCGTTGTGAACCTCGGCGCCATCGATGATCAGAGCGTTGGTGAGGCCGAGACCGGAGAAATGTCCGACCAGCGCCTTGGTCTTGGCAGCTTCCAGCACCGCCGACTCGATCACGATCAGGCCACCGTCCTTGACCTTGGCGGACAGCGCATGGCGCAGCGCCAGGGCGCGTACCTTCTTCGGCAGATCGAAGGCATGCGAGCGAACCACCGGACCGAACGCACGGCCACCGCCGCGGAACTGCGGCACCCGGGCCGAGCCGTGACGCGCACCGCCGGTGCCCTTCTGCTTGTACATCTTCTTGCCGGTGCGCCAGACGTCGGCGCGACCTTGCGTCTTGTGGGTGCCGGCCTGACGTTTGGCGAGTTGCCAGTTGACGCAGCGCTGGATGATGTCCTTGCGCGGCTCGAGGCCGAAAATGGCGTCCGACAGCTGAACCGAACCAGCCGCCTTGCCCTCAAGGGTCGTGACTTTCAATTCCATCTCACACGCCCTCCTGCTCGGCCGGCGCTTCGGCTGCGGGAGCCTGTTCGCCGCCACCGTCGGCCAGGCGGAACTTGCCCGGCTTCGGCGCGTCTTTCGGCAACGCCTTCTTCACGGCATCGCGAACCGCGATCCAGCCGCCCTTGGAACCGGGAACGGCGCCTTCGACGAGGATCAGGCCGCGCGCCACGTCGGTCTGCACGACGCGCAGATTAAGCGTGGTGATGCGATCGACACCCATGTGACCGGGCATCTTCTTGTTCTTGAACGTCTTGCCGGGATCCTGGCGTCCACCGGTCGAACCGATCGAACGATGCGAGACCGAGACGCCGTGGGTGGCGCGCAAGCCGCCGAAATTCCAGCGCTTGATACCGCCGGCAAAACCCTTGCCGACCGAGGTGCCGGTGACGTCGACGAACTGGCCGACCACGAAATGGTCCGCCTGAATTTCGGCGCCGACCGGGATCAGCGCGTCTTCCGACACGCGGAACTCGGTGACCTTGCGCTTGGGTTCGACCTTGGCGACCGCGAACTGGCCGCGTTCCGCCTTCGGCAGATACACGGTCTTGCGGGTGCCCGAGCCGAGCTGCAGCGCGACATAACCGTTCTTTTCGGTCGTGCGGTGACCCAAAACCTGGCAATTGCCCAGCTTCAGCACGGTCACGGGGATATGTTCGCCGGTCTCCGTAAAGACCCGCGTCATTCCGACCTTTTGTGCGATCACTCCGGAGCGCATCGGCGTGCTTCCTGTTCTTTCTGTCCGCTAGATTCGGACGGGATCCAAAAAATCAGAGCTTGATTTCGACGTCGACGCCGGCGGCCAGGTCGAGCTTCATCAAGGCATCGACGGTCTGCGGGGTCGGATCGACAATGTCGAGAAGACGCTTGTGCGTGCGCATCTCGAATTGCTCACGGCTCTTCTTGTCGACGTGCGGCGAACGGTTGACGGTGAACTTCTCGATGCGGGTGGGCAGCGGAATGGGTCCGCGAACCTGTGCACCGGTCCGTTTCGCCGTGTTCACGATCTCACGCGTCGACGAATCGAGAATTCGATGGTCGAACGCCTTGAGACGGATGCGGATATTCTGGCCGTTCATTGCCGATGTCTTTCTTTGTCGTCTTCTTTGCGATGGTGGGAAGCGAACAGCGGATGATCATCCGCCGCTCGCCATTCCCTGTTCGCTTACTCGATGATGCTTGCGACGACGCCGGCACCGACGGTGCGGCCACCTTCGCGGATCGCGAAGCGCAGCTTTTCTTCCATCGCGATCGGCACGATCAGGTGCACTTCCATCGCGATGTTGTCACCCGGCATCACCATTTCGGTGCCTTCGGGCAGATGCACGACACCGGTCACGTCGGTGGTGCGGAAGTAGAACTGCGGCCGGTAGTTGGTGAAGAACGGGGTATGACGACCGCCCTCCTCCTTGGTCAGAATGTAGGCTTCGGCCTTGAACTTGGTGTGCGGCTTGACCGAACCCGGCTTGCACAGCACCTGACCGCGCTCGACTTCCTCGCGCTTGGTACCGCGCAGCAGCGCGCCGATGTTGTCGCCGGCCTGGCCCTGGTCGAGCAGCTTGCGGAACATCTCGACGCCGGTGACGATGGTCTTCTGGGTATCGCGCAGACCGACGATCTCGATTTCCTCGCCGACCTTGACGATGCCGCGCTCGACGCGGCCGGTCACCACGGTGCCGCGGCCCGAGATCGAGAACACGTCTTCGACCGGCATCAGGAACGGCTGATCGATCGGACGCTCCGGCTGCGGGATGTAGGCGTCGACCGCCTTCATCAGTTCCAGGATCGCGTCGTGGCCGAGCTTCTTGTCCTTGTCTTCAAGCGCGGCGAGCGCCGAACCCTTGATGATCGGAATGTCGTCGCCCGGGAAATCGTACTTCGAAAGCAGTTCGCGGACTTCCATCTCGACGAGCTCGAGCAGTTCCGGATCGTCCACCATGTCGCACTTGTTGAGGAACACGACCATCGCGGGAACGCCGACCTGCTTGGCCAGCAGGATGTGCTCGCGGGTCTGCGGCATCGGGCCGTCGGCCGCGGACACCACCAGGATCGCGCCGTCCATCTGCGCGGCACCCGTGATCATGTTCTTGACGTAGTCGGCGTGGCCCGGACAATCGACGTGGGCGTAGTGGCGGTTGCCGGTCTCGTACTCGACGTGTGCGGTCGAGATCGTGATGCCGCGCGCCTTCTCTTCCGGCGCCTTGTCGATCTGGTCGTACGCGGTGAACGTCGCACCGCCGGTCTCCGCCAGCACCTTGGTGATCGCCGCCGTCAGCGACGTCTTGCCGTGGTCGACGTGACCGATGGTGCCGATGTTGCAATGCGGTTTATTACGTTCAAACTTAGCTTTGGCCATTTGACTCTCCGTTCAATCGTTAACTGCCGTCAACGACAATCAGGCAAACTTCTTTTGGACTTCCGCCGACACGTTCGCCGGCGCTTCCGCGTAGTGGTCGAACTGCATCGTGAAGGTCGCGCGACCCTGGCTCATCGAGCGCAGGTTATTCACGTAACCGAACATGTTCATCAGCGGCACCATCGCGTTGATGACGTTGGCGTTGCCGCGCATGTCCTGACCCTGGATCTGGCCACGCCGCGAATTCAGATCGCCGATGACCGAGCCGGTGTAATCTTCCGGAGTCACGCATTCGACCTTCATGATCGGCTCGAGCAGGACGGACTTGCCCTTCTGCAGCGCTTCGCGGAATGCCGCGCGCGACGCAATTTCGAAGGCCAGGGCCGAAGAGTCGACGTCGTGATAGGCGCCGTCCACCAGCGTCACCTTGACGTCGACCACCGGGAAGCCGGCGACCACGCCCGAAGTGAGCACGCTGTTGAGGCCCTTTTCGACGCCGGGGATGTATTCCTTCGGCACCGCGCCGCCGACGACCTTGGACTCGAACTCGAATCCCTTGCCGGGCTCGTTGGGCTCGACGACGAACTTGACCCGCGCGAACTGGCCGGTACCGCCGGTCTGCTTCTTGTGGGTGTAATCGACTTCCGCCTTCTTGGTGACGCGCTCACGGAACGCCACCTGCGGCGCGCCGATGTTGGCGTCGACCTTGTAGGTGCGCCGCAGGATGTCGACCTTGATGTCGAGATGGAGTTCGCCCATGCCCTTGAGGATGGTCTGGCCGGACTCCAGGTCGGTCGAGACCCGGAACGACGGATCTTCCGCCGCCAGCTTCGCCAGCGCGACGCCGAGCTTTTCCTGGTCGGCCTTCGACTTCGGCTCGATCGCGATTTCGATGACCGGCTCCGGGAATTCCATCTTTTCCAGAATCACCGGCTTGTTGGCGTCGCACAGCGTGTCGCCGGTGCGGGCTTCCTTCAGGCCCGCCAGGGCGACGATGTCGCCGGCATAGGCTTCCTTGATGTCTTCGCGGTTGTTGGCATGCATCAGCAGCATGCGGCCGATGCGCTCCTTGCGGTCACGCGTCGAATTGATGACGCCGGTACCCGAAAGCAGCGTGCCGGAATAGATGCGGCAGAAGGTGATTGTGCCGACGAACGGATCGTCCATGATCTTGAACGCGAGCAGCGCGAGCGGCTCCTTGTCGTTCGGAAGCCGAACGATTTCGTTGCCGTCTTCATCGACGCCCTTGATGGCGGGAACGTCGACCGGCGACGGCAGATAGGCCACCACCGCGTCGAGCAGCGGCTGCACGCCCTTGTTCTTGAACGCCGAACCGCACAGCACCGGGAAGAATGCGCCGGTCAGCACCGCCTTGCGGATCAGCCGCTTGAGCGTGGCTTCGTCGGGCTCCTTGCCGTCGAGGTATGCGGCGAGCGCGTCGTCATCGAGCTCGACGGCGGCTTCCAGCATCTTCTCGCGGTATTCCTTGGCCTTCTCGACCATATCCTCGGGAATATCGATGTCCTTGAAGGGAGCATCGAGCTTCTCGTCTTCCCAGACGACACCCTTCATGCGGACCAGATCGACCAGGCCCTTGAAATTGTTCTCGGCGCCGATCGGAAGCTGGATCGCGATCGGCTTGGCGCCGAGGCGGTCGACGATGTCCTGCAGGCATTTGTAGAAATCGGCGCCGGTCTTGTCCATCTTGTTGGCGAAGACGATGCGCGGAACCTTGTACTTGTCGCCCTGACGCCAGACGGTTTCCGTCTGCGGCTCGACGCCCTGGTTGGAATCCAGCACGCATACCGCACCGTCGAGCACGCGCAGCGAACGCTCGACTTCGATGGTGAAGTCGACGTGGCCGGGAGTGTCGATGATGTTGAGGCGCTTGCCTTCCCAGAAGGCGGTGGTGGCGGCGGATGTAATCGTGATGCCGCGCTCCTGCTCCTGCTCCATCCAGTCCATCGTCGCGGCACCTTCGTGCACTTCGCCGATTTTGTGGCTCTTGCCGGTATAATACAGGATGCGCTCGGTGGTCGTGGTCTTGCCGGCATCGATATGCGCCATGATACCGAAGTTGCGGTAGTCCTCTATGGCATGAACGCGGGGCATGGGTTGTTCCTTAAAATCCGTTGTTTCGCCGTTACCAGCGATAGTGCGAGAAGGCGCGGTTGGCTTCAGCCATCCGGTGCACGTCTTCCCGCTTCTTGACGGCGTTTCCCCTGCCATTCGACGCGTCGAGCAGCTCGGCCGAGAGCCGCTCCGTCATCGTCTTTTCATTGCGGTCGCGAGCTGCCGTGATGATCCAGCGAATCCCGAGCGCCTGACGGCGCACGCTGCGGACTTCGACCGGCACCTGGTAGGTGGCGCCGCCGACGCGGCGCGAACGAACTTCGATGGTCGGCATGACGTTTTCCAGGGCCTGCTCGAAAACCGGCAGCGGGCCCTGCTTGGTCTTGGCCTCGATCATTTCGAGCGCGCCATAGACGATGCTCTCGGCGGCAGACTTCTTGCCGTCGTACATGACCGAGTTCATGAACTTCGTGATGATGATGTTCCCGAACTTCGGGTCCGGGTTCACTTCACGCTTTTCAGCAGAATGGCGACGAGACATCTATCTGTTCCCGATTATTTCGGACGCTTCGCGCCGTACTTCGAACGACGCTGCTTACGGTTCTTGACGCCCTGGGTATCGAGGACGCCGCGGAGAATGTGGTAACGCACGCCGGGCAAATCCTTGACGCGACCGCCGCGGATCATGACCACCGAATGCTCCTGAAGGTTATGGCCTTCACCCGGAATGTAGCCGATGACTTCGAAGCCGTTGGTCAGGCGCACCTTTGCGACCTTACGAAGCGCCGAGTTCGGCTTCTTCGGGGTCGTGGTGTAGACGCGCGTGCAAACGCCACGCTTCTGCGGCGACTGCTGCAGCGCCGGCACCTTCTTGCGCGACTTCTGAACGACGCGCGGACTTGCGATCAGCTGGTTGATCGTCGGCATGTCAGCCTTCACCCTTTAGTTCACGCGAAACCGTTATCGGCTCCGCAAAATTCATTCGGGACACCAGTCCCATCCGGCCGCCTCACACGGAAACGACCGCGCAAAGCGAAATCGCGCCAACCACTCATTGCTGAGCGGAAAGCGCTTCACGCCACAGAGGACCGCGGTCGTGATCGATCAGCTGACGCTGGTCAATCGGCCACCGAGGTCATGCATCCGAAATTAATCTCAAGAGAACTTGCTCGAGAGAACCAAGATCGTCCTGGCAGTGCCTAGCTATCATCGACAGCGTTTGAGCGGCATTCGTCGAGGTTGGTGCCCGTCTCGATCCCCAAGGATGAATACCTGGAGGATGAAGGTGGGTGATCCGTTCCGACTCTGGCGTCGCTCACCGCCTGTCGTCAAGTGCGCGGGTTTTATCGGCGGTAGTTGGCCAAGTCAAGGCGAAACGACAGCGAAAGAAACGCCTGTGGCATATGCATAACTGGCGTGCGCGTGAGTTTCAACCCGCGCTGGAATCGAGGCTTTCAAGGCAGATGGCCGCGAATCTCCGCGCGGCTCGTACGACACCCGGCTTGCCCCGCCTTCAACGGGACTGGAATAAAATGCCCAAACGTCAATATTACCCGGATAAAATAGTCAGGAGAGCGATGCGACGCCCAGTTTCTTCGGGCGAGGCGTTGATCGCCACTGCCGGAACCCGTCCCGCCAGCTGCGCAGGCGCTGATAGGCGAGCTGCCGGGCCGCTTCGATTCGGTAGCCGACCGATTTTCTCGCGCCGATATCGATCAGCAGATCGACCGTCGGTCGCCGTCCGGCCCATAATTGACCCATGAAGCTTGCTTCGGCGGCACAGGAATTGATCGCCACGATCCCGGATCCGGCGAACAGCCCGTCGGTGATCTTGTCGATCAACAGCGCTCCCGGCGAATATTTGGCGTATTCGGCGTCGAATGCGGTTTTCCAGGTGTAGGCAGTCGTGCCGCAATACATCAGCACCTGCGCGGAAATCGCTTCGCCGTTGACCCGCAGCAAGGCGACGGAGGCATTGCCCTGCGCCGCCAGGCTCTGGAACAGCCGTCGGACGAAGGCAGCGTCATGGGGATCGGATAACAGCGCAGTGCCGCGATCGCCTTTCCAGCTGGCATTTTCGAGCGCCAGAAAGCGCTCGAAAGCCTGCAGGGCGCCGTCCAGCGTCCGGTCGTTCACGACGTCAACGGTGCCGAGCGCCGACAGCCTGTTCCAGTCCTGCCGCAGTTTCTTGCGCGTGGAGCCGGACCGTTTGACGCCAAACACCGGCGTCACGAAAGGCCGGGCGCTTTCCGAAAGCGTCAAGGGTTCAATGCCGCGGCTGGCCAGTTCCCGGCGCATCGCGGAATAGCTCGGACACTCCGCGTCGAGCGACGGCAGACTGAGGACCTTCGGCAGCGACCGGCTGGCCGCGATCGCCGAGAAGAACGCCGCGATCACGCCGTCGACGCAGGCAAAGTCGACCACGGGGCTGGACAGGAAGGCGTAGGTATAAGGCAGCGCTTCCAGCACCCTTGGCCAGAACGGCAGGATCTTGCGCGATTGCAGCGCCCAGACCCCGACCAGCTTGCGCGGGCCGTCGCCCTCCTCCCAGGCCAGCAGCATCTGGATGCGGGAGAAACCAGTGTCGTCGGCCGCCTTCAGCGCCGCAGGGTTCATGAAGACGTTCGAGGAGGCACGCCGGACGAGATCGTCCCATTGCGGGCCGATGTCGGAGTTAGGTGAATCAATCGTTACCGAAATCATCGGACCAATGCTTTGAGCGACCGCTGCGCGGCGGCCATCTTGTTCTTCCAGCATTGCGTTTCGGTTAAGTCAGCAGGCCACGGCCAGGCCCGGACCTTAAGCGAACCGCGGGCCTTATTCGGAGCTTTTCTTTCAAGCTTTCTTTGCGTGTTCCGTCGCATTGGTAGGGTCTTCGGCTCCGCCGCAAAGGCGTGCAGTATACGGATGTTGCAATCGTCGGCGGGGGTCTCATCCCGCAATGGCTGGCGACCGAGGGCATGGACACCCGGAAGATTGCGGCGTTCTACGGCGATCCGGAAAAGACGGCATGCGAGGCGCGCTGCCTCGCCCAGGCCTATCACCTGCGTTCGCTGTCGATCGACAACGGCTTGTCATGGCGCGCGCAGCGCGCGGCACGCTTTGTCGCGGCTTGCCCCCTGGCAAATCGCGATCTATCGGCAACCGATTGGCCGCCGGATCAGTTCCGCAACAACCGGCTGCGCAACCCCGTCACGGGAAAATCGCCTGACCGGCTTTTCGCGATTTCCGGCTCAATCCTCGTCGTCATCATCGTCATCATCGCCGGCCTGATCGTCCGCCTTATGCGGCTTGTGGCTCTGGTCGTCCCACAGCTTGCGATAGACCCCGTTGGCGGCGAGCAGTTTCTGGTGTGAACCGCGTTCGATCGCCCTGCCGCCCGATATCACGATGATCTCGTCCATCTCGACCACCGACGTCAGCCGGTGGGTCGAGAAGATCATGGTGCGGCCCTGGGCCAGTTTCATCAGCGTCTTGTTGATGGCGGCTTCCGTGGTCTGGTCGAGCGCCGAGGTCGCCTCGTCGAGCAGCAGCACCGAGGGGTCGCGGACGACCGCACGGGCGATGGCGATGCGCTGGCGCTGCCCGCCCGATAGCGTGTCGCCGCGCTCTCCGACCTCGGTATCGTACTTCTCCGGCAGGCTCATGATGTAACTGTGGATCTCGGCCTTCTTCGCCGCCTCCACGACCTCTTCGTCGGTCGCACCTTCCTTGCCGAGCCGGATGTTTTCCCGGATCGACATGTTGAACAGCATGTTCTCCTGGAACACCACGGCCATGCTCTTGCGCAGGGATTCGACGGTCACCTTGCGGATATCGACGCCGTCGATGGTCAGGCGCCCTTCATCCGGCACATAGAGGCGAAGGATCAAATTCAGCAGCGTGCTCTTGCCGGAGCCGCTGGGGCCGACGACCGCAATGGTCTTGCCGACATCGAGCTTGAGACTGAGATTGTCGAGCACCGGCGTCTCGGAGCCCTCGTACTTGAACGACACGCGGTCGAAGGTGATGTCGTTGGTGATGCGCGGCAGCTCGGGCGCGCCCGCGCGATCGGCGCCGCGGGTCGGCTCGTCGAGCAATTCCTGAATGTGACGCACCGCCGCCGCCGACTGGATCGACACCGGAATGAAATGCATCAAGTGGGCGATGTTGTAGGACACCTCCCAGAACGCACTCTCGAACGTCACGAAGGTTCCGACCGTGATCTGCCCCTTGGTGGCGAGATAGGCGCCGATCGCGAGCACCACCAGATGCAGCAACAACACCGAGATCGTGACCGAGCGCTCGACCATGGTCGAGAGAAACACCGCGGAAGCGGTCTTGTCGCGAACCTGGTTGTTGCGCAGACGGAACCAGCCGAAGGCGCGGCGCTGCAGGCTGAACGCCTTCACCACGGCCTGCGCCGCGACGTTTTCCTGCACCATGCCGAGCAGCGACGATTCGTGCAGCTTCTGCTCGTAATTCGCCTGCACCGCCTTCGGCGTCAGCAGCCGCGGGCCGATCAGCGTGATCGGAAACACCAGCAGTGCTACCGCGGCGAGCTGCCAGTTCAGGAACAGCATCAGGATGATGCCGGCGATCAGTTCCAGGAACGGCAATGCCGCGCTGTTGGCAAAACTCTTGATCGAGGTTTCGAAGGCCGAAAGGTCGATCGAGAACCGCGACAGGATCTCGCCGCGCTGGGTGCGCGCGAAATAGCCCGACGGCAGGTCCTGCACGTGGCCGAACAGGCGCGACCGCACGTCGGCAATAAGGGATGACGCGAGCTTGGCGTCCCATCGCTCATACCAAATCGCGACGATCGAAGTGATGATGCCGGCCACCGCCAGCACCCCGAGGATCATGTAGAGGGCCTGGAAATCCTCTTCGCCGAGTGCGTCGTCGATCAGGAATTTGAGGCTCAGCGGCATGATGACGTTGAACAGCGTCTCGACCACGACGCCGAAGGCCACAAAGGCCAGCATTTTCCTGTAATTCTTCAGAAACGGCTGGACGAAGGCATAGATCGTCGCAAACGCGCCGGCGGCTTCCTGCGCGGTATAAACGACGAGATCCTCATCATCGTCGTCGTCGTCTATCTCGATATCAGGCTCGGATGGCTTGACCGCCTTCTTGCCAAGCTCCGCCGCAACCGGATCGCCCGCGGCGTCGGGCTTCGGATCGTCCGATGAAGGAGGCTCGTCCGATGAAGGAAGCTTGGGCGCCATGAAACCAACCGGTGCTGCACGGCCGGCACGACCGCAAAATCAAGGGAGACGGCCGAGCGAGCCACGGCCGCGATCCTATGCGATCAATATGCGTTCGGCAAAATAATTGGAAGGCCGGCGGTTCGCTTAATCGTCGGCCTCGACCTTGTCGAAGAACGAGTAACGCAGGCTGTCGGAGTCCGCATACCACTGGCCGGGCCCCTTGTTGGCCGCCAGCGTCGCCGCCCAGAGCACGTCCGTGACGTCGCGGCGATGCATCGACAGGTCGAATCCGTTGCCGAAGAACAACTCCGACCATTCCCACCAGGTGCCGAGCTTCTTCACGCCGCGCAGCAGGTCGTAGCGGTCGATCAGCGCCGGCGCCATGTCCGACGTCACGGATCCGAACACCAGGCCGGTCTTCACCACGCGGTTCAACTCGCGAATCGCGCGGGGAACCTGCTTTTCGGAGACATGGCACAGGCTGGTTTCGAACACGAAGTCGAATTCCGCGTCCTTGAACGGCATATCGACGATCGATCCGAACTTGCAGAACTCCTTCAGTTCTTTCGGCGTCCGGGCGTGGATCGCGCGATTGTTCTCGATACCCCACGCGTCGATCCCGCGGGCGCGCAGTGCGCCCACCAGCTCGCCGCTGGCGGAGCCGGCCACCAGCAGCCTGTAGCCCCTGGCCCTGTTCCAGACGATCTTGACGAGGTCGGTCAGGTAGGCCGGATCGGTGAACTGGCTCCAGACCTCGCCATAGGGCCCGAGCCCGCGATAGTTCTCGAAATACTCGCGGTCGATCTTGTCGGACGCAGGCGTGCTGCCGTCGCCGCGCGCGCGGCGCAACCGCATCATCTCGGTGACGATGATGTCGGTGGCGGCATCGGAGGAGTCCAGCAATCCGTTCAGCGTCGAGTCGAACAGATAGTCGCCGACCACGACCAGGCCGGGATGCTGTTTCGGCTCGGGACGGTGATTGGTCATGACGTCGCGTGCCGGCATGCCGCCCGGCAGCGCATTCACCGACGACAGCCAGCGATGGATCTTGCCCTCCATCAGATGCGCGCGCGCATCGCCGAACGAGTCCGGCAGCGACTTCACCGCGGCGTCGATCAGTTCCAGGTCGCTGAGATTGGCGAACGCCAAAGCATCGGAACCGGCGATCAGCCAGTTCAGCACGCCGTGCTTGCCGACATCGTGACGCGCACCTTCGTTGTAGACGCAGCAGCCGCCGAACGCTTCCGACATGAACCAGGCGCCCGGGATCCTCTCGCCCCAGAACGGCTCGTCGAACAGCAACGACACCCGCAGGTAATGCGCGGGGCGGTCGAAATAGGCGACGTGCTTGACCATCGACTTACGCAGCTGCTCGCCGCCCCATCGCATGGTGGCGAGCCAGGAATGCGGCAGACACATCACCACCAGATCGAAATCCCTGGTTTCCGGTCCCTTGCCGTTCATCATGTCGAGCTGATAGCGCCCGGCCGGGGTCTTGCCGACCTGGAGCACCCTGTGATTGAGCTGGATGTCGGCGCTGACTTCGGATAGCAGGCAGTCAATCAGCTGCTCGTTGCCGTTCTGGATCGAATACAGGCCGATATAGCCGTCGACATCCATCAAGAAGTTCTTCAGCGCATTGAGCCCATTGGTATTGTGGCTCTCGGTGGCAAGGTCGGACCGCGCCATGATCTTCAGGAAGCGCTTGGCGACGGGATCGTCGACTTCCTTGTCGAGCAGCGCTTCGCAGCTGATGTAAGCCCACGGGTGCTCGTTGTCGTGCGCGCCGACGCCTTCGTAATATTCGAGCGGCGACATCAAATCGGAGCAGCGCTTGCGGAACGCCTCGATCGCGTCGGCGGTCATGGCGCCGTATCTGCGGCGCATCCCCGGCACGTCGTTGAGCAACTCGCCATCGAGCTGGACCTGCTCGGCATCCATCGGAATGGTCTGCAGGCCGAAATGCTGGATCAATTCGCGCAGCGGATCCGGGCCCGTCATCGAGTAGTCGTATATCTCGGCTACGCCGGCTTCGTACATCGTCGGCGCCGAATCGAACTTCCGCGTCACGATCTTGCCGCCGACCCGGTCGGACGCCTCGTAAATCGTGATGCGGCAGAGATCGCCCAGCTTCTTTTTGAGGTACCAGGCGCTCATCAGCCCGCCGGGGCCGCCGCCAACGATTGCAAGATCCAGCATATGGTTTTCCGTCGCCCCAGCCGGCCGCCCGCTGTTCGCGACGCGCCCGGTCTAACTCCCCCTAGCAAAGGCGCTTTTGACGCTGAAGGGAAGATGAACAAAGCAGTGTGCAGTGCGAGAAAGGCGAAAAAACAGCAAAAAGGCCGGCTTGCGCCGGCCTTTTCTTAACCTTGGTCAATTCCGAGTGCCTTATTCCGCCGGCTCCGCCGGCGGCAGCGCCAGCGGCTCGGCTTCGGGAGCCGAAGGCACGATGGTCGCCTGCTTCTCGCGTTCGTCGAGGATCAGCTTGTCCCGCTTGACGGCGACTTCGCGGATCTTGGCCATCGAGGCGCCGGTGCCCGCCGGGATCAGCCGGCCGACAATGACGTTTTCCTTGAGGCCTTCGAGCGGGTCGACCTTGCCGTTGACGGCGGCTTCGGTGAGCACGCGGGTGGTCTCCTGGAACGAGGCCGCCGAGAAGAACGAGCGGGTCTGCAGGCTCGCCTTGGTGATGCCGAGCAGTACCGGCGTTCCCGTGGCGATCTTCTTGCCCTCTTCCTTTGCCCTGGCGTTGAGCACGTCGAACTCGATCTTGTCGATCTGTTCGCCCGAGATCATGTCGGTCTCGCCCTGGTCGGTGATTTCCACCTTCTGCAGCATCTGACGGACAATCACCTCGATGTGCTTGTCGTTGATCAGCACGCCCTGCAGCCGATAGACCTCCTGGATTTCGTTGACCAGATAGGCAGCGAGTTCCTCGATGCCCTTGATCGCCAGAATGTCGTGCGGCGCCGGATTGCCTTCGACGATGAAATCGCCCTTTTCGACGATGTCGCCGTCCTGCAGATGGATGTGCTTGCCCTTCGGAATGAGGTACTCGCGAGTCTCCTCGTTCTTGTCCATCGGCTCGATCGAGATGCGGCGCTTGTTCTTGTAGTCGCGGCCGAACCGGATGGTGCCGGCGATTTCCGCGATGATGGCGGCGTCCTTCGGCTTGCGGGCCTCGAACAGTTCCGCCACCCGCGGCAGACCGCCGGTGATGTCGCGGGTCTTGGCGCTTTCGGTGGAAATACGCGCCAGGATGTCGCCGGTCTTGACCTTGGCCCCGACGTCGACCGACAGAATGGCGTCGACCGACAGCATGTAACGGGCCTCGCCGCCACGCGCGAGCTTGAGGATCTTGCCATCCTTGCCCTTGATGACGATGGCCGGACGCAGGTCGGCGCCGCCGCGCGACGTGCGCCAGTCGATGACGACGCGCTTGGCGATACCGGTGGATTCGTCCAGCGTTTCCGAGATCGACTGCCCCTCGACCAGGTCCTCGAAGCCGATGGTGCCCTCCACTTCGGTCAGCACCGGACGGGTGTAGGGATCCCATTCGGCGATGCGCTGGCCGCGCTTGACCATGTCGCCTTCGTCGACGCGCATCCGCGCGCCGTACTGAATGCGATGGGTCGCCCGTTCGGTGCCGTCGGCGTCCGTCACCGCCACCACCATGTTGCGGACCATCGCGACGAGATGGCCTTCGCCATTCTTCGCGATCGCCTTGTTCTTGATCGTCACCTTGCCGTCGAAGTTCGACTCGATGAACGACTGTTCGTTGATCTGCGCCGCGCCGCCGATGTGGAACGTGCGCATCGTCAGCTGGGTACCGGGCTCGCCGATCGACTGCGCCGCGATGACGCCGACCGCCTCGCCGTGGTTGACCGGGGTGCCGCGGGCCAGATCGCGGCCGTAGCACTTGCCGCAGATGCCGTTGACCAGTTCGCAGGTCAGGGCCGAGCGGATCTTCACTTCCTGGATGCCGGCCTGCTGGATGGCGTCGACGTGAATCTCCTCCATCAGCGTGCCACGCTTGACCACGACCTTGTTGGTCACGGGATCTCGCAGATCCTCGCCGTTGGTACGGCCGAGAATGCGCGACGCCAGCGAGGCGACGACCGTGCCGGAGTCGATGATGGCGCGCATCTTGATGCCGAGCTTGGTGCCGCAATCATCCGCCGTGATGATGCAGTCCTGCGCCACGTCGACCAGACGCCGCGTCAGGTAACCGGAGTTCGCCGTCTTCAACGCGGTGTCCGCGAGGCCCTTGCGGGCGCCGTGGGTCGAGTTGAAGTATTCGAGCACCGACAGGCCTTCCTTGAAGTTGGAAATGATCGGCGTCTCGATGATCTCGCCCGACGGCTTGGCCATCAGGCCGCGCATGCCGGCGAGCTGGCGCATCTGGTCCTGCGAACCACGGGCGCCGGAGTTCGCCATCATGAAGATCGAGTTGATCTGGGCTTCGCCGCCCTTCGGATTCTTCTTAACGGCGGAAATTTCCGCCATCATGTCTTCCGAGATCTTCTTGGTGCACTTCGACCAGGCGTCCACGACCTTGTTGTACTTTTCGCCGTGGGTGATCAGGCCGTCATTGTACTGCTGCTCGAATTCCTTGGCGAGCGCGCGCGTCTCGTCGACCGTCTTCCACTTCGAAGCCGGCACAACCATGTCGTCCTTGCCGAACGAAATGCCGGCCTTGAAGGCGTTGTAGAAGCCGAGCGCCATGATGCGATCGCAGAAGATCACCGTCTCCTTCTGACCGCAGTGACGATAGACCTGATCGATGACGCCGGAGATTTCCTTCTTGGTCATCAGCTTGTTGATGATGTCGAACGGCATCTTCGGCGACTTCGGCAGCACCTGGCCGAGCATGGCGCGGCCGGCCGTGGTGTCGTACCAGCGGGTGACCGGCTTGCCGGCCTCGTCCATGCCCTGCCAGCGATACTTGATCTTGGTGTGGAGGTGGATGACCTTGGCGTGCAGGGCATGCTCGATCTCGGCCATTTCGCCGTAGAGCTTGCCCTCGCCGGTCAGGCCTTCACGCAGTACCGACAGATAGTACAGACCGAGCACGATATCCTGCGACGGCACGATGATCGGCTGACCATTGGCCGGATGCAGGATGTTGTTGGTCGACATCATCAGCACGCGCGCTTCGAGCTGGGCTTCCAGCGACAGCGGAACGTGCACGGCCATCTGGTCGCCGTCGAAGTCGGCGTTGAAGGCGGCGCAGACCAGCGGATGCAGCTGGATTGCCTTGCCCTCGATCAGCACCGGCTCGAACGCCTGGATGCCCAGGCGATGCAGCGTCGGCGCGCGATTGAGGAGCACGGGATGCTCGCGGATCACCTCGTCGAGAATGTCCCAGACCTCGGGACGCTCCTTTTCGACCAGCTTCTTGGCCTGCTTCACCGTGGTGGACAGGCCCTTGGCGTCGAGCCGCGAATAGATGAACGGCTTGAACAGCTCCAGCGCCATCTTCTTCGGCAGGCCGCACTGATGCAGCCGCAGTTCGGGACCGACCACGATCACCGAACGGCCGGAATAATCGACGCGCTTGCCGAGCAGGTTCTGCCGGAAGCGGCCCTGCTTGCCCTTCAGCATGTCGGCCAGCGACTTCAGCGGACGCTTGTTGGCGCCGGTGATGACGCGGCCGCGGCGGCCGTTGTCGAACAAGGCGTCGACCGCCTCCTGCAGCATGCGCTTTTCGTTGCGGATGATGATGTCGGGCGCGCGCAGTTCCATCAGCCGCTTCAGGCGGTTGTTGCGGTTGATGACGCGGCGGTAGAGGTCGTTGAGATCCGAGGTCGCAAAGCGGCCGCCATCGAGCGGCACCAGCGGACGCAGGTCCGGCGGAATCACCGGCACCACGGTCAGGATCATCCATTCCGGCTTGTTGCCGGAATAGCGGAACGCCTCGACGATCTTCAGGCGCTTGGCGAGCTTCTTGTGCTTGATGTCGGATTCAGTTTCCTGCATCTCGACGCGCAGCGACGCCTCGAGCTTTTCGAGCTCGAGCCCCTTCAGCAATTCGCGGATCGCCTCGGCGCCGATCATGGCGGTGAAGCTGTCCTGGCCGTATTCGTCCTGCGCCTTCAGGTACTCGTCTTCCGACAGCAGCTGACGGTCCTTCAGCGCGGTGAGGCCCGGCTCCAGAACGACGTAATATTCGAAATACAGGATCCGCTCGAGATCCTTCAGGGTCATGTCGAGCAACAGGCCGATGCGCGAGGGCAGCGACGTCAGGAACCAGATGTGCGCGACCGGGGCGGCCAGCTCGATATGGCCCATGCGCTCGCGCCGGACCCGGCTCAGCGTCACTTCGACCGAGCACTTCTCGCAGATGATGCCCTTGTACTTCATGCGCTTGTACTTGCCGCACAGGCACTCGTAATCCTTGATCGGCCCGAAGATGCGGGCGCAGAACAGGCCGTCGCGCTCCGGCTTGAAGGTGCGGTAGTTGATGGTCTCCGGCTTCTTGATCTCGCCGTAGGACCACGACAGAATCTTCTCCGGAGACGCGATGGAGATCCGGATCTGGTCGAAGACCTGAGCCGGCGTCGTCGGGTTGAAGAGATTCATAATTTCTTGGTTCATGGTCTTCTCCTCGCGTGCCGATCGTCACCGGCAGCAAATTCGAAATTCTTTTTGACGCCACGCGTTTCGCCCAACGTCCGAGCGAAGCGCGGATGCCCGGCGCAAAGCGCCGGGCATATCGCTTTTTATGTTACTCGGCCGCCTCGGATGTCGCGCCGCCCGCCTTGGAATTGTGCAGGTCGACGTTGAGGCCCAGCGAACGCATTTCCTTGACCAGCACGTTGAACGATTCCGGGATACCGGCTTCGAACGTGTCGTCGCCACGCACGATCGCCTCGTACACCTTGGTACGGCCGGCGACGTCGTCCGACTTCACGGTCAGCATTTCCTGGAGCGTGTACGCCGCGCCGTAAGCCTCGAGCGCCCACACTTCCATTTCGCCGAAACGCTGTCCGCCGAACTGCGCCTTGCCACCCAGCGGCTGCTGGGTAACGAGCGAGTACGGCCCGATCGAACGCGCATGGATCTTGTCGTCGACCAGATGGTGCAGCTTGAGCATGTAGATGTACCCAACCGTCACCTTGCGGTCGAACGTGTCGCCGGTGCGGCCGTCGAACACGGTCGACTGGCCCGACGCGTCGAGACCGGCAAGCTTCAGCATCTCCTCGATGTCGGCTTCCTTGGCCCCGTCGAACACCGGCGTCGCGATCGGCACGCCGTGGCTGAGATTGCGCCCGAGCTCCATCAACTCGCTGTCGTTGAGCGACTTGATGGTTTCGTCGTCGCCGTAGATCTTCTTCAGGGTCTCCTTCAGCGGCTTCAGGTCCTGCTTGGCGCTGGCAAGGTAGGCATCGATGGTCTGACCGATGCGCTTGCCGAGGCCGGCGCAGGCCCAGCCGAGATGGGTTTCCAGGATCTGACCGACGTTCATGCGCGACGGCACGCCCAGCGGATTGAGCACGATGTCGGCATGGGTGCCGTCCTCGAGGAACGGCATGTCCTCGATCGGAACGATCTTGGACACCACGCCCTTGTTGCCGTGACGGCCGGCCATCTTGTCGCCGGGCTGAATCTTGCGCTTCACCGCGACGAAGACCTTGACCATCTTCATCACGCCGGGCGGCAATTCGTCGCCACGCTGCAGCTTTTCGACCTTGTCGAGGAAGCGCTGTTCGAGGCCCTTCTTCGATTCGTCGTACTGCTTCCGCATCGCTTCGATTTCAGCCATCAGCTTGTCGTTGGGGGACGCGAACATCCACCATTGCGAACGCGGATGCTCGTCGAGCACGGCGCGGGTGATCTTGGTGTCCTTCTTGAAGCCCTTCGGACCGGCGATGCCCTGGCGGTTTTCCAGAAGCTCCGCCAGGCGGCCGTAGACGTTACGATCGAGAATCGCCTGCTCGTCGTCGCGGTCCTTGGCCAGACGCTCGATCTCTTCCCGCTCGATCGCCAGAGCGCGCTCGTCCTTGTCGACGCCGTGCCGGTTGAAGACGCGGACTTCGACGATGGTGCCCTGCACGCCAGGAGGCACGCGGAGCGAGGTGTCGCGGACGTCGGAGGCCTTTTCGCCGAAGATGGCGCGCAGAAGCTTTTCTTCCGGCGTCATCGGGCTTTCGCCCTTCGGCGTGATCTTGCCGACCAGGATGTCGCCGGCGCGCACTTCGGCGCCGATGTAGACGATACCGGCTTCGTCGAGGTTCTTCAGCGCTTCTTCCGAAACGTTCGGAATGTCGCGGGTGATTTCCTCAGGACCCAGCTTGGTGTCGCGGGCCATCACCTCGAATTCCTCGATGTGGATCGAGGTGAAGACGTCGTCCTTCACGATCCGCTCGGAGAGCAGGATCGAATCTTCGAAGTTGTAGCCATTCCACGGCATGAACGCTACCAGCACGTTGCGGCCGAGCGCGAGCTCGCCGAGATCGGTCGAGGGACCGTCGGCGATGATGTCGCCCTTGGCCACCTGATCGCCCACCTTCACCAGCGGACGCTGGTTGATGCAGGTCGACTGGTTGGAGCGCTGGTACTTCATCAGCCGGTAGATATCGACGCCCGACTTGGTGGGGTCGAGATCGTCGGTAGCGCGGATCACGATACGGGTAGCGTCGATCTGGTCGATCACGCCGGTGCGGCGTGCGGCGATCGCAGCACCGGAGTCGCGGGCGACCACGCCTTCCATGCCGGTGCCTACGAACGGCGCTTCGGCGCGCACCAGCGGCACGGCCTGACGCTGCATGTTCGAGCCCATCAGCGCGCGGTTGGCGTCGTCGTTCTCGAGGAACGGGATCAACGCCGCGGCAACCGAAACCAGCTGCTTCGGCGACACGTCCATGTAGTCGACCTTGTCCGGCGTGATCATCAGCACGTCGCCGGAGTGGCGGCAGACCACGAGGTCGTCGGTGAAGCGGCCCTTGGCGTCGAGCGCCACGTTCGCCTGCGCGACGTGGTAGCGGCCCTCTTCCATCGCCGAGAGGTAGACCACCTCGTCGGTGACGCGGCCGTCCTTGACCTTGCGGTAGGGCGTCTCGACGAAGCCATACTTGTTGACGCGCGCGAACGTCGCCAGCGAGTTGATCAGGCCGATGTTCGGGCCTTCCGGCGTCTCGATCGGGCAGATCCGGCCGTAATGCGTCGGATGCACGTCGCGCACCTCGAAGCCGGCACGCTCGCGGGTCAGACCACCGGGGCCAAGCGCCGAGAGACGGCGCTTGTGGGTGATTTCCGACAGCGGGTTGGTCTGGTCCATGAACTGCGACAGCTGCGACGAACCGAAGAATTCACGCACCGCGGCAGCCGCCGGCTTGGCGTTGATCAGGTCCTGCGGCATCACGGTGTCGATATCGACACTGGACATCCGCTCCTTGATCGCGCGCTCCATGCGAAGCAGGCCGATGCGGTACTGGTTCTCCATCAGCTCGCCGACCGAGCGCACGCGGCGGTTGCCGAGATGGTCGATGTCGTCGATCTCGCCCTTGCCGTCGCGGAGATCAACCAGCGTCTTGATGACGGCCAGGATGTCTTCCTTGCGCAGCGTGCGATGGGTGTCGGGCGCGTCGAGCTCGAGGCGCATGTTCATCTTGACGCGACCGACCGCGGACAGGTCGTAGCGCTCGCTGTCGAAGAACAGCGACTGGAACATGGTCTGCGCCGAGTCGATGGTCGGCGGCTCGCCGGGACGCATCACGCGATAGATGTCGAACAGCGCGTCTTCACGCGTCATGTTCTTGTCGGCGTTCAGCGTGTTGCGGATGTAGGCGCCGACATTTACATGGTCGATGTCGAGCAGCGGCAGTTCCTTGTAGCCCTGCTCGTTGAGCGCCTTCAGCGACTTCTCGGTGATTTCCTCGCCGGCCTCGGCGTAGATCTCGCCGGTCTTCGGATTGACGAGGTCTTCGGCGAGATAGTTGCCGACCAATTCCTCGTCGGACAGGCGCAGCGCCTTGAGGCCCTTTTCCTGCAGCTGGCGCGCGGCGCGCACCGTCAGTTTCTTGCCGGCTTCGAGCACGACCTTGCCGCTGTCGGCATCGATCAGGTCGTTGATGGTCGAGTAGCCGCGGAAGCGGGTGGCGTCGAACGGCACGCGCCAGCCTTCCTTGGCGCGCTTGTAGCTGATCTTCTTGTAGAAGGTGCTCAGGATGGTTTCGCCGTCGAGACCGAGGGCGAACATCAGCGACGTCACCGGAATCTTGCGGCGGCGGTCGATACGCGCGAACACGATGTCCTTGGCGTCGAATTCGATATCGAGCCAGGAGCCGCGATAGGGAATGACGCGCGCGGCGAACAGCAGCTTGCCGGACGAATGGGTCTTGCCCTTGTCGTGATCGAAGAACACGCCGGGCGAACGGTGCATCTGCGAGACGATGACGCGCTCGGTGCCGTTGACGACGAAGGTGCCGTTCATGGTCATGAGCGGGATATCGCCCATGTAGACGTCCTGCTCCTTGATGTCCTTGACGGACTTGGCGCCGGTTTCCTCGTCGATATCGAACACGATCAGGCGCAGCGTCACCTTCAGCGGCGCCGCATAGGTCATGCCGCGCTGACGGCACTCGTCGACGTCGTATTTCGGCGGCTCGAACTCGTAGCGGACGAATTCCAGCATCGAGGTGCCGGAGAAATCCGAGATCGGAAACACCGACCGGAACACTGCCTGCAGGCCCTCGTCCAGCCGGCCGCCAACGGGTTCATCGACCATCAGGAACTGGTCATAGGACGCCTTCTGAACCTCGATGAGGTTCGGCATCTCAGCGACTTCCTTGATGTGTCCGAAGAACTTGCGAACCCGTTTGCGACCCGTGAATGTCTGCTGCGCCATCGTGGCCTCTCATTTCGTCGCCCGTGAGGGGCGAACCTTCCGAAGCGCGACTGCCATCGCCCCCGGGTTGAATTTCCCAAACATTCCGAAAGTCTGAAGTCTCATTTCAGGATTAAAATCCCAAATCGAAGCCCCGCACCTTCAAAACGCAAAACGACGCGCGGGGCGCTTCCGCACCCGCCCGTCTCAACCTGCTTAGTTACGGACCGAAAAAGCCCGAAATTGCCTGTCTCCCAACGGTCTGCGCAGAAGCGTCACCGTTCCCGCCGCCAACCGTGCTTTCGTGCTGCCGTCCCGATATGGGATGACAATCGTGGAGATTCGAGGGTTAAACCTGCAAATCCCCACACATTCCTGTGTACAACGTGGAACAAATCGCCCGTTCCGCGCCGTTTGGAAATCCCGGGCGCATGCGCCCGGGATTCTGCTCCAGCAAGCGCAGGCTTACTTGAGCTCAACCTTGGCGCCGGCCTTCTCGAGCTGGGCCTTGATCTTGTCGGCTTCGTCCTTGTTGACGCCTTCCTTGACGGCCTTGGGGGCGCCTTCGACGAGGTCCTTGGCTTCCTTGAGGCCGAGGCCGGTGATCGCGCGGACTTCCTTGATGACTTCGATCTTCTTCTCGCCGGCGGCGGTCAGCATGACCGTGAACTCGGTCTTTTCTTCCGCGGGAGCAGCGGCGGCAGCGGCCGGACCGGCCACCGCGACGGCGGCAGCGGCGGACACGCCCCACTTTTCTTCAAGGAGCTTCGCGAGCTCGGCAGCTTCGAGCACGGTGAGGCTGGAGAGGTCGTCAACAATCTTCTGTAGGTCGGCCATTGATCTGTTTCCTTAAGCGAATTCGGTTCGAACCAGGTTTGATGTTTGCGAAGGGCGTCAGGCCGCTTCGCTCTTAGAGGCATAGGCCTGGACGACGCGCGCGAGCTTGGCCGCGGGCGCAGTCGAGAGCTGAGCGATCTTGGTCGCCGGCGCCACAAGGAGGCCGAGGATCTTCGCGCGCAGTTCATCGAGCGACGGCAGGGCGGCGAGCGCCTTGACGCCATTCACATCCAGGACGGTTTTACCCATCGATCCGCCGAGAATGACGAACTGTTCGTTCGCCTTGGCAAATTCGATGGCAACCTTCGGCGCCGCTACCGGATCGTTGGAAGTCGCGATCACGGTCGGCCCCTTCAGCAGGGAACCGATGGCAACGACGTCTGTGCCTTCAAGAGCAATTTTGGCGAGACGGTTCTTCGAGACCTTCACCGACGCACCCGCCAGCTTCATCTGCGTACGCAGCTTCTGCATCTGGGCCACGGTGAGGCCGGAATAGTGGGCGACGACTGCAACGCTGGTGGTCTTGAACAGACCGTTCAGCGCTTCAACCGCGTCCTTTTTTGCCGCTCTTTCCACAGCAAGCTCTCTCCGGTTGGCGGCCTGCGCCTTAGAGGCAGGACCGCCGGGTTGCACCCATCGTCCCGCCCAAAACCTGACCTCGAGACCACTTCAAGATCTCAGGACACGCCGGGCACGACGACATTTGAAAAGCCTGCCCTCCCGCGCCGAACGAGGCACGAGGTGTCGAGGTTCGAACCATACCCGCTGCCGTCGCGCGAAACGCGGCGTAAAGCGAAATCCGGTCTTCACCCGTCTATGCAGGCCGATGGATTAAGCCGTTGAAGAGACTTGCGTCTCATCGCGGGCGCCTGCAGTCTTGGACAGGATCGAGATCTTTCGGCGAGCCGAAGGACCCCTGCCCTCACCCCTCCCAAAACGACGGGTTTTCCTCCCTTTCGAGCAATCCATGCGGATGTCCTGAAAGGAATGATCTCCAAGCGTATCGGGTTTTCGGAATGCGAGCACGGACGTGCCAGCAACGGCCAGCACGCCCGGAACGGGTTGTTTAACGAGTCTTTTCCGGCTTGCCAAGTCATTTATTGGCCAAATGTTAGCCAACGCTTCAGGTCCGTCAAACTGCATTCGCCGATTAATGCAACTTTCAGTGCCTGTGGCGGATGGTATCCCGATGCAATCATCCCCGCCAGCCGACGCACCCGACCGCATCCGAGACCTTCGCGTCGGGCTCACCGTCCTGACAATCTCGGCTTTGTTGACCATTGCGCTGACCACCCCCCCGTCAGGATCAGTCCCAGCCGTCCACACCGTCCTGTACATGTTCACGGTGGGACTGCTCCTGTACCTGGGCTTCTTCAATTTCATTCTGCCCCTGATCGGCACCGTACTCGTCATCCGCGGCATGATGAACAACCGACCGGGTCTTGTGGCGGCGCCGTTTGTCTTTCTCGCTCTATGGATTGCCGCTTCCGTCGCAAGCCGGGTCTACGTTCTGTACTCCTATCCAGGATTGTCGAGCCGCGAGATTCCGGCGGCGCTTCGCACCGTTCGGACCTTGACCATCGAGAATGCCTCTTCCGTTGAATGCTGTGGCAATGTCACGCTGCTGTCGGAGGGAGTGATTGATCAGCTCGTGCTGGCCAACAAGATCGAGGGCAAAACCCGGATAATGTCCTCGCGGCTCGCTCGTGGCAGCACTTGCACCGGGACCGACTTCAAGGCCTCGGCTCTGCTGGCTGAGGCAGGACGAACCGATGAATGCATACAGACCGAAGAGATCGAGGCAATTCCGGATGGCCTCGTCATCAGCATAGATTCGTCGAGTGCTCCTGTCGACCTGGGTTGCTGCACTGAAGGCATCGTCAGCCAGCGTCTGAATGGAAAGCAAGTGGTAGCGGCAACGTGGCATCATGGCATCGGCCGCGCACTCGCCTACCTTCCGATGTTCGGTCCGGGGTCCCCTGGAAAGGCCGGCGGAATCTGGAGTTTTGGTAGCGCAGAAGTCGTTCAGCGCGTCCAGATCGGCGGTCCGGAATTCTCGCATCGCGACCTTGCTGTCGCAATCTACGGCATCGACTGGCGAGCGCTCCCAGCCAAGGCTCAAATATCGACCGCTGAGTTATCGCGGCGCGCTCTGAGCTTCGCGCAAAAAACAGACCTGCTGGAAAGACGACCGGCGCTGGACATGGCACTGGCCCTGCAGAAACGTCAGGCGACAGACAGCCAAATTCTCGCGCTCGTCGCATCCTATATCGACGCCACCTATCTCAAAATCGAAGCCGGCAAGGTGAGCCAATTCTGGCAGGGGCTGAGTCGTGAGCAAAAACGCGAGTTTCTGGCGCTTGTGCTCGACCGGCTTAGAATACCCGCGCAGGGGCGAGACCATGGGTTAGAGTCCGTTTTTCCGGGTGACCTCCGAGCGGATTTCCACGAGGCTGCCGAGCAGGCCGAACGGATATTCGCCGAGCAGTCCGATCTCAAATCATGGCAATATGAATTTGCGTTGCGGATGGCTTACGACGACCGTCTACTTTACGGCAGCCCGGAAAAGCTATCCGAGCAGCAAAGAATATTTGCCATGCTCCGAGGCGGAAAACCCGCTGATCTCGCCAATCGGGCATTGGCGTTCAAAACCGTCTATCGCATCTCGACCGACGAAGAGCGGGATTTCTTTGCCGGACGGCTGGATGATGTTCCTGACGAGTTGCTGGAACAATATGTGAAGAAGACCGGATGGTATGGCAGCGGCACGGGCCGTGCGGTATCGCAAGCCATCGTCGATTTTCGAAACAAGGCTATCGCCCGCGTCGCGCGGATCCCGGATGAGACCGCACGCAAAAAAATCCATTTGCCGCCAAACTACGGCAACTGAGTTCTGGCTGGGTTCAACCCCAGCACCCGATAGGGTAGCGGCCGGCCGGCAAAGAA
>NZ_JAURXB010000038.1 GCF_030654605.1 Bradyrhizobium sp.
TGGCGCTGGCGCAGGTCGGCCATCCCGACTACGAGGTGCCGCTGGGGCCGACCATCCCGGCCTATTACGGCCTGGTCGCCTCGCGCTACATGCACGAATACGGCGTCACCCAGGAAGACCTCGCTGAATTCGCGGTACTGATGCGCAGCCACGCGCTGATCCATCCCGGCGCGCAGTTCCACGACGCCATCAGTGTCGCCGACGTGATGGCCTCGAAGCCGGTGGCGATGCCGCTGAAGCTGCTGGATTGCTGCCCGGTGTCGGACGGCGGCGCGGCCTTCGTGATCAGCCGCGAGCGCACCGGGGAGGCCGGCGTGCGGGTGCGCGGCTGCGCCCAGGCGCATACCCATCAGCATGTTACGGCAGCCCCTGCCTTGAGCGAACTCGGCGCCGAGATTGCAATTGCCAAGGCGAAGGCGGCCGCCGGTGTCGCGATATCCGACGTGCGCTACGCCGCGGTCTACGACAGTTTTACCATCACGCTGGCGATGCTGCTGGAGGACCTCGGGCTCGCCGGCCGCGGCGAGGCGGCGGCACGGGTGCGGGCAGGGTATTTCAGCCGCGACGGCGCGATGCCGCTCAACACCCATGGTGGCCTGCTGAGCTACGGTCATTGCGGCGTCGGCGGCGCGATGGCGCATCTGGTCGAGACCCATCTGCAGATGACGGGACGGGCGGAAGCGCGTCAGGTGCGCGATGCCTCGATCGCGCTGCTGCATGGCGACGGCGGCGTGCTGTCGTCGCATGTCAGCATGTTCCTGGAGCAGGTGCGATGAGCCAAAAACCCGCCGACTGGACCACGGGCGCGGAAGCGATTGTCTATCAGGAGTGTGCCGCCTGCAGCCGCCTGCAATACTTCCGCCGCAGCTTCTGCGTCGCTTGCGGCGCGCAGGATCCGGTGGAGAAGCGCGCCAGCGGCGCCGGCACGGTCTACGCCGCCTCCCTGGTGTGCCGCGCCGCTACACCCGAAACCCGGGCGCACGTTCCCTACAACATCGTGCTCGTTGATACGTCCGAAGGCTTCCGCATGATGGCGCATGGCGACAATGACCTTTCCATCGGCGACAAGGTAACGGCGCGATTCGTGCCGTTCGCGGGGCGGCTGGTGCCGTATTTCGAGAAGGTTGGGTAGACTTTGCCGCGTTCCCCGGACGCTGCGCAGCACGTAGTGATGCGCTGCAGATCCGGGGTCCATGCCGGAATTGGGTCCCGGTTCTGCGGAGCAGCGTGAAGAACGCTGCACCGCGTCCGGGACACGGGGCCCATCACCGCACGTAAAGCACAAGGCTGGCGATGACGATCATGGCCGTCACCGCCAGCATTTGCGCAAGCGCCTCCGAGGCCGCCCTCTTGGTGGCTTCCTTCATGCCGATCTCCCTAGACTTGGCATCGTTTTGGGCATGACTCATCACCGCGCGAGCGCGCGAACGACGGTCAGTATTTTTACTCGGAACACCCCGCGACGAGTATTCGCTTCAATGAGTCCCCACTCGGCGAATATCGACAGCCTAAGGTCGATCAGCAATGCGGCGGCTTTTTGACTCTGCTGTGACGAGATTGGCGGGCCGGATGACTGATAAAGTGAGCGGTTGATTTGCGCCGAATTGACGCCACCGGGAGATTTGCCAGACGGCACAGGCTGTTGCTACCGTCTGAAGCGGCAGATAGTGTTTCAATGGAACCTGCCTTCGACAGGGCAGCCTGAAAAAATTCAAGCCCCAAGGTGAATCATGGCCCGCATCGACTATTGCGACACGACCAAATCGAACGAACGTACCAGGGAAATTCTCGGCAAGAACCGCAACGCCAACATTTTCCGGATGATGGCGCATTCGCCGAGCTATTTCGAACAATATTGCCGGCTCGGCGGCGCGATCCGCCACAAGGGCGAGCTCGATCCGGTGGTGCGGGAACTCGCGATCACCCGCACCGGCATCCTGTGCGAGGCGCCCTATGAAATCGTCGCGCACAAGCGCATCGGCAAGAATGTGGGCGTCACCGACGAACAGAACGAGGCGCTGGAAAACTGGCAGGCCGCGACCTGCTTCAACGAGGTGCAGCGCGCAGCACTCGCCTTCACCGACGAGATCGTCAGACTGCACAAGCCGACCGACGCGACCTTCAACGCCATCGCGGCAAAACTGACGCCGGCGGCGCTGGTCGAACTGCAGCTCTCTGTCGGCTTTTACGTCATGACGTCGAAGTTTCTGGAAACGTTCGGCATCGACATGCAGCCGGTGTCGGAAGTGGTGAGCTGATCGACTCCCCTCCCTCCCCGCCGCTTCGCGGGAGGAGGGGAGAAGACTAATGTGCCGTCAGCAGATCCACCCTGGTATTGGCGACGATCAGGCGGTCGGCCAGCAGTTGGGCGAGGTTGCGCATGATCCGTTCGCTGGCCCTCGGATGCTGTTTGCGGAAGCGCTCGAAATCCCGCAAGGCTATTTCATAGGCCGTGGCGGACAAGTCGGCCAGCACGTCGGCGGAGCGGTGGGTTTCCAGCAGCGCCATTTCGCCGAAGGCCATGCCCGCGGTCAGCGTCGCCAGCCTGATGCCGTCAGACAGCGTGACGTGCACGGCGCCGCTGCGCAGGAAGTAAAGCGACGTTGCGGGGCTGCCCGTGGTGACGATCTTTTCGCCAGGCTGATAGGTCCGGACTGAGGCGATCGAAGCCAGATCGGTCAGCTCCTCCGGCGTCAGCCCCGCCAGCAGCGCCTGCTCGGACAATTCGGTGATCTCGTGAAAATCGATGGCGCCGCCATGGCGATAGACCACCTGGTCCTCGGCCCATTCGATGGCAGCATCGAGCAAAAAGAAGTCGCGCACGTTCGAGAGTTCGCCGGTCCATTCGCCGATCATTTTCCAGTCACGCGAATCCCGCTTGATGCCGGACAGGATCACGGTGACGCCGTGCACCGACAGTTCGCGGAATTCCTCGGCCACCAGGCGAGCGCCGGCGCGCGTCATCGAGGTCACCCTATGCAGGTCGAAGATGACGAATTGCGGACGGGGCTTTGCGGCGAGCTGACGCGACACGTAATCGACGTTGGAAAACGACAGCGTGCCGACCAGCTCGATGACGCGGACATCCCTGTGATGCGCGGCGAGGATATTGCGTTCAAGCGGGCGGCGGTCGCGTCGCGAAGGATTTTTGCCGATGTCGTAGTCGGCGATGATGCTGGTGCGGGCGTCGTCGCTGCGGTTGAGCATATGCAGATCGTAATGTTGCGACAGCGCCTCGCACACCTTGATGCCGCGCACGCTGTTGCCGTGGCCGTCGAGTTTCGGCGAGTAACTGCCGAGCCCGAGCCGCGCGGGCAGGGCTGCCAGGATGCCGCCGCCGACGCCGCTCTTGGCGGGGATGCCGACGCGATAGATCCATTCGCCGGCGTAGTCATACATGCCCGAACTGGTCATCACCGAAAGCGTCCGCGAAATCGCGTAGGGGGTCATGACCTGCTCGCCGGTAACGGGATTGACGCCGCGGTTGGCCAGCGTCGCGGCCATCACGGCGATGTCGCGCGCCGTGACCAGAACGGCGCATTGCCGGAAGTAGGTCTCCAGCACCGCGCCGACGTCCTGGTTGATGACGTGAGACGTGCGCAGCAGATAGGCAATGGCGCGGTTGCGGTCGCCGCTGACGCTTTCGGAGGCAAACACGGCCTCGTCGACGGCGAGATCGCGCCCGGCGAAGCGGCCGAGCGCCTGGCGGATATATTCGAACGCGCCGTCGCCCTTGGCCTCGCGGATCAGGCTCGAGCAGGTGATCGCGCCGGCATTGACCATCGGGTTGAAAGGATGGTTTTCGGCATTGAGCCGGATCGAATTGAAGGGATCTCCGGACGGTTCGACGCCGATCACGCTCTCGACCCGCGCAGCACCCAGCGTGTCCAGCGCCAGCGCGAACACGAAGGGTTTGGACATCGACTGGATCGTGAAGGGGACGCTTGTATCGCCGGCCTCGTAGACGTGACCGTCGAGGGTGGCGAGACTGATGCCGAAATGGGCAGGGTCGGCCTTGCCGAGTTCCGGAATGTAGTCGGCGACGGCGCCGCCGGCTTCTTTCGAAAAATCCGCGTGGCAGCGGTCGAGGAACCGCAGCAGCGGCGGTTTCGAGGAGGCCCAGGAGGAAGGCGCGGAAGGCGCGACGGCAAAGGCTGGAGGCGGTTGTTTCATCGCCTCCAGTCTTGCCGCGCAATCAGCGAACGCGCAACCGCCCCGCGACAAGAGGCTGCCGGCGCATCAGCAGCAGGGCGACCGCGACGGTCGGTATCAGGATCGCCAGCCCGAGGCTGGTGATCTGAATTTGCGAGAGCGGGTTGATGCCGCCGCCGGGGGTCGCGACGACAAATCCGCCGATCACCAGCAACACGCGCAGCGGCCATTCCAGCATCCCGGCACGCCGGAGATCGCCGACGAAGGCCTGATAGCCCTGGATGCCGCCGCAGATGAACAGGGTGCCGAACGCGGCCAGCGCCATCAGGCCGAGCCCTTCGAGATAGGGGCTGGCGCCCTGCAGCACCAGCGCGGGGTTGAGCACGAAGAAGAACGGGATGAAATAGATGATGCTGCCGACCCACATCGATTCCCAGCCCGTTCGCATCGCCGGCGAGCCGGCTATGCCGGCGGCGGCAAATGAGGCGATGGCGACGGGTGGCGTGATCGATGACAGCATTCCCCAGTAGAAGATGAACATGTGCACGGCCATCTTGTTGAGGCCGAGCTTTTCCAGCGCCGGCGCCACCAGGATGGCGAGGAAGATGTAGCAGGCCGTCGTCGTCAGCCCGAGACCGAGGATGAGACTGGTGAACGCGCACATCACGAGCAGCAGGAAGGCGTTGTCGCCGGCGATCCGCAACAGGTCGTTGGCGAGGCTGGAGACCACGCCGGTCATCGAGAATGCGCCGATCAGGAGGCCGCAGCCGGCGAGAATGCCGACCAGTTCGACGAAGGTACGGCCGTTGACCTCCAGAAACTTGTTGATCGTCGTGAACTTCCAGCGAGTCTCCCTGGAGAACGCCTGGTTCAGCACCAGCAGCAGCGCCGTGGCGAAGAACGGCGCGTGGCTCTCCCGCTTGAAGTACAGCAGCATGACGACGAGGAGGGCGATGACGAAGATGTAGTACCAGCCGTCCTTGATGGTATCCATTACCCTGGGCAATTCGGAGCGCGGAATGCCCTCGAGGCCGTGCCGGGCGGCGTAGGAGTCCACCTGCATGAACAGGCCGATATAGAACAGCGCCGCGGGAATGATCGCGGCCAGCGCGACTTCGGCGTAGCTGACATTGAGGAACTGGGCGATCACGAAGGCGGTCGCGCCCATCACCGGCGGCGCCAGCACGGCGCCGGTCGATGCGCAGGCCTCGATCGCGGCGGCATAGGAAGCGCGGAAGCCGCTCTTCTTCATGACCGGGATCGTCATGGTTCCGGCGGTCAGCACGTTGGAGATGATCGAGCCGGACATCATGCCGAGCAGGCCGCTGGCGAAGATGCAGACCTTGGCGGCGCCGCCGCGGAAGGTGCCGCACATCGCGAACGACAGATTGATGAAGAACTTGCCGGCGCCGGTCATCATCAGCGCGGTGCCGAACACCAGAAAGCCGATCACGGTGTCGGCGAAGGCCTGGATCGGAATGCCGAGCAGGCTCTCGCCTGACAGCACATGATATGACGTCGCCTGCTCGAGGGTCGACTGGGTGCCGCGGAAGGGCCCGAGCCATTTTTCATCGGCAAACAGCGGATAGACGGTGAAGGGGAGCACGCTGAGCAGAAGGCTCCAGCCGCCGGTGCGGCGCAAGGCTTCCATCAGCACGAACCACATCATCAGGCCAGCGACGATCACAGGCGTCGGTGCGCCGCCGAATTCCCAGCCGGCTTCGGCGGCCTTGCGCACGCTGTTCATCAGCACGATGGCGGCGCCGAAGGTCAGGACGAACAGCAGGATGTCGTACCAGGGGATGCGATCGAGCGGCGCGCGTTCCGTGCCTGGAAAGATCAGGAAGGTGAACGGCAGCATCAGCGCGATCAGCAGATAGAAATATTCGGTGTTGAGCTGGGTATAGCCGATGAAGAATCGCAGCGAGAATTGCTGGTTGATGCAGAGCAGAATCGTCGCGGCGGTGGCGACGATCAGGGCCCAGCGCCAGCCGCCCCGCAGGGTTCGCGCCCGCGAGACTTCGGCCTCCTGCAGATTGGCGAGGCTGCCGTGCGGATCGGCGAACTCGATGCGTTTTCCCGCCGGAGCTTCGGAAGCGGCGGAGGTTGAGGCAGCCATGAATTATCCCGTCAAGATGAGCCGGCGCGTTTTCGCGCCGGCGTTGAATCCGAGTGAAAGGGAGCGAGGAGAGATCAGCCCTCGAACCCGTCCGGCATGCCGGCCTTCTTCAGCGCCGCAGCGCGCGCTTTCATCCAGGCCGCCAGGAACTCCTTGTCGTCGGACGGCGGGCTGGCCTTGCCGAAATCGGCCCATGCCGCCGCCAGCACCGCTTGCCGCTTGAACAGCGCGTTGTTGTGCGCCTCCTGGTCGTCGCTCCACTGGCCGGCTTCCTTCAGCGCCTTGACCGCGCCAGGATGAACCGGCACCACCCATTTCTTGGTCTGCTTGTCGGCGGCGAGCCCGCTCGCGCCGGCGGCGGCATCCTTGTAGATGTCGTAGCCGGTGATCATGGCCTTGGTGACGGCATAGACCGCGTCGGGGGCTTGCGTTCCGTACACCACGAAGATCGGATACGGATAGGTTCCCATTTCAATCGGCTTGTCCTTGGCGATGCCGGCGCCGCAGCTCGCCATGTGACGGAAGAAGAACGATCCTACCTTCTGCACCCGTTCCCATCCGGCTTTGTCGCTATGTGGCAGCGGCGGCCAGACCAGACCGCGCGGCGAGGTCTCGGCTTCCTTGGCGGGGCCGGTGATCGTGGTCGCGAAGGCGGCGTCGACGTCGTTGTTGAGCAGGCCCTTCCACATCGCGCCGTAGCTCGAGAACTCGACCGACTTGACGTCGCTTTGCTTGAGCCCGCCGAAGGCCAGGATCGCCAGCGAGTTCTGGTTCAAGGCCGGCGAGCCGACGACGAAACCGA
>NZ_JAURXB010000040.1 GCF_030654605.1 Bradyrhizobium sp.
ATATTCCAAGGGGTTTTTTTGCCTTTCAATCAGGCTTTATGACGGCTTTTTGCGGCCGCCGACGGCCCGGCGGATGCCCGCCAGATCGGCTCTGGCGGACCCCTCCGGCGCCAGCCCCGCCGCCGTCATCAAGTCCCTGACATCGCCGTGCTGGCCCTGGCCGACTTCCACCACGAGGGCGCCCCGCGGCGCCAGCAGCAGCATTGCCTGCGGAATCAGCGCGCGATAGGCGTCAAGTCCGTCCGGACCGCCGTCGAGCGCGGCAAGCGGGTCGAAATTTCGCACCTCGGTGGCGAGCCCGGCGATATCGGCCGAGCGGATGTAGGGCGGGTTGGAGACGACGAGATCGAAGGCGCCCGACAGACCGGACGCATAATCGCAGGCGATGAAGGTAGCGCGATCGGCGAGGCCAAGAATGATTGCATTGCTGTGGGCTGTTTGTAGCGCTTCCTCGCTGATGTCGGTGCCGATCCCAACCGCGCGCGGCAATTCCGACAACAGCGCCAGCAGGATCGCGCCCGAGCCGGTGCCGAGGTCGGCGATCCGCAACGGGTGACCTTGAGCAGGGGATGCGCGCAGCATTTCCAGCGCCAGTTCGACCACGGTTTCGGTATCGGGCCTCGGCACCAGGGTTGCGGCCGACAGTGTCAGCGGCAATCCCCAGAATTCTTTTGCTCCGAGAATCCGCGCGACCGGCTCACCGCCGAGGCGGCGGCGCGCGAACCCCTCCAGGCTTGTCGATTCGTCCGCGGTGAGTTGCCGGCCCGCGGCCGAGATCAGGCCGGTGAGGTCGAGGCCAAGCACGGCGCCGACCAGCAATCGCGCATCGAGCCCGGGGGATTCGATCGAGCCGGACTTGAAGCGCGCGGCGAGCGCGCGCCGCGCGGCATCGACGGTTTGTCCGGCGAAGGATTCGGTCACTTGCCTAAATCCATCCACCCGTCGTCCCTGCGAACGCAGGGACCCATACCGCGTTGTGCTCGCGATGAAACGAGATAGATGACGCACCCTTCGCCAAACCAACGCCGGTGGTTATGGGTCCCTGCGTTCGCAGGGACGACGAGATAGCGAGTCCGGCTCACGCCGCCGCACCCTGGGCGGCGAGCTGGGCGGCCTGATGTTCCGTGGTCAGCGCGTCCACCAGTTCGCCGAGCGCTTCGCCCGCGATCACCTGCGGCAGCTTGTAGAGCGTCAGGTTGATGCGGTGATCGGTGACGCGGCCCTGCGGGAAATTATAGGTCCGGATCCGCTCGGAACGGTCGCCGGAGCCGACCTTCTCGCGGCGGTCGGCGGCGCGGGTCGCGTTGATGCGCTGCTGCTCGGCGTCGTAGATGCGCGAGCGCAGGATGTTCATCGCCGAGGCGCGATTCTTGTGCTGCGAGCGGCTGTCCTGCATCATGACCACGATGCCGGTCGGAATGTGCGTGATGCGGATCGCCGATTCGGTCTTGTTGACGTGCTGGCCGCCGGCGCCCTGCGCGCGCATGGTGTCGATCCGCAAATCGTCGTTCTTGATCTCGACGTCGACCTCCTCGACCTCGGGCAGCACCGCCACCGTCGCCGCCGAGGTGTGAATGCGGCCCTGCGTCTCGGTGTCGGGCACGCGCTGCACCCGGTGCACGCCGGATTCGAATTTCAGCTTGGCAAAGGCGCCGCGGCCCTGGATCTCGGCGATGATTTCCTTGTAGCCGCCCATGGTGCCTTCGCTGGCGGAGATCACCTCGACCTTCCAGCCCTGCAGGGCGGCAAAGCGCTCATACATCCGGAACAGGTCGCCGGCGAACAAGGCGGCCTCGTCGCCGCCGGTGCCGGCGCGGATTTCCAGCACGACGTTGCGCTCGTCCATGGCGTCCTTGGGCAGCAGCGCGACGCGGATCTGCTGCGCCAGCTCGAGGCTGCGCGCGACCAGCGTTTCGCGCTCGGCTTCCGCCATGCCGCGCATCTCGGCATCGGTGGCGGGGTCTGATATCAGCGCGTCGATGCCGGCCAACTCGGCATTGGCGGCGCGGTAGGTTTTGACGGCGTCGATCAGCGGATTGAGTTCGGAAAGCTCACGCGTGAGCTTGACGTAATTTTCCGAGCTCATCTGGCTGAGCAACTGGGACTCGAGCGAAGCGTGATGCGCCAGCAGGATATCGAGTTTGGCTTCGGGGAGTATCGACATGGTCAGGTCTCGAATTGAAAAGCGTTTCGTTCAAGCGGGACAGAGCCTCGCTACAACGACAGCCCCTCGGCCTCGGCGAATGCCGTCAGCTTTTCGCGGATCGACACGCTGCCGGAGGGCGCTTCGAGCAGCGGCGCCATCATGGCCTCGGCTTTTTTTGCGTCGAGCTCGAGGATCATCGCCTTGACCGGACCGTGTCCGGTGGCCGACAGCGACAGCGAGCGATAGCCCAGCGCGATCAGCGCCAGCGCGCCGAGCGGTTTGGAGGCCATCTCGCCGCACAGCGACGCGGATTTCTTCGCCGCATTGGCCTTCACGACGATCTCGCGCAACGCCCGCATGATCGGCGCCGACATGGTGTCGAAGCGTTCGGAGACCTTGGCATTGCCGCGATCGACCGCGAACAGGAACTGGAACAGATCATTGGAGCCGACCGAGACGAAATCGACCTTCTTCAGGAGTTCGTCGAGCTGGTAGAGCAGCGCCGGCACTTCCACCATGGTGCCGACGTCGATGCGTTCCGGCAGCGCGTGGCCGTGCTGGCGCAGATAGGTCAGTTCGCGCTCGACCATGCCCTTGGCGAGATCGAATTCGGCGACTTCGGAAATCATCGGAAACATGATGCGCAGCGCGCGGCCGCCGCCGGCGCGCAGCAGCGCACGGATCTGGCCGCGCAGCAGCCCGGGACGGTCGAGGCCGAGCCGGATCGCGCGCCAGCCGAGCGCGGGGTTTTCCTCGACCACGGTTTCCATATAGGGCAGCGCCTTGTCGCCGCCGATGTCGAGGGTGCGGAAAGTCACCGGTTTTGTACCTGCGGCGTCCAGCACCGCGCGGTACAGCGCCAGCTGGTCGCTGGTCCGCGGCAGGCTCTGGCCGACCATGAATTGCAGCTCGGTGCGGAACAGCCCGATGCCGGCCGAGCCGGTGTCGTCGATATGCGGCAGGTCGATGATCAGGCCGGCATTGATCATGAGCTCGATCGGCTGGCCGTCTTTGGTGACGCAGGGCAGGTCGCGGAGCGCCAGATATTGCGCCTGCCGCCGGGCGCGAAACCGCACCCGTTCCGCATAGGCCGATTCGATTTCGGCCGAGGGGCGGATGTAGATCGAGCCCGAGGTGCCGTCGACGATGACGGCGTCGCCCGGGTCGGCAATGCCGGGCGCGTTCGGTATTTCGCCGACCGCGGGAATGCCCAGCGCCCGCGCCACGATCGAGACGTGGGAATTGGCGGTGCCTTCCTCCAGGATCAGCCCGCGCAAGCGCTTGCGATCGTAGTCGAGCAGCGCGGCGGGACCCATCGCACGCGCGATCAGGATGGCGTTTTCGGGCAATTGTTCCCGCGACGGCGCGTGGTCGCGTCCCACCAGCTGCCGCATCAGGCGATGGCCGAGGTCCTCGAGATCGTGCAGGCGGTCGCGCAGATAAGGATCGGTGGAGCGCAGCATGCGCGCGCGGGTGTCGGACTGCACGCGTTCGACCGCGGCCTCGGCGGTGAGGCCGGTGGCGACCGCCTCGTGCAGCTTGTGCGACCAGCCGTGATCGTTGGCGAACATGCGGTAGGCTTCCAGCACGTCGCGGTGCTCGCCGCCTTCGGCGACGTCGCCGCGCTCCAGCATGCGGTCGAGGTCGGCGCGCAATTTCGCCAGTGCCGCATCGAGCCGCTTGATTTCCTTCGGCAGGTCCTCGGCGATGTAATTGGTGATGACGACGCGCGGCTCGTGCAGCACGACATGGCCGAGCGCTATGCCGTCGGACAGCACCGCACCGGTCTTGTGCACCGAGTGGCGCGCCGCGGGCTCCGCGCCGGGCTGCGCCAGCGCCGACAATTCGCCCGAGGCGATCATCTCCGCCAGCACCATGGCGGTGGTCTGCAGCGCCTCGACCTCTTCCTCGACATAGGTGCGCTTGGCGCGGTTCTGCACCACCAGCACGCCTAGCGTATTGCCGGCGCGCAGGATCGGCACGCCGAGGAAGGAGTGATAGATTTCTTCGCCGGTCTCCGGGCGGAACGAGAACGCCGGATGGGTTTGCGCGTCGCTCAGATTGAGCGGGTTCGCCTCGCTGGCGACGAGGCCGACCAGGCCCTCATGGGAGTGGAGCACGGTGCGGTGGACGGCGTCGCGGTTGAGGCCTTCGGTGGCGTAGAGTTCCAGCGTGTTGTCGACGCGCAGCACATAGGTCGAGCAGACCTCGGCCACCATGTTGGCCGCGATCAGCACCACGATCTTGTCCAGGCGCTCCTGGGCGGAGACCTGCTCCGCCATGGTTTCGCGGAGCCGTCTCAGCAAGACGCGGGGGCCTCCCGACGCGCTCCGCATGTGCCGATACCTCCCCCCGCCAAGCCAGCATCCGGGGTGGCCGGGAGCTGGCGTCAAATCCAGTGAAAACAACGATTTCAATCAATCGGCGCCGCCACAAGGGTCGCAACCGGCCGAATCAGCGTTGCCAAAACTGTGGCACAGTTTGCCGCAGCCCACCCATCCGGCCGTATAGCGAATCG
>NZ_JAURXB010000044.1 GCF_030654605.1 Bradyrhizobium sp.
CATCCGGCGCCCCGCCGCGGCGAAGCAACGTGCGGCCGCGCTCGGAAATCGAGGCGAGAAGGTCGGAGAAGAAGGCGTTGCTGCTCATGGCGGGCGGTCGAATCCTGATTGAATGCGAATGCTACACGGGATTTATGACAGAGGGGATCACAATCAAGCTGATGTGAGTGAGTAATAAGGTGTCATGTCGGCGCCGCTCCCCAGGCAGTCGTCGTCCCTGCCTAGTGCGCAATTGCGCACGGGGCGCAGGGACCCATAACCACCAGCGGTTGTGGTTTGAAGAAGGTGTCTGATGCCTGAGTGCAATCGAGAAGCCGCAGCGTATGGGTCCCTGCGAACGCAGGGACGACGGATGAGAGATTTCGCTTGCAAGATTAGAAACCTTCCACAGACCACAGATCAAACACACCTTCGCGATCTCGCGGCGCATGTCGCCCGAGGTTTGCCCGTTCACGTCACGCCCTCTTTTATCAAAGGGCGCAGGGAAAGCCGGATGCGCGCTGCACCCGCGGTCTCGTGTGCAAAAGTTGCACGAAAAGCGCACACGAGCATACAGGTCCAGCGGAAACATCCGACTTTCCCTGCGCGGCGGTTTACGGCTTATACATGCTCTCCTCGGTGAGCCCTGCGCTTTTGCCACCGTCGCCCCCGGAGAACCCGGGAACTTGACACCAGCCCTTGGGGTGTCGGGACCACACGACTTCGCCGTCCGCTTCAGGCGCCCTCGTCAGTCGCGCCATCCCCGTCCACCGCATTCCCCGCCCCGCGCCGGTACGTTGCGCAACGCCCCTCTTGATGGGACGGGATGCGAAAAGATATAGACCAGTTTCCACTTCTGGAAAACAGAAATATTTTTGCGCAAGGGGCTTGACAGCAATTACGATAAACAGAAGTGATTGCCCGTCGGGTCGATTTGTTGCGGCGGGCCGCAGGGAATGGCAGGTCAAAGCGCAATCAATTTGTAATGACAATGACATTACATCATGGTATATTGGGGTATGGCCACGACACCGAAGCCGACAATCACACGCGGTACGCTCAACCTGCGCATCAAGCCGGAATTGCGCGGATTGATCGACCGTGCCGCGCAGCTTGCCGGCAAGAACCGCACCGACTTCGTTCTGGAGGCCGCCCGCCGTGCTGCGGAGGATGCGTTGCTGGATCGCACGGTGTTCAGCGTCAGCTCAAAGGCCTACGCCGAATTTCTGAAGCGGCTTGATGCCCCGCCGCAGCCGAATGATCGCCTGCGCCGTACCATGCGGACGAAAGCGCCGTGGGACCGCGGGTGACGCTGAGCGCGCCCGCGCCGCTGGCCGACCATCATCAGTTCGGAGCCTTCAATTCGGGTGTCCCCATCCTCGACGATTGGCTCCGGCGTCGTGCCCGCGCCAACCAGACCAGCGGAGCTTCGCGCAGTTTTGTGATTTGCGCCGATGATATTGTCGTTGGCTACTACGCGCTCGCCTCCGGCGCCGTCAGCGCGGCGGCGGCCCCCAGTCGTTTCCGGCGCAATATGCCGGAACCGATTCCGGTAGCCGTGCTCGGGCGGCTCGCCGTCGATCAGTCCTGGCACAAGCAGGGCATCGGACGCGCGCTGTTCCGCGACAGCGCGTTGCGCGTCATGCAGGCGGCCGAAACGATAGGCATCCGCGGCATGCTGGTGCATGCCATCTCCGACGAAGCCAAGGCGTTCTACCTGGCACTCGGTCTTTCGGAATCGCCGCTCGAGCCGATGACGCTGATGGTGACGTTGGCCGACCTGAGGGCAGCGCTCTAGCTCGTAGCAACTATCAGGTTGGACGAGAACGAGTACTACCCGACCTGCTTCAATCCGTGACACCGCGCTCGACGCCTGCGGGCAGATCACCGGAGTTTCAGCGCCGTCATTGCGAGGAGCGCTGTTGTCCGCCGAAGCCCGCCTTCGGGCGAAGGCGGATGCGACGAAGCAATCCATTCTTTCTTTGTGTGGCGAGATGGATTGCTTCGCTGCGCTCGCAATGACGGCGGGTTACGCTGATCCGCCCTACTGCCCCTCATTCCTTCTCCGCAAACTCCGTCGGCGTCTTCCCCGTCACCTGCCGGAACGCGTGTGAAAATGCCGGTACGCTGGCGTAGCCGAGGTCGGCGGCGAGTTGCTTGACCGAGAGGGTGGCGTCGACCGACAGCTTTTCGATCGCCGCGGCAATGCGGGCGCGCTGGCACCAGCTCTTGAAGCTGAGCTGGGTTTCCGAGGCGAACAGCCGCGACAGGGTGCGCGCCGAGGTGCCGACTTCACGCGCCAGCGCCTCGATCTCATGCGAACCCGTGGGATCGCCGAGCACGATGTCGGCGGCGCGACGGCAGCGCGGTTCGCGCGGCAGCGGAATGAAGGTCGCGGAGTCCTCGGCCTGGTGCAGTTCGAGCATCACGAGTCTTATCAGCAGCGCGGTACGATCGGAGTCGTTGCGGCCGTCGAACAGCGCGAGGATGGCCTGGTGCAGCAAGGGCGAGACCCGCACCACGAATTCGGCATCGAGGCTGGCGCTGCGGTCTTCGCGCGCGAGCCAGGCGAGGTCGAAATACAGCGTGCGCATGTCGATATCCTGCAGCACGTCGATGGCGTGTTCGGACCGCGCCGGCACCCACACCGCGCGGTCCGGCGGCACCAGCCAGCGGCCCTTCGGCGTGGTCACCTGCATGGTGCCGCGGGCGGCGTACACCAGCTGGGCCTCGCGGTGCATGTGGGTGTCGAGCCGGGTGCCCTTGCGGTAGTGGTTCGCGATCAAATGGAGGCCGTCGCCGGTCGAGATGCGGCGCCCCTTGATGGCGGCAATTGGCTTTTCGGCGATATTCATTGGCGACATCCCGTCAGCACAACACCCTATAACCTATGTCAGGAAAAGTCGGGATTCGCCAATGAACAGCCCCGCCAGGGTAATCGGCTTCGTCAACGCCGGCCACTTCATCGATCATTATTCGATGCTGATCTTCGCCGCCGCCATCATCGTGATGGGGCCGGCGCTCGGCATGGCCTATTCGGAACTGCTGCCTTATGCGACCCCGGGTTTCGTCGCCTTCGGCGCGGGATCGCTGCTGACCGGCTGGCTCGGCGACCGCTGGAGCCGCCGCCACATGATGGTGATCTTCTTTGCCGGCATCGGGCTGTCGATGATCGCGGTCGGGTTGGTGCAGACCCCGCTGCAGCTTGGTGCTGCGCTGCTGGCGATCGGCCTGTTCGCCTCGATCTATCACCCGGTCGGGACCGCCATGATCGTGTCCTACGCCGACAGACTCGGCCGCGAGATGGGGCTGAACGGGGTCTGGGGCAATCTCGGCGTGGCGTCGTCGGCGCTGGTCACCGGCGTGATCGGCCAGTATCTCGGCTGGCGCTGGGCCTTCATCGTGCCGGGCATCGTCACCATCGGGATCGGCGTGGCCTTCGCGCGCACGGTCGTGCATGAGGACCGCTCCGGCTTCAAGCAGGCCGCGGCGCAGGCGCGGGTGGCGAAAGCCGACATGTGGCGGGTGATTCTGGCGCTGTTCATCGTGGTGATCGCGATCTCCACCACCTTCAATGCGGTGACGGTGGCGCTGCCAAAGCTGTTTGCCGAGCGGCTCGCCGACTTGACCGCGAGCCCGGCGCTGCTCGGGGTGATCGCGGCCTGCGTCTACGTGTTCGGCGCCATGACGCAATACACCATCGGCCAGCTGATCGACCGCTATTCGCTGAAGGCGATCTCGCTGCCGCTGTCGCTGATGCTGGCGCCGTTCCTGTATCTGGCGGCGACGCTGTCCAACCTGCCGCTGATCCTGGCGGCGATCGGCATCGTGATGGGCGCGTTCGGCCAGGTCACCGTCAACGACGCCATGGTCGGCAAATACACCAGCGAGGAATGGCGGTCGCGCGCTTACTCCGTGCGTTACTTCATCGGCTTCACCGCGGCGGGCGCGTCGGTGGGGCTGGTGGCATGGCTGTACGAGCAGGGCGGTTTCGTCACCATGCTGCATGCGTTCGCGGGGCTGTGCCTGCTGGTGATCGCGGCGGCGATCATCCTGCCGACCGAGATCAAGGTGCCGGCGACGCAGGCGAACTGAGCAGCCCGACGGCACAAACGCTCGCATCTTGCTGCAGCGCGATGTGTGGCGTGAGAGGCGACTACTCCCGGTGTCCAGGTACGGCTCTCAATGCGCTGCAGTCGACTGCAGCTCGGTAGCACTACGGAGTGCCCAAATTAATCAAATCTGAAGGTCTGGCTTTCATACTTGCGGGTCAGCATTGCACCAATTGCATGGCAAGCAGTGCGCGATCACCCAAGCCGGTCCGGTTGACCGTTCCCCGCTCAAAGGACGTTTCACATGCGAACCACGCCGTTCCACGCGCTCCCCCTCATGCTAGCTGGCCTCCTCGCGACGGGCATTCCCGCATTCGCCGAGAACGGCGTTTCGGCCGACAAGATCGTGTTCGGTCAGGCGACCGCGCTCGAAGGCCCGGCCTCGGCTTTGGGCCAGGGCATGAAGATGGGTCTCGACGCGGCCTTCGCGGAAATCAACAAGGCCGGCGGCGTCAAGGGCCGCAAGCTCGAACTGAAGAGCGTCGATGACGGCTACGAGCCGACCAAGTCGATCGAAGCGGTCAAGAAGCTGCTCGAGGAAGACAAGGTGTTCGCTCTCGCCGGCGCCGTCGGTACACCGACCGCCGCCGCTACCCAGCCGATCGCGACCGCGGCGGGCGCTCCCTTCATCGGTGCCTTCACCGGCGCCGAATTTCTGCGCGAGCCGTACAAGCCGCTGGTGCTGAATATTCGCGCCAGCTACTTCCAGGAAACCGAAGCCATGGTCGAACATCTGACCAAGGATCTCGGCGCCACCAAGATCGCGATCATGTACCAGGACGACGCCTTCGGTCAGGCCGGCCTGGCCGGTGTCAAGAAGGCCCTCGACAAGCGGAAGATGGAGCTCGCCGGCGAAGGCACCTTCGAGCGCAACACGGTCGCCGTCAAAACCGCGCTGCTGGCCATCAAGAAGGCCGATCCGCAGGCGGTCATCATGATCAGCCCCTACAAGCCCGCCGCCGAGTTCATCAAGCTCGCCAGGCAGATCAAGCTCGACGTCACCTTCGTGAACATCTCCTTCGTCGGCTCCGATGCGCTGGCCAAGGAACTCGGGCCCGCCGGCGCAGGCGTGGTCATCACGCAGGTCGTTCCGTTCCCGAAGGACGCGGCCATTCCGGTGGTCGGGCGCTATCACGCCGCGCTCAAGGCGTCTTCTCCCGACGCCCAGCCGGGCTTCGTGTCGCTCGAGGGCTACCTCGTCGGCCGCGCGATCATCGCAGGCCTCGAAAAGGTCGATGGCGAGCCGACCCGTGCGGCGCTGATCCAGGCCGTGCAAAAAGCCGGCAGCCTGGATCTCGGCGGCTTCAAGCTCAGCTACAGCGCGACCAGCAACCGGGGATCGGATCAGGTGTTCCTCACCGTGATTCAGCCGGACGGCAGCTTCAAGGCGGTCGATCGCCTCCAGAAGTCCGGATCGTAACGTCAGGCTAACGCGAGCGGCGGGGCAAGGCCTCGCTGCTCGCGGCCCGATTTCGCAATGACGACCTGATACTACTGATACGATCTGGAGATTGACGATGCAGACCGCGACGTCGTGGTATCACCTCGGCCTTCGTGGTCGATTGTTCATGGCCTTTGGCGTCGTCGCAGCCCTCACGGTGCTGGCAAGCGGCAGCGCGATGATCTCCTATGACAGCCTCGGACGCTCGCTCGGCGCGGTCGCCGAAAAGAGCCTGCCCGAAATTACCCGCGCATCCGAGGTGGTCAGAGCCGCCGGCGAGGTCGCCGCAGCAGCACCACGCCTGCTGGCTGCGACCGACAAGGCCGAGCGCGACCACGCCGTCAAGGTCTTGACCACCGCGCGTCAGGATCTCAAGCAGGCCATCGGCGCGCTCGCCGCCGACGATGCCGCACGGCTCAACAAGACCGCGGACCGTATTCTGGTGAACCTCGACCGGCTGATGCAGTCCGCCGCCGAGCGCCAGGCGATTGCCGACTCCCAGCACGCGCTGGTCGCGGGCCTTCGCAAGTCGCATCAGAAACTCGCCGAAAAACTGTCGCCGATGGCCGACGATGCCGGATTCACCCTGACCCTCGGCCTGCAGACGGCGGCCGACAACAAGGACCTCGAGGTCGTCAAGAAGACGCTTGCCGCGCTGGCTGACAACGAACTGGTGGCGCTGCAGGCCATCCTGGATCTGCGCGCCGAATCCAATCTCATCCTGGGAATCCTCGTGGAAGCGGCGGATCTGCCCTCGCTCGAGTTGCTGCCGCCGGTCAGGGACCGGTTCACCGCGACGGCGGGCCGTCTCGGAAAGGCCGCGGCCGCCTTCAAGGATGCCGAGACCTCGAAACTCGTCACCGAATTGGTCAAGACCGGCAAGGATCCCGGCAACGTCTTCGAACTGAAGCAGAAGGAGCTGGTCGCGGCCAAGACCGGCACCAATGTGGTGGTCGAGAACCGTGCGCTCGCGCTGGAGTTCGAAAAGGAAGTCGCCAGCCTGCGAACCCGCAGCGAGGCGTCGGCGACATCGGCGGTACGTGAATCCGAGGCGGAGATCCGCCAGGGCCGGATTATCCTGATCAGCCTCGCGCTCGTCAGTCTTGCCACCGCGCTTGTCATCGGCTGGCTCTATGTCGGCCGCGGGGTGGTGCGCCGCCTCGTCGGGCTGCAGAACAGCATGAAATCGGTCGCCGCGGGCGATCTCGCCACCGAGATCGCCACCTCAGGCTCGGACGAAATTGCCGACATGGCCGAAGCGCTGCAGGTCTTCAAGAGCAACATGCTGGAATCCAACCGGCTGCGCGCCGAACGCGCGGAGGCGGAGAAGCATGTGCATGCCCAGCGCAGAACCGAGATGCGGAAACTGGCCGATGAATTCGAAGCCGCGGTCGGCGAGATCGTGCAGACGGTCTCCTCAGCGTCGACGGAACTGGAAGCCTCGGCAACCGGTCTGACCCGCACCGCCGACGAGACCCAGCAGCTGTCCGGCAGGGTGGAAGCCGCGTCCGAGGAAGCCTCCTCGAACGTCAGGTCGGTTGCGGCCGCGACCGAACAGATGAGCGCGTCGATTGCCGAAATCAGCCGGCAGGTCCAGGAGTCCAACAAGATCGCCGGCGAAGCCGTCAGTCAGGCGGAGAGCACCGACTCGCGCATCAACGAGCTGTCGAAGGCGGCGTTGCGGATCGGCGATGTGGTCGACCTGATTACCTCGATCGCGGAGCAGACCAATTTGCTGGCGCTGAACGCCACCATCGAGGCGGCCCGCGCCGGCGAGGCCGGACGCGGCTTTGCGGTGGTCGCCCAGGAGGTCAAGGCATTGGCCGCGCAGACCGCCAGCGCTACCCACGAGATCAGCAGTCAGATCGCCGGGATGCAGGTCGCGACCCAGGAATCGGTCGTGGCGATCCAGCAGATCGGCACCACCATCAGCCGGATCTCGCAGATCGCGGCAACGATCGCGACCTCGGTCGATCAGCAGGGCGATGCCACGCGGGAAATCGCCCGCAATGTCGAGCAGGCGGCGCAGGGCACTTCGCAGGTCGCCACCAATATCGTCGACGTCAACAATGGCGCGCGCCACACCGGTTCGGCTTCCGCCCAGGTTCTTTCCTCGGCGCAGTCGCTGTCCGGCGAAAGCAATCGCCTCAAGCTCGAGGTCGGCAAGTTTCTCGATACGGTGCGCGCCGCTTGATGGTCAATTACGTCCCTTCCGGCGCCGGCTCCGTCGGCCCGGGCGTCAAGCCGGTGACCGAAGCGACCGCATAGCCCAGCACGGCGCCAATCGCCACGCCCAGCGATTTGAATTCCACGTCGCGGAGGCTGGGATGACGGCCGGCCGCGATGAACTGCAGCGGCTCGACCATCGCAGCGGTCAGCGACAGCGTCAGCACGATCAGCCAGAAGCGCCGGGGATAGGCCGCGGCAAACAGCGCGCCGACCGCCGCCATCGCGCAGAACCGTTCGATGTTCGGTGACAGTCCAGTGGCAGGCCGCCATCCGATCGGAACCAGCGTGACCAGCACCACGATCAGGATCGAGAGCCAGGCCGCGCGCCTGATCAACAGCCGGATGGTATCCACCTTGAAGTCCTTCATGTCCGGATCAGGCGCCTGCGCCCGTATCCCGGATCAGTGCTTGAACAGCTTCCGGAACAGCTTCTGCGACTGCGGAAACTGGTTGTTGTCGATCTGCGTCGGCCATAATCCGTCGACGTCGAAATAGGCGGCATAGGCGATCTTGTCCTGGTTCTGCACGAACCAGTCGCGCATCTGCTGGATGAAGAAGGGATTGTCGCCGAACTGGCCGACGCCCCATTCCGGGTAGCTCATGAGCTTGCCGTGCCGGGCGGCGAAGTCGCGGTGCCATTGCAGGCCGAACGGCGCCTTCAGGTAGTGCGTGTCCCAGCGTTCCTGCGCCGAGCCCTCATGCTTGTAGTCGTAGACGTCGAGGCCGACGTAATCGACCACGTCGTCGCCGGGATAGGCGAGATCGGCCGGCAGCTCCTGCAGCCCCCAGCCCGGGCACCAGTCGTATTTGAAGCCGTCCGAGTGCCGCCGGAAAATTCCGACCACGCGGCGGAAGGCGGCGATGTAGTCCGCCTCCTGGCCCTTGGCGAACCACGGCGAGTCGACCAGATTCATTTCCCAGCCGAGCCGGATGATGGCGTTCGGCTGGTTCTCGGCGATCGCCCTGGCGGCGGCCTCGAAGGCGGCGTCGTGCAGGCCTCCAGCGACATCGGCGAGCGGCGTTCCCTTCACCGTCAGCGGCACCGACCACACCACGTTTCGCGCCGGGTTGAGCTTCTTCCAGATCCCCGGCACCCAGCTCAATTTGGAATAATCCTCCCAGGTCGACTGGGCGTAGAAGTCGACGCCCAGCACCGATGACGGCTTCTGGTTCAGCCATTTTTCCCAGACCTGCAACGTCTTCTCGCGGCCATCGGGCCCCCAGTTGACGAACGCGCCGGCAAATTTCGCGGGCATGCGCGCGGCGCTCGTCTGGCCATAGGCCGGGCCTGCGCCACCAAGCGCCAGGATCGCCGCGACGGTAGCGGCTCCCAGAAGCGCCCGCAGCGTGCGCGCACGGTCAGCGCACGACATTGTCGGCCCTCGCCAGTTGCCCGGCCAGGCCGGTCGATAGTCTTCGTCCCACCACCACGGAGCCCTGTGCCGTGAGGTGGCCGGCGTCGAATTGCAGGGGAATGTCGCCTTCGGCGAATTCATCGCACTGGCCGTCGCGGCAAACCGCATCGTAGACCGAAAGATAGGTCGCGCCCTTGGCGGCGGCGATCCGGCCGAGCTCGCGGTCGCGCTCGCGGATTCCGGCGGTGCGGGTGCGGCTCGCGATCGAAGGACTGTTGCGCAGGATTTCGTCGGCCAACAGCCGCGGCAGGGGCGTGTCATACTCGACGATCGGCCCCAGCACGACGACGTCGAACCCCCTCGACGTCAGGGTCTCGATCGTCTCGGACAAGCCAGCGATATCCTCGTCCTTCCACGACGCGGACAGCAGGACCTTGTCGACCCGGTTGTTCACGAGGAAGTCGCTGAAGACATACTGCATCAGTCGTGGACAGGCGCGCGTGTCCAGCGGCGAGACCGACATTGCGGCCGGGCGACAGGCGCTGGCGGTAGCCTGCAGGATGTTCACGGCCGGCATGGCGGCCGACAGGCCGGACCACAGGTGCGCGGCGTGGCTGTCTCCGACCAGGAGATAATTGGGCCGCCTGGCGTCCGTGGTCATGCAGGTCTCGATATCGAGATGCTGGCGGTTGGTCGCGAGGTAGCATTGGCCGGAGCGGAACGCCTGGGAGGGATCGTAGGCGAGATAGGATGCGATCGCGACGACCCGTTCGGGGAAGCGGAACGGCGCGCCTTTGACGAAGAGCACCAGGCCGCATAGCGCCACGGCAGAAGCCGTCGCCATCGAGGCGATGCCGAACACCATGCTTTTTGAAACCGTCCTGGCCCTGCGGAACGGCATTTCGACGAATTTCCACGACAGGAAGGCGATTCCGACCGAGAGCGCCACCAGCGCCAGTTTGGCCGCGACGCCGGATGAATCCGGCAGCAGCAGTTGATCCGTGCGCTGAAAGACGATCAGCGGCCAATGCCACAAATAGAGCGAATAGGAGATCAGGCCGATGAAGACCACCGGCCGCAGCGACAGCAGCCTGCCGATCGCCGAAACGCCGCCCTCGCTCGAAGCGATCACCAGCGTAGAGCCGATGCTGGCGAGCGAAATCATCAGCAGCAGCGGCGCCGACGGCGAGCCGAGGAAGATGGCGCCGAGCAGCAGCAGCATCCCTGCCGCGCCGCAGGCATTCTTGCCAAACGCGGTTTGCGGCGCCGGAAAGAACCCGATCGCCAGCAGCGCGCCGAGCGCCAGTTCCCATGCGCGAAACGGCGCCAGGTAGAATACGAAGGTGGGGTTTCGAAAGCTGACCGCGATCGCTGCGGCAAAGGACAAGGCCGCGGCAATGGCGAACAGCAGCCTGGCCTGCCTGGGTGCGGCGCGCCAGACCAGCAGCATCAACAGCGGAACGATGAGGTAGAACTGCTCTTCCACGCCGAGCGACCAGGTATGCAGCAGCGGCTTGGTCTCGGCGGGTGCATCGAAATATCCCGCGGTGCCGGCGAAGTAGATATTGGCGACGGAGCCGAGGGCGCTGGCAAGGCTCCTGGCATAATCCTCGAGTTCGACGGGCAGGAAATAGAGATAGGCGAACACGCTGGTGACCAGGAACATGACGAACAGCGCGGGCAGGATGCGCAGCATCCGGCGCTTGTAGAAGTCGCCCAGCGAGAATCGCCGGTTGCGGATGTCCGCATCGATCATGCCGCAGATCAGATACCCTGAAATGACGAAGAAGATGTCGACGCCGACGAAGCCGCCGGGAAAGCCCGGAATGCCGGCGTGATAGAGCAGCACCGGAACGACGGCGAGCGCCCGCAAGCCGTCGATATCGGCGCGGTATTTCGTCGCAAAATCGGACACTTCGGACAGCCCGGATGTGCCGAAACGGCCAGATCCGGCGGTGCTCTCGCCGCTCATGGTGAAATTGCCGCGGAAACTCGACTGTATTGCCATTTGCTCCACATGTTCCGTCACGAGATCAGGTCATGCGTTGATGATTGCAATATCCGGTCCAGCGCGGGCGGAATGGTTAAGAGCAACCGGTTAACCGGTTTCGGAATATTGCGACGCCACTACGACCGGCTGCTCTATAATTCAGGCCACGCGCATTGCTCCAGGCGCCTACCGATCAGGACGAGTTGCTGTGATTGCCGCTACCGACCGAATGCGAGTCCTGCCGTGAACAGGCTGTCCAGCCTCTGGGTCGAGTCGCCGATCGCGCTCTATGTCGGTCGTATTCCGGTCGTGCAGATCCTGCGCGGCGCGCTGTTCATATCAGTGCTGCTGCTGGTCTGGATTTCACTGCAGCCCTTCGCCGATCTCGGCAACCCGACGGCGGGCGATGGCGCCACTGGACGCGGCACGACCTACGCGCTGTTCGGGTTTCTCGCCGTGCTCTCGCTGGTGCTGGTGACGCACAGGCATGCGGAAGCGCTCCGTTCGTTCGTGTCGACGCCTTACATCCTGTTCGGCTGCTGGATGTGCATCAATCTCGTGATGTCGCGCGACCCCTCGGCCTCCACGCAGCGATTTGTCCTTACGCTCTGCGTGTTCGTGGTTGCGGCAACGCTGCTGCTGCTGCCGTCGACCGCGCGCGAATTGAACAGGTGGCTCGGCGTCGCCGCGCTGTCGTTTCTGGCGGTCTGCTATTTCGGGGTGATGATGACGCCGCATCTGGCGGTTCACCAGGCCACCGACGTCTGGGAATATCATCTGGCCGGTGACTGGCGCGGCGTCTTCGACCACAAGAACACGGCGTCCGCCGTCATGGTGATGCTGATCTTTGTCGGGGTCTATCTGACGCGGTCGGGCGCCGCACTGGTCGGGCCGCTGGTCATCGTCCTTTCGGTTGTTTTCCTGTTCTTCGCCGCAGGCAAGAGCTCGACCGCGCTTTGCCTGATCATCTTCGCGGTCACCGCGCTGGTCTCGGCGGCAAGGACCTTCAGGGTTCGGGCGGTGCTTTGCCTGGCGCCCCTGATTGTTCTCAACCTCATGAGCGTTGGCGCCGTCGTCAGTCCGGCGCTGGCGTCCGTCGCCAGCCTGCTTCCTTTCGACGCCAGCTTCACCGGACGCAACGAGGTCTGGCGCTTCGCTTTCGCGTCGATCGCCCAGAAGCCGTTCTTCGGCTATGGCTATTTCGCGTTCTGGGGCAGCGACTACGTGAAGGAGATCGATACCGGCGAGGCCATCGATAATTGGGTATTGATCGCGTCGCACAGCCATAACGGCTATCTGGATTCCGCGCTGGCGCTAGGCATCCCCGGCCTGTTGCTGGTGATCTCCATTCTGGTGATTATCCCGCTCCGGAATTATCACCGCGCGGCGGCGCACGGCGCGCCGACGCCGCTGGCCAACTTGTTTCTGCGGATCTGGCTGTTTGGAATCTACATCGCCTCGCTGGAAAGCTACTTCCTCGATCGCACCGATCCGATGTGGTTCACCTTCCTGGTCGCGGTGATCGGCCTGCACTATTTGTCGCGGTTTCGAACGACGACATAGCGCGCGTACCGGCCATGAAACCCGGCGACGCCTCGCTGGATCAAACGCCCGACCGGGCCCGTTTGGATCTTGGAGATCGTGGAAAAGAAGGTAATGTCGGCCCTGCAACAAGAGCAGGGAGGAGACAACGTGCGCAAGGCAATCAGTTTACTTCTGTTCACCGCATTCATCGGGCTGACCTTGTCCCAGGCTTTTGCCCAGTCGACGGATCAGCAGAAGCAAAAGTGGGGCGGGGGCAAGCAACGCGACTGCGTCGAGCGCGGTAATTGTCCAAAATAGGAGTCTTCCGGGGTCGGTGCGGTAGATGGGGTAACGGGCCCGGATGGCCGAGAGGTCGCTCACGTTGAGGCGTGCCGCGACGTTTCGGCAATCGCGGTGCGCTTGCGGGAAAGGTAAGAGGCACTGTCTCACCTCATGAATTCACATGCACGAAATCCCTCAGCAGCGGATAGATTTCGTTGTTCCAGCGCCTTCCCGAGAATACGCCGTAATGGCCGACGCCGGCCTGCATGTGATGCACCTTGCGATAGGCGCGCACGCCGGTACAGAGGTCCTGCGCCGCCAGGGTCTGGCCGATCGAGCAGATGTCGTCCTTCTCGCCTTCCACCGTCATCAGGCCCATGCGCCTGATCGAGGCCGGGTTCACCGGCCGGCCCTTGTAGGTCATCTTGCCCTGCGGCAGCAGGTGTTCCTGAAACACGTCGCGCACGGTTTCGATGTAGAATTCCGCCGGCAGGTCCATCACGGCGAAATATTCGTCGTAGAAGGTTTTGATCACCTCGGCCTTCTCGGTCTCGCCCTTGGCGAGATGCTGGGCGAGATCGATATGCGACTTGATGTGGCGCTCTAGGTTCATCGATACGAAGGCGGTGAGCTGCACGAAGCCGGGATAGACCTGTCGGAATGCGCCCTTGCACTGAAACGGCACGTAGTTGATCAGGTTCTCCTCGAACCATTTGATCGGCTTGCTCTTGGCGAACTCGTTGACCTTGGTGGGCAGAATGCGGGTGTCGATCGGGCCGGCCATCAGCGTCAGGGTCGCCGGACGGGCGGGGTGATTGTCCTCCGACATGATGGCTGCGGCCGCCAGCGCCGACACCGACGGCTGGCAGATCGCCACCATGTGCGCGCGCGGGCCCAGTTGATCCATGAAGGTGATGAGGTGCTCGGTGTATTCGTCGAGGCCGAACTTGCCATGCTCGCGCGGAATGTCGCGCGGATTGTGCCAGTCGGTGATGTAGACGTCGTGGTCCTGCAGCAGGGTTTTCACGGTGCCGCGCAGCAGCGTCGCGAAGTGCCCGGACATCGGCGCCACCAGCAGCATGCGCGGCTGTTCCGGCGAATTTTCCTTCTTGAAATGCAGCAGCGAGCCGAACGGCGTCGCGTAGACGACTTCCTCCGTCACCTCCAATTCCTGATTGCCTACCATCACCCTGTCGATGCCGTAGGCCGGGCGGGAATAGGTGAGCGAGGTGCGCGAGATCAGCTCGAGGGCGGCGGCGAGCCGCCCGAACAATTTGTCGGAGCCGCCTTGCGGCACGAGGTTGAGGTATCTCAGCGCCGACGCGGCCCCGCTCCGCCATGGCGCCGTCAGGTCCATGTGGTTCTGATAGGCTTGATACATCATCGACTTCATCCGGAAACGCCCTCGCCCATATCGCTATGCAATATCGAAGCCAAGGCGGAGTCGAACGGCCGGGTAAACTGGCACGTCGCTTGCTGAACAAAACGCGCGAGGCATGGACCATGGGCACTTTGCGGCTGAAAGGCCTGGGCAAAGCAGTACGCGCATGGCCTTGGCGGACGTTCAGGCGTGAAGGAAAAGCCATATGGCGAAAGCGACACTGACCATCAGCAGCAGGAACTATTCGTCCTGGTCGCTGCGCGGCTGGCTGCTGACGAAGTTTTCCGGGCTGGAGTTCGACGAAATCGTCACTGCCCCCGACGATGCGTCGGCGCGGGCCGAGATCCTGCTGCTGTCGTCATCGATCCTGGTGCCGTGCCTGCGCCACGACGGCGCCATCGTGTGGGATACGCTGGCGATCGCCGAGTATCTCAACGAGGTCCAGCCGGATGCCGGGCTTTTGCCGGATGACCGCATTTTACGGGCGCATTGTCGCTCGATCTGCGGTGAAATCCATTCGGGGTTCACCACGCTGCGCGCATCGCTGCCGGTCAACCTGAAAGGTCACTTCCCCGGGTTCAAGGTCTGGTCGCGCGCCCAATCGGATATCGACCGGGTCTGCACCATCTGGCGAGAATGCCTTGCCGAGTCCGGCGGGCCGTTCCTGTTCGGCGAACGCAGCATGGCGGACGCGATGTATGCGCCGGTAGTGACCCGCTTCATGACCTATGACGTGAAGCTGGAGCCGAGGCTTCGGGCCTATGCCGACATGATCATGGCGCTGCCCGAGATGCAGGAATGGATCGAGGCGGCTCGGGCCGAGCCCGCCGACATCGAGGAGCTCGAGGTCGAATATTAGGCAGTCGGCGCGCCCCATTGCCTGTTTGCCGGGCGCTGGTCTAGGGCACGATTTGCTCAACATGCTGCCATGCGGGGCCGTTGCACGGCCGGCGTCGCCAAGCTGGCGAACCGCGCGGCAAAGAATCGCCAACTCGAATTTCGGTATCGGTCCAACGGCTTCAACGCATCGGCGGCGGTTGCAATCGATTTTTGCCGCGGTGCAACGCGGCTGGCGCGAATTTCGCATAGCACCATGAAGCTGTGAACGCGACGACGCGGCGCTGCCGAAAATTTGGACGCCTCGCCCGGTCGCGCGAAATACTCGGATTGGAGGGTGTCATGAACGTGCATGCCGCGATCGATTCCAAAGCGTCCGGCCTTACCCGCCCGAACGGCGATGCCCTCCGCCTGAACACCAGGAATTTCGTGGCGATCGATCGCGACCGGAATGCGACGCACGAGGCGACGTATCGGCCGCAGGCGCTGTACAATCGCGCCAACGAAGGTTTTCATGCCAACAACGAAACCTTCCTCCTCCACGAGGTCTCGACAAACCTGCCGATTTACCTGCCCGATACCGGCCCCACCGATTTCCATCTTCACCTGCCGCCGGGCGGTTACCAGCTCGTGCTGGTCACGTCGGGCGTGTTCACCTTCGATTACGATGGCCGGGTTTACTATGTCGGCCCCGGTGCGGTGATTCTGCAGAGCGCGATCGTGCATCGCCAGCTGTTTTACACCTGGGCGGGGCTGTCCACGGAAGAGAACCTGAAGACGGCGCAGACGGTGGTGCCGGATCCGATTTCCATGGGCTATTCCGGCAAGTTTCTCGAAGGCTTCATTACCGATCCCACGACCTTCCCCAACCCGACGGTGGTGGGTCCGGATCAGATCAACGAGGCGGAAACACCGCGCGTGGCCTGGAGCCATCCGCTGCATGACCGCCCGTCCGGCGCCGCTTTCTGGCTGCAGGACCCGCTGGAGCTTGAAGCGCTCTACAAGCCGCTGCCGGCGGGGTGCCCTGTCAAATCCGCCGGGCCTGTTTATGTGCGCGATATCGGAATCGAGATTCCGAGCGGCCGGCTGACCACTGGACACATCATCGCGACCGACCCGCGTGGCCAGTCGCTGTTGCCGAAGAGCACGTCAGCCACAACGGATACCGCCTTTCTCGATAAGGGCGAGGTTGTCATCTATCGCGTCATTCGCGGCACGGCCGAATTCAACAACGGCGCGGGCGAGCATTTCGAGCTTGCGACCGGCGATACGGTCACGGCCGGCAAGAACACCATCACGCTCGCAGGGGTCGGCGAGAATACCCAGATCCTTCGGCTCGGCCTGCTGAAAGGCATGGAGAATCTTCGCAGTTGGACGCCGACACAGCGTGACGAAATTGACGGCCTGGCTGGTCAAATCATTACGCGGAAGGACATTCGTCCGCTGCGTACCGAAGGAAAGCCGGTCGGGTATTTATACGAATGATGCGGGCGCCGTTTCGAATGTGATTTTCATGACCAAGGGAGTAGCGCCATGTCATCCCCGGAGGAATTAACCTTTGTGCTCGGCCGCTGGCTGCGGCCGATTGTGATCGTGCTGCATGTGGTGCGCCGCATCACATTCCAGCCGATATCTAGCCGTGAACAGGAGGCTACAGGCCCGAACCGCTGATTCGGGCGCGATTCGTTCCCACCACGTTCCAAAGCTTAAGAAATGCGCTGGCGCCGTCGCATTGTGGCACAGCGAGCCGGTCTCAGGACCGGGCGCGAATGCCGCCGGCAGCGGGCAGGCGCCAGCCGACCACGGTGGCCTCGACGGCGCCGCCGGAATCGTTGTTGCGCCATGCGCCATCGACGAAGCGGCAGGCGAACGGCAGTTGATAGGTGCCGCTGTGATCCTCGCAAAGCACCTGAACCGGCTGATCCGGCGGCGGTTCGCCATTGCCATTGAACTCGGCCAGCCGTCGTTCGCGTGTTGCCATCCAGTGATTCTCCCTCAGTGACACACTGGCGCCGCGGTTCCGGAGCCGCGCCAGCGCCGTCGCTTGCCTCAGGTGGGGTGTTCCGCGCAAACCTCAACGCGCGAATGAGGTTTCAGTATGGTAACCTCGGTGACTGGTTCCATCTCGCGACAAATTGACCGCGACATCCACTTTTGAATGAGGATTTCAATGATCGGCCGGATCGCTCTCGTCGCGTCGATGGTCATCGCGCCCCATCTCCTGACGCCCGCTTATGCCCAGGACGTTCCCGGCATCGAGATCTGCACCGTCGAAAAGACCATGGAGCGGCGCACCAGCTGCCTGCAGAGCAATGTCGATTTCCTGATGAAGACGATCACCCGGCTCGGTGCCGTCCATCAACAGAAACTCGACGCCGCCAACCGCCAGATCGACGGCCTGAAGAGCGCGGTCGTCAGCCTGCAGAAGACGGTCGACGATTTGCAGGCGGCGCAGAAGAAGCCGGCTGAGGATGCCAAGAAGAAAGATGCGCCGGCGGCGAAGGATGCGGTGAAGTAGAGGTGCGCGCTGACTTCCTGATTGGAGTGATTGCGATGCGCACACACACCGCCGTCATCGCCCGGCTCGACCGGGCGACCCAGTATTCCAGAGACGCCAGCGATAGAGCCGAGACGCCGCGGCGTACTGGATCGCCCGGTCGAGCCGGGCGACGACAAGCGCGTGCGATGGGTTGAGTCTTTCGCGAAAGCCGTCAGCTTCGTTCACTAAAATCCAGCACGTCCCGGCGTCGGTGGCATCTCAGAAACACAACGACATAGGTGAGCAGCACGGCGAGCGGCGCGAGCATGATCACCACCGCCGGCTTGCGCACGCCCAACGGGCCAACCAGAAAATTCCCGAAGCCGCGGGCGAGGCAGCTGGGCGAGAGTTCGCAGGCGCAGAACAGCAGGAAGACCGGCGTAATACTGAGCACGGTCAACAGCGCCAGCATGAAGCAGATCAGGCTGGAGGCTCGTCCGATCCTGGCTCGCCTCGGGCTGGCGGCAACGGGTTGCGGTTTCGGCCGCCGGCGGATCCGCCATGGCCGATGCGACGGGTGAAAAGTGTCGTTGATGGCTGTCATGGCCTGACGATGCGCCGCCGCTTGGCAGCGCCTTTGCGCGGGGTGCTCAGGATTTGCGGATTGTTGTGCAGTTTTCGCGCAGAGTGCCGGGACTGTCCTTACCTCTCCCGCTTGCGGGGGAGGTCGCCGCGCTCGCAAGAGCGCGGCGGGTGGGGGAATTCCATCTGCTTGCGCTGGCGCTTGCTGCAGCACCCCCACCCCAGCCCTCCCCCGCAAGCGGGAGAGGGGGCGCACCTGCGGTGATGCTACCATCGGGGGGCGCACCGCCGATGCTGCTGCATCAAGGGGCGCAGCTGCCCTGCGTCTGACATTGCTTGGCAAGCGATATCGACTTTGCCATAACATGGCACAACGAAATCGTTGCGCGTGCGGAATGAGCCTTTAATCCGCCTGCAGCCATAAGAAGCGGGGGGATTCCATGTCCAATATTCGTGTTCTCGCCACCGGCCTGGAGTTTCCCGAAGGTCCCGTCGTGATGCCTGATGGCTCGGTGGTGCTGGTCGAAATCCGCGGCCGGCGGCTGACGCGCGTCTGGCCCGACGGACGCAAGGAAGTGGTCGCGGAGATGCCGGGCGGACCCAACGGCGCCGCGCTTGGCCCCGACGGCAAGATGTACGTCTGCAACAATGGCGGCTTCAGCTGGATTCCGACCAGGAACATGATCATGCCGGGCCCGCAGCCCGATGATTATCTGGGGGGATCGATCCAGCGGGTCGATCTGCAGAGCGGCAAGGTCGAGACAGTCGTTTCCAAATGCGGCGAGCATGGGTTGCGGGGGCCGAACGACCTCGTGTTCGACAAGCATGGCGGCCTCTGGTTCTCCGACCTCGGCAAGCGCCGCGCCCGCGAGATGGATGTCGGTGCCATGTATTACCTCAAGCCCGGCATGAAGGAGATCGTCGAGGTGGTGCATGGCGTGCTGCCGGCCAACGGCATCGGCCTGTCGCCCGACGAAAACACCGTCTACATCGCGGAGACGCCGACGGCCCGGCTGTGGGCGTACGAGATTTCCGAGCCCGGCATGTTGAAGCCGCGCGACGTGATCTATCGCGGCGAGCGCGGCAAGCCGATCTGCGGTCTCGGCGGCTACCAGATGTTCGACTCGCTGGCCGTCGAGGCCGATGGCAATATCTGCGTCGCCACGCTGGTCTCGGGCTGCATCTCGGTGATCGCGCCGGATGGCACCCTGGTCGAGCAGATCCCGACCGGCGACCGCGTCACCACCAACATCGCCTTCGGCGGACCCGAACTGAAGACCGCCTACATCACGCTGTCCGGCAAGGGCGAACTGATCGCAATGGACTGGGCGCGGCCCGGCCTGGCGCTGAATTTTTTGAATAAGTGACGATTGCGGATTTGCAATCGTCATTCCGGGATGGTCCGAAGGACCAGACCCGGAATCT
>NZ_JAURXB010000046.1 GCF_030654605.1 Bradyrhizobium sp.
TCGGTGACCGGTCACGGCACCAACGTGATCCAGGGTCTCGCGATCTCGATGGAATCGACAGCGGCTCCGGCCATCGTCATCATCGCCGGTCTCCTCGTCACCTACAGCCTCGCAGGCCTGTGCGGCATCGCGATTGCAACCACGACGATGCTGGCGCTGGCCGGCATGATCGTCGCGCTCGACGCTTTCGGACCGGTCACCGACAATGCCGGCGGCATTGCCGAAATGGCGGGTTTGCCGAAGGAAGTCCGCAAGGCTACCGACGCGCTCGACGCCGTCGGCAACACCACCAAGGCGGTCACCAAGGGCTACGCGATCGGCTCGGCCGGTCTCGGCGCGCTGGTGCTGTTCGCGGCCTACAATGAAGATCTCAAATTCTTCATCGCCAACGCCGCGAAGTATCCGTACTTCCAGGGCGTGCTGCCCGACTTCTCGCTCAACAACCCCTACGTCGTGGTTGGCCTGCTGTTCGGCGGCCTGCTGCCGTATCTGTTCGGCGCGATGGGCATGACCGCGGTCGGCCGTGCGGCCGGCGCGATCGTCGAGGAAGTGCGGCGCCAGTTCCGCGAAAAGCCCGGCATCATGCAGGGCACCGACAAGCCTGATTACGGCCGGGCGGTCGACCTTCTGACCAAGGCGGCGATCAAGGAAATGATCATCCCGTCGCTGCTGCCGGTGCTGTCGCCGATCTTCGTCTACTTCGTGATCTTCGCGATCGCGGGCGGCGGTGCCGCCGGCAAGTCGGCGGCGTTCTCGGCGGTCGGCGCCATGCTGCTCGGCGTGATCGTGACCGGCCTGTTCGTCGCGATCTCGATGACCTCGGGCGGCGGCGCCTGGGACAACGCCAAGAAGTACATTGAAGACGGACATTACGGCGGCAAGGGCTCCGACGCTCACAAGGCCGCGGTGACCGGTGACACCGTCGGCGATCCCTACAAGGATACGGCGGGTCCCGCCGTCAACCCGATGATCAAGATCACCAACATCGTGGCGCTGCTCCTGCTGGCGATCCTGGCGCACTGAGCGGCGCGACACGCGATCAAGAAAAAACCCCGCGGCGCGAGCCGCGGGGTTTTGTTTGGACGAATGCTGCGTCTCGCGACAACCCGCGCGAGATCACGGCCGCGATATGAAGTGGGCCATTGCTCGCAAGGTTGCTTCCGCCAGTTTTAGATCGCTGCGGCCGGCGCGAAGCTCAGGCGGCGGCTGATTGTCGATGAGAAGCTGCGCCAGGCCGTGGACCATCGACCATGCCGCCAGGGTAGCCTCGCGGAGAGACCGTTCGCCATAGGCGGCGGACACCTGTGGCATGAGCGCTAGCAAGCTGGTTTGCGCGGTGAGGTCCAGATCGCGATACGCCTTGCGGTCGATCTGATCGGAAAACATCAGGCGGAAAAGCGCCGGACGTTCCAGCGCGAAGCCTACATAAGCCAAGCCACGTCGAACCATCGCCTCTTCGGTCGACTGGGCGCCCTCGCCGGCATTGGCCGTTCTAGCCGACAGATCCTCGTAGCCCGCGATGGCGATCGCCGCGAGCAGAGCCTGACGCGTGGCGAAATGCCGGGACGGCGCGTTGTGCGACACGCCCAGCCGCCGCGCGATCTCGCGCAACGACAGGCTGGCCGGTCCGCTCTCAGCCAGAACCTCCATTCCGGTTGCAATCAGCGCGCGGCGCAGATCGCCATGATGATAGCTTTTGTCTGATGTAGGCATTGACAACATTTCTCTCTCATGATGTTGTTGCTGTCCACATTAGGCGGTTTGGGAGGGATTAGGAAGATGACGCGCGAGGTCTGGGTTGTCGGCGCCTCCAAGGGCTTGGGTAGGGAGCTGGCGCGCATCTACGCCAGCGAGGGTCGCACGGTTATCGGAATGTCCCGCGGCGTCCCACCCACCGAAGGCGACTTCGAAGCCTACCTGCAGCTCGATGTTTCATCGGCGCACGACGTGAACGCCATGATCGCCAGACTCTATGCGGCAGGCCGCCGGCCGGAGCTGGTCGTCTACATGGCTGCCTCCGTGTATCAAGGATCGATCACGGAGGAACCCGAGCATCTGCTGCGACGGCAGATCGACACCAACTACCTGGGCTTCGTCCACCTCTGCAAAGCGCTCGTCGCTCATCGTCCCGATAACCACAGGCTCAAGGTTGTCGCGACGGCCTCTACGCTGGCTTATGTCGGCTGTCCTTCGCTCGACAATTACAGTGCTTCGAAAGCGGCGCTTATCAGTTTCGCTCGGTCCGCGCGCGCCGAATTGAGCGCGCACGGGCTGTCGATCCAGATTGTTTCTCCGCCTCACATGACGAATGGCGGAGCCGATCTCGTCGGCCCGCAGCCATTTTCCGTCGCCTGGTCAGCCCGGCATTTCGCTCGGACGACAGATCGAAACTGCGGCGAAACCATCCTGGGACGAAGCAACGGTCTGATGGTCGCGATGAGCCGCTTCGCGCCGCGGCTCGCCGCAAGGATTATGCACGCCATTGGACTGGACGCGCTGCAACGGGGCGCCGTCCGGTTGGATCGATCGACAGCGCCTGAAACATAGCGCGCACGCGGTTACGGCAGAAACGCAAAACCCCGCGGTGTGAGCCGCGGGGCTTCTTGCGATTGGTCGGCTGGCGTTTCTCGGATGCTGCCGCAGCGCGCCGCGGTGTGGTGCGCTGCTGATCCGGGGTCCATGGAAGGACGTCAGCGCACAAATGGATCCCGGCTCTGCGGAGCAGCGCTAAGGGGCGCTGCACCGCGTCCGGGACACGGAGCCTCAGCCCGCGTCCATCTGCAGGCCTTCCTGCTTGATGATGGCGCCGAACTTCGCGGTCTCCGCAGCGATGAAATCGGAATATTGCTGCGGTGTGCCGTAATCGGTGCGGGCGCCGATCTTGGCCATGTTTTCCTTGATGTCCGCGCGCTCCAGGAACACCTTGATTTCCTTGTTGAGCGCATCGAGCACCGGCGCGGGCGGGGCCTTCGGCAGGAAGATGCCGAACCAGGACGACACGTCGAACTTGGCCAGCTCGGGCCCCGTTTCGCGCACGGTCGGAATCTTCGGCGCCAGCGCGGCGCGCTCCGGCGTGGTCACGGCCAGCGCGTTGAGCTTGCCGTCCTGCACCTGGGGCAGCGTCGGATAGAGATTGTCGAACAGGACCTGGATATCGCCGCCAAGCGCTGCCTGCAGCGCCGGGCCCGCGCCACGGAACGGCACATGCACCATCTTCAGTCCCGTCAATTGCAGGAACCACGCGGCGGTGAGGTGAGGGCTCTGCCCGATGCCGGAGGAGCCGTAGGTCAGCTTGTCCGGATTGGCCTTGATGTAGGCGATGAGCTCGGCGATCGACTTGATCGGCACCGACGGATGCGCCGAGATGATATTCGGGATCCGGATCAGGTTGCTGACCGGCTGCAACTCTTCGGGCTTGTACTTCATGTTCCGGAAGATGCTGTAGGCGATCGCATTGGGGCCGGGATTGCCGACCAGGATGGTGTGGCCGTCGGCCTTCTGGCGCACCACTTCGGCGGTGCCGATGGTGCCGCCGCCGCCGGAGCGGTTTTCGACGACCGCGGACTGACCCCATGCCGTCTGCAGATGTGCCGCCAGCAACCGTCCCATCACGTCGGTGGTGCCACCCGGTGCGGCCGGCACGATCAGGCGGACGGTTTCGGTGGGCCGCCAGTCGGCGCCGAGGCTCGCGCGCGGCAGAATGGCAGCCGCGGAGATCGCTGCGGCTCCCGTGAGCACACGGCGGCGGGAAATCAGTCTGGTCACATTTCGCTCCTTGTTTGGATGCTTGTTGGCGGGGAAAGCGTAGGGAATGCGCAAGCGGTCGGCAAGCCGGCGACTTGGCGCAGGCGTAGAGCCGACGGTCTTTTGACGTGATTTCGTTACGAACCGGTATTCGACCCGCATCAAATGCGGGCAGGCTTTGGCTCGCGCTAGTTGAAGCTGAGCAGCTTGAACAGCGGCGTCAGGTAGCTGAGCTCCTGGCCCGAGGTCGGCGTGGTGCGACTGATGAAGTCGAAGATCCGGCCATCCTGCAGCCCGTAATTGGCCAGCCGCTGCACCTGGCGATTCTTGTCGAAATAGATCGCGATCACGCGCTGGTCGACCACCTGCTGGTTCATGAACGCGACCTTGCGTTCGGAACGTTGCGAAATGTAGTAAAACACCTCGCCGTTCAGGGTGGCCACCGTGGACGGCGTGCCCATCACGATCAGCACCTGATCCTGGCTGGCGCCGATCGGAATTTGCTCGAGCGCGCCCGGCGGCAGGATGTAGCCCTTCTGGAACTGCTCGCCGGTGCAGGCGCCGAGCGCCGCGCATACCAGGCCGATCGCGGCGATGGCCCGCATGCCGCGCCAGCGCGCGGCGAGGCCGCGCGGAGAGGGCAGGCGGGAGGCTGTCTGGCTCACTTCAGTCATTCCGGAACTGGTCCCGTCCCCTTGCATCGCGCGAGGCGTTGACGTACCGGGCAGCACGCTGGATTGCAACATGCGCGGATACCCATGGGCAAACCTTTGGGGCTCGCTTGCGGAACCCACAATGCTTTGGCCGTTCAATCACTTCAGGAAACCCCGGATGCCCTCGCCGGGCACCATTGAGACCATCTATGGCATGATCGTGACGCAAGCGCGAGAACCGGTGTTTTATCGGGACTTGGGCGTGCTGGACACGGTTAACGGCCGTTTTGATCTGCTGGTGCTGCATTTGTGGATGGTATTGCGGCGGATGAAGTCGATGGCGGCGGGGGCGGACCTGTCCCAGGCGCTGTTCGATCGCTTCTGCGAGGACATGGACGCCAATTTGCGCGAAATGGGGGTCGGCGACGTCACCGTCCCGAAGCGCATGCGGGCCTTCGGGGAGGCGTTCTACGGCCGGGTCGCGGCCTACGATCTCGCCTTGAGCGCGGGCCGCGAGCCGCTGGCGCTGGCCCTCAGCAAGAATATCCTGAACGGCGAGCACCTCGACAAGGCCCGTCAGTTGGCCATCTATGCCGAGGGAGCGCTTGCGGACCTCGCGGCTCTGGACGAAGCGGCGCTGCTGGGCGGATCGTGGAAATTCCCTTTGCCAGCACAGACAGGCGTTCAAGCCATGGACAGCAACCGATGAGCAGAACCGCCAACATGACCGAAAAACCCGATCCCTGGCGCATTCCCGTCGTTGTGGCGCAGATCCCGGACACCGGACTGCATCGCGACCTCGAGGCCGACAAAGCGGTGCGAGAGGCCATCGCCGAGGTCGGCGGCTTGCGCGAAGTTCTCGCCGCCAGTGCGTCGCTCGACGTCACCCCGATGAGCGGCGGCCGCTTCCACGTCGAGGGCAGGGTCAGGGCCCGGATCGGGCAGACCTGCGTGGTGACGCTCGATCCGATCGAGAACGAGATCGACGAGCCGATCGACTGGATCTTCGCGCCGCCGGAGCAAATCCCTGAAATGGCCGACCTGGTCGAGGAGGCCGCCGAGAGCGACGTGGCAATTCCCGATCCGCCGGAGCCGATCGAGAACGGCGTGATCGATCTCGGCCGCATCGCGACCGATGCGCTGTATCTCGCGGTCGATCCCTATCCGCGCAAGCCGGATGCCGTGTTCGAGCCGCCTGACGTGCCCGAGGATCCCGAGGATCACCCGTTTGCCGCGCTCAAGGCGCTGCAGCTCGATGCCAAACCGCCCGGCCCGAAGAAGCCGGGAAAGCCTTAGGACAAGCTTTGCGGCAGCGCTGAAAACGGGCAGAGGGCTCGCTGAATCGGTCCCAACTTCGCAATCCCGTCGAAGCGGATTGGGCATCAGTGCAGGAATATCTCTTAATACGTTGAATTGGCTTGTATTATCGGTATTGTCCGATTCTGCGCCGACCCAACCGGTTCCGCAAAAGGTGGCGGTCAAGAGGTTGTGTCGGGCAGGGGACACGGTATTGTCCCGGCCCGGCCGGGGTGCAATAGCGCTTCGCCGATCGCCACCATCAGTGGCGATTTCCAGTCCGCGGCCGAGCGCTTCAAGACCGCAGCACAAGATCAGGTTTCCGGGTTTTCATGCCGAAAAAGGTTCGAATCGCGCTTGACGCCATGGGGGGCGATTTCGGTCCATCGGTCGTCATCCCCGGGGCCGCTGTCGCATTGACCCGGCATCCCGACAGCGAATTTCTGCTGTTCGGCGATCGGGCGCTGATCGCCCCTGAGCTTGAAAAACATCCGGCGCTGAAGGCGGCCTCTCGCGTCATTCACACCGACGTCGCCGTCAGCATGCATGACAAGCCCAGCCAGGCCTTGCGGCGCGGTCGCAAGACCTCGTCGATGTGGCTGGCGATCGACGCCGTCAAGAAAGGCGAGGCCGATGTCGCGATCTCCGCCGGCAACACCGGCGCGCTGGCGGCGATGGCGCGGTTCTGCCTGCGCATGTTGCCCGGTATCGACCGGCCGGCACTGGCGGCGATATGGCCCACGGCGCGCGGCGATTCGGTCGTCCTCGACCTCGGCGCCACCATCGGCGGCGACGCGCATCATCTCGTGGCGCTGGCGGTAATGGGCAGTGCGCTGGCGAGCGTGGTGTTCGGTCTGGAACGTCCGACGGTCGGATTGCTCAATATCGGTGTCGAGGAAATCAAGGGTCGCGAGGAGATTCGCGAGGCGGCGGAGCTATTGCGCGCGATGAACCTGCCGCAACTGGAATATATCGGCTTCGTCGAGGGCGACGGCATCGGCAGGGGCGCCGCCGACGTCATCGTCGCCGAAGGCTTTAGCGGCAACATCGCCCTGAAGGCGGCCGAGGGCACGGCGCGGCAAATCACCGAATTCCTGCGCAACGCCATATCGAGCAGCTGGCGCGCGAGGATCGGCTATTTGTTCGCCAAGAACGCCTTCAAGGCGCTGCGCGACAAGCTCGACCCCTCGAAATCCAACGGCAGCGTGGTGCTCGGTCTCAACGGCATCGTGGTCAAGAGCCATGGCGGCACCGACGCCGAAGGCTTTGCCTATGCGGTCGATGTTGGCTATGAGATGGCCCGCTACGACCTGATGAACAAGATCAAACAAATGCTCAATCGCGATGGCAGCGCGCCGGCTCAGGCGCAGACCTCGCAGGAGGCTGTCTCGTGACTGCAACACGTTCGGTCGTGCTCGGCTGCGGCTCCTATCTGCCGCAGCAGATCCTGACCAATGCCGAACTGGCGGCGCGGATCGACACCTCGGACGAGTGGATCGTGCAGCGAACCGGGATCCGGCAGCGCCATATCGCCGCCGAGGGCGAGTTCACCTCGCATTTGGCGATCAACGCGGCGCGCGCGGCGCTGGCCGATGCCGGGATCGACGCCCAGTCGATCGACCTGATCGTGCTCGGCACCTCGACGCCGGACCATACCTTTCCCGCCACGGCCGTGGCGGTGCAGGCCGCCCTGGGCATTCACCATGGCGCGGCCTTCGACCTTCAGGCGGTATGCTCGGGCTTCATCTTCGCGCTGTCGACCGCGGACAGTTTCCTGCGTACCGGCGCCTTCAAGCGCGCGCTGGTGATTGGCGCCGAGACCTTCTCGCGCATCCTCGACTGGAACGACCGCGGCACCTGCGTGCTGTTCGGCGACGGCGCCGGCGCCGTCATTCTGGAAGCGCAGCAGCAGCCCGGCGAGGCCAGCGACCGCGGCATCCTGACGACGCATCTGCGCTCCGACGGCCGCCACAAGACGAAACTCTATGTCGATGGCGGGCCGTCCTCGACCCGGACGGTGGGCTACCTCCGGATGGAAGGCCGCGAAGTGTTCAAGCATGCCGTCGGCATGATCACCGACGTGATCTACGATGCGTTCAAGGCCACCGGCACCACGGCGGAGGACATCGACTGGTTCGTTCCGCACCAGGCCAACAAGCGAATCATCGATGCTTCGGCGCACAAGCTGCATATTCCGCCGCACAAGGTGGTGCTGACGGTCGACCTGCACGGCAACACCTCGGCGGCATCGATCCCGCTGGCGCTGTCGGTGGCGGTGAAGGACGGGCGGGTGAAGAAGGGCGACCTGGTGCTGCTCGAGGCCATGGGCGGCGGCTTCACCTGGGGCTCGGCGCTGCTGCGCTGGTGAGCGCAGCATTAAAAAGTCCATCCATATTGTTGGATTCTTTCATGCTTCTGCATGGATGAGCGCTGTTGACCGTCGCGCGTTAAGCTCTTAATTTCAACTACATATTGTTCGCCGAGAGTGCGGGGCAGGCGATGACCGGAACCGGAAAAACAGTCACACGCGTCGATCTGTGCGAAGCCGTCTACCAGAAGGTGGGGCTGTCGCGCACGGAGTCGTCGGCGTTTGTCGAACTGGTGCTGAAGGAGATCACCGATTGCCTCGAGAAGGGCGAGACGGTGAAGCTGTCGTCGTTCGGCTCCTTCATGGTGCGCAAGAAGGGTCAGCGTATCGGTCGCAATCCGAAGACCGGCACCGAGGTGCCGATATCGCCGCGTCGCGTGATGGTGTTCAAGCCGTCGGCCATTCTGAAGCAGCGCATCAACGGCCACGCCGCCGGCAATGGCGACGGCAACAAGGCCGAGTAGCCGTAGCGTTCGAACAATCCTCCAACAGGGAGCGGGCATTTGGACAAGGCGCCCGATGCGTTCCGAACCATCAGCGAGGTCGCGGCCGACCTCGACATCCCCCAGCACGTGTTGCGGTTCTGGGAGACGCGGTTCAGCCAGATCAAGCCGATGAAGCGCAGCGGCGGTCGCCGCTATTATCGCCCTGACGACGTCGACCTGCTGCGCGGCATCCGCCGGCTGCTGTACGGCGAGGGCTATACCATCCGCGGGGTGCAGCGGATCCTGAAGGAACACGGCATCGGCTCGGTGCAGCGGCTGGCCGACGCCACCGCGGTGGCGAACTTCGGCGCCATCGAGGAAGCGGTCGGACGCAGCCTGTCGGAACGGGAGGAGGAGGAGGTGGCCAAACCCGGCCTCGACCTCGACGACGACGACTACGAGGCCGCCGACGGCATCGACTTCCGCCTGCTCGACACCGACGAGGACGGCATGCCGGCGCTGGACTCCGGCCCCATCCCCGGCGTCGCCGGCCCGCGCCCGCTCGACGTCGCGCGCCTGCAGAACGTGCTGGCCGACCTGATCGCCTGCCGCGAACTGCTCAATGCCGCGATGAAGGACGGGTAGGGGCGCTGGCGTACCTCGCCCCGCTTGCGGCACGCGCGCCGTAAGCACGAAGCACCAATGATCGCGTGCGACCGAACGGTTCCAGCGCCTGCCGCGGCGGCCTGCACCAGAAATCGCAAAAACAACCCCATGCAAAGAATGGCTAGACGGGCGGCACTCGTCCCGGCACAAGATGTAGTCGGCGTGGCGCCCCCCAAACCTGATCCATCCCTATGGGGCCACATCCTGAACCGGTCTTCCCGGCCGACCCGTGGCCCCGTCGCGCGCCTTGCGCGCGGGCCTGATCGAAGCTAATGGAACGACATCGGAGCGTGGCGCAGCCCGGTTAGCGCACTAGTCTGGGAGACTAGGGGTCGGAGGTTCAAATCCTCTCGCTCCGACCATTATTTCAGCTGAAATCACCTCAATACCGTTGCCCGCGTCTGGCGTGGAGCTTGGCATGAGCGAAACTCATCGCATCACCGTCGATCCAGCCCAGTGCGGCGGGCGGCCCTGCCTGCGGGGTCTTCGTATCCGCGTCAAGGACGTGCTCGATCTGCTCGCCGCTGGCGCCAGCCGCGAAGAGATTCTTGCCGATTTTCCGCTGCTGGAAGCCGGGGACATCACCGCCTCGCTTGAATATGCGGCGCGACAAAGCGACCATCCGGTCCTGCATCTTGCTTGATGCGCTTTCTGGTTGACGCCCATCGGTAGGATTGGATTGAGTTCTTCGCGAAACTCATCGCATTCGCCTGCGCCAACGATGACACCCTGCCTGCCGGAGGCAGCTCCGCCCCCTCAAGACACCCCGGCTTCCGGCAGATCGCCCGGAAACTCACCTAACTTGGCGAACGTCTTTTCGCGATGCGGTGCTTCGGCCACCGCTTCGATCAGCTCGAAATACAGCGTCTTGTAGGACAGCACGGTCACGCCCTCCGACCGCAACCTCGCCAGCGCGGCATCGGTGTTGGCGGCCGACGAGAACAGCACTTCCTC
>NZ_JAURXB010000049.1 GCF_030654605.1 Bradyrhizobium sp.
CCGGTCTGCGGTTTTGGCGTCACCGTGCCGATCTCGACAAAGCCGAAGCCGAGCCGCAGCAGCGCATCGGAGACTTCCGCGCTCTTGTCGAAGCCCGCCGCCATGCCGACCGGATTGGGGAAATTCAGTCCGAACGCCCGCACCGCCAGTTTTGGATCGTCCGGCCTCGGCCGGACCGGCGGCAGCAGCCGCAGGCCCTGGATCGCCAGACGGTGCGCGTCCTCCGGATCGAACCAGCGCAGCAGCGGCAGGGAGAATGTATCGAAGGCGCGGATCACGGCTCGAGCTCCGGAATGTCGTGAAAGCCGTCGGAGCGCGCATGCATCTCGTGGACGCCGGTGACCGCGCCGAGATCGAGTTCGCCGTAGAGGTGGGGAAACAGCTCGTCGTTGCGCGACTGTTCCCAGCGCAGCGCGGCACCCAGCGCATCGGCATCGACCGCGACCAGGAACAGGCCGGTCTGGCCGGCGAAATGCTTCCTTGCCGTCTCGGCCACCTGCGCCGCCTGCGAGAAATGAATGAAGCCGTCGCGCGCATCGTCGGCGCTGCCGCGGTACACGCCCTGCCGCTCGGCCTCGCGCCAGGCCGAAGCGGGACAAATTTTGTAGATCCTGCGCACCGGCCTGACGTCCTGCCTGTTGCTTGAGTTTGTTGTGATTTTCCGGAATTGCCGGATCGCGCGCCGACCGTATCGGCGCACCCTGCCCACTTCAAGGGCCGCTTTCGGTGCCTTTTCCCTCCCTTTTCCCTCCCTTGCGCCAGCGCCGGAAACGGGTTTACTAAGGTAATAATTCCTAAGCTGCCGAGCCATTAAGCCGCCGAGCCCTGCCATGGCCAAAGTTCCGAAAGTGCCGCGCATGCTCACCCACGACCAGATCTGGACCGCGCTGGACCGGCTGGCCGAGCGCGCCGGGATCACCACCTCGGCGCTGGCCAAACGCGCCGGGCTCGATCCCACCACCTTCAACAAGTCGAAGCGGATCACTACCGAGGGCCGCGAGCGCTGGCCATCCACCGAATCGGTGGCCAAGTCGCTCGCCGCCACCAACACCTCGATCGACACTTTCGTGCAGCTGATCGGCGACGCCCCGCGGACCGTGCAGTCGGTGCCGCTGCTCGGCTTCGCGCAAGCCGCCGCCGCCGCCGGCCATTTCGACTGTAACGGGTACCCCACCGGCAAGGGCTGGGACGAGCTGGGCCTGCCCGCCGTCAACGACGAACATGCCTATGCGCTGGAGATATCGGGCGACGCCATGAAGCCGGCCTATCGCGACGGCGACGTCATCGTGGTGTCGCCGGGCACGGCGATCCGCCGCGGCGACCGCGTGGTGGTGAAAACCGCCGGCGGCGAGGTGATGGTCAAGGAGCTGAAGCGCCGCACCGCGAAGACGCTGGAGCTGGCATCGCTCAATCCCGTTCATGTCGACCGCACGCTGGCATCAGGCGACGTCGAATGGATCGCAAGGATTGTTTGGGTGAGTCAGTAGTTTGTCGTCCCTGCGAACGCAGGGACCCATACCGCGAGGTCTATCAATCTTTTCGATGTAGTAGACGTCCTTCGCCCACAACTGGCGCCTGTGGCTATGGGTCCCTGCGTTCGCAGGGACGACGAGAAACCTCGACCTACTCCGCGTAGTCCGGCTCCTTGCGGTCGAGCATGCGCTTCAGGGCATCGAAGTGCCGCTGCGCGGCACTCGGGCCCTCGAACAGGCTGCTGCCGCCGATGTCCCGCATCGTCTTCTGGACCACGGGCTCGGGCAGCTGCTTCAGCTTCTGCCCGGTCCACATCGCGTAGATCTGCACCTGCGCGGCGCGCTCGACGTAATACAGCACGTCATAGGCACCGGCGACGGTGGCGCCGACCGTGGAGATGCCGTGATTGGCCATGAACAGCACCTTCTTGTCGCCGATCACGCCGGCGAGGCGGGCGCCTTCGGCCGGATCGAGCGCAGGCCCCGTGTATTCGTCGTCATAGGCGATCTCGCCCATCAAACCGACCTCGGTCTGGCCGATCTCCTTGATGCGCGGATCTTCCAGACGCGTCAGTGCGCTGGCATAGGGCATGTGGGTGTGAAACACCGCCTTGGCCTGCGGCAGCGCCTTGTGGATCGGCGCATGGATGCAATAGCAGGAGCGCTCGACGTCGCCCTCGCCGCGCTTGACCTCGCCGTCATCGATGCCGACTTCCATGAAGGACGACGCCGTGACCTCGGACCAGTGCATGCCGAACGGAATCTGGTAGTAGCGGTCGCTGCGGCCCGGCACGGTGAGGGTCAGGTGGTTGAAGATGCCCTCGCTGAAACCCTGGTTGAAGGCCAGCCGGTGCGCGGCAGCGAGATCGACCCGCGCCTGCCATTCCTCGGTGCTGTAATTATCGAGCGCTTTCGGCGAAACCCTGAACTGCATGAGCATCCTCCCTGCTGAACCCGCTGTCTTATCAGCCCCTCGACGGAGGCCTGGAGCGTTTGATTGTAGGCAGTATAGCGCAATTTGGACGGGAGCCCGGCTGAAATTGCCGTGGATCTGCTATCTCGAATTGTCGCAGCGTGCGATGGCGCGCCTGCGAAGGGCGGGTCATTCCCTCTGTCGTCGTCCCGGCGAACGCAGGGTCCCATACCGCGAGGTCTGTCGTTTCGCCGGATGGTCGACGGTCTTGGGCCGACAACTACGGCCCGTGGCTATGGGTCCCTGCGTTCGCAGGGACGACAGCCTACGCGCTCCTTGCCAGCGCGCCGTCGATCATCGCTACCGCGTTGGCCACGCCATAGACCGCGACGAACGAGCCGAAGCGCGGGCCTTTTTCCTGGCCGAGCAGCACCTGGTAGAGCATGTTGAACCAGTCGAGCGAGACGCCGGGACGGCCGTCCTTGCCCTTCTTGACGGGATCGAGGAACGGCTCGCGGCGGCCGATCTCGTAGACCACGTTCTGGATGTCCTCCGCGGTGGACGCCGACGGCATGTTCGACAGCGCGTCGCGCAGGTCCTGCAAGGCGACGCGTTCGCTCTCGGTCGGCTCGCGGAACTTTTTGGTCGGCGCGACGAAATCGCGATAGTAATTGATGGCGTAGCCGACCATGGCGTCGAGCTTCGGATGGGTCTGCGGCGTCACGCCGGGACGATAGCGGCCGATGAACCCCCACAGCGTCGCGGCATTCTCCGCGTTCGACGACGACACCAGCGTCAGCAACAGCTGGAACGTGACCGGCATGTCGGAGGCCGGCGGCTGGCCGGCATGGATGTGCCAGACCGGATTGGCGAGCTGCTGTTTTGCATCCTGCCGCGAAAAGCCGTCGAGGAACTGCTGGTAGTCGTCGACGTTGCGCGGGATGACGTCGAAATACAGCCGCTTCGCCGACTTCGGCTCGCGGTACATGAACAGCGACAGCGATTCCGGCGAGGCATAGCGCAGCCACTCGTCGATGGTCAGCCCATTGCCCTTCGACTTCGAAATCTTCTGGCCCTTGTCGTCGAGGAACAGTTCGTAATTGAAACCTTCCGGCGGCAGGCCGCCGAGCGCCGAGCAGATCTTGCCCGACAGCTTGACGGAATCGATCAGGTCCTTGCCGGCCATTTCATAGTCGACGCCAAGCGCGTACCAGCGCATCGCCCAGTCCGGCTTCCATTGCAGCTTGCAATGACCGCCCGTGACCGGGAGCGTGACGCGCTCTTTGGTCTCCGGATCGTCATAGGAAACCGTGCCGGCCTTCACGTCATGCTCGATGATCGGAACATACAGCACCATGCCGGTGCGCGGGCAAACCGGGAGGAATGGCGAGTAGCTCGCCGCGCGTTCCTCGCGCAAGCTCGGCAGCATCACCGCCATGACTGCGTCGAACCGTTCCAGCACGCGCAGCAGCGCGGCGTCGAATTTTCCCGACTTGTAATAATCGGTCGAGCTGGCGAACTCGTAGTCAAACTTGAAGGTGTCGAGAAAGGCGCGCAGCCTTGCGTTGTTATGCGCGCCAAAGCTCGGATGGGTGCCGAACGGATCGGGCACCGTTGTCAGCGGCTTGCCCAGATGCTTCTCCAGCATCTCCTTGTTCGGCACGTTGTCCGGCACCTTGCGCAGGCCGTCCATGTCGTCGGAAAACGCCAGCAGCCGGGTCTTGATCTTGTCCTCGGTCAGCACGCGAAAGGCGTGGCGCACCATGGTGGTGCGCGC
>NZ_JAURXB010000052.1 GCF_030654605.1 Bradyrhizobium sp.
TGGTTCCCCCGACCGCGCATCCTTCACCCCTGGCCGGACTTGCGCTTCGCCGTCAAACACCCAAGGTGGGAGCCGTATGCGGGAAAGCCGCCTGTACGGTTCTGTGCGGGGGGCGCTCAGAAATGAGCGTCCCTACCGCGATCGCTGCGCGCGCAATGACGACCGATTAGGCCGGCGCCTGACACACATCGATCCATTCGGCTGATGTCAGCTCCGCCATCCGCATCGGCGCGATGCGCACGGCGCTGTGGGTCGAGCCCGCCGCCGGCACCACCTCGTCGAACGCCTGCAGCGAGACGTCGCAATAGACCGGCAGCGGCGTTTTCAAACCGAACGGACAGACCCCGCCGACTTCGTGCCCGGTGATGTCGGCGACTTCATCGACGCCGAGCATCTTCGGCTTGCCGCCGAAATGCGCCTTGACCTTCTTGTTGTCCATGCGCGAGGTGCCGGCGGCGACGATCAGCACCACCCGATCGCCGATCCGCAGGGAAAGCGTCTTGGCGATCCGAGCCGGCTCGACGCCAAAGGCTTCGGCCGCCAGCGTCACGGTGGCGGAACTCAGGGGCGATTCGATCACGGTGATATCGGGGGCATGTTCGGCGAAGAACGCGCGGACGGATTCAATGCTCATGAAGGGCTGTTCTGCTGATTCAAGCGGCCGGATTCGGGCGGAACCGTTACATCCCGCAATAGCTTGGAAAAGTGAAGAGATTTGATTGTCGGGTGGAACGCCTTGGCGGCTGTGCCGTTCTATCTCCGAAGCAAGCAGGATCGCTGGCTGTGAACAACGGCGCCGGACGCGGATAGCCAATAGCGGTCAGGTCTTCGACGAGCAGGCAGTTGGGAGGAAACTCCGAATTGCCTGCTCGTTTTATTTGTCAGACGGACTACGGATGAGCGGCGACCAACTGCGGTAATTGCGCCAGCGCATGGATGCGATAATCCGGCTCGAGCCCGAGTTCGTCCATCTGGGTCCGGATTGCCTTGAACATCGTGAGCGGCGCTATGAGGTCATTCTTGACGCAGGCCAGCGCCATCGCCTCCGGCGTCACCCTCTCGATCCAGGCGACGTTGAGGCCGAAGGCCTTGGCGCCGCAGGCGTCCCACGGGTTCGAGGAGATGAACAGCACCTCCGCGGGCGGCGCGCCAAGCCTCGTTTCGATCAGCCCGTAGGCTTCGGGAGCCGGCTTGAAGATCTCTTGCGAGTCGATGCTGATGGTGGCGTCCAGCACGCGGTCGAGGCCGCTGTTGGCGACCAGCGCGTTGAGCATGCCGGTGCTGCCGTTGGACAGTATGGCGAGCTTGCGGCCCTGCATTGCCGCAAGAGCCACCATCGCATCCGAATAAAGATCGAGATGCAGATATTTGTCCATGATGCGTTCGAACGCGGCGCTGTCGTATGGCAGCCCGAGCACCCTGAGTGTGTAGGCGAGCGAATCCCGGGTGATGACGGAGAAATCCTCATAGCGTCGCATCAGCGAACGCAGCCAGGTGTATTCCAGCTGCTTGATGCGCCAGACCTGGGTGATGATCTCGCCGTAGCCGGGAAACGCCGCTTCGGTGACTGCGGCGACCGACTGGATGTCGAACAATGTGCCGTAGGCGTCGAATACGACGGCCTTGATGCTCATGCAGCGCCCCTGATGTCGTCCCCGCGCCGGGTTATTCGGGCGTGGCACGTCGAATGATGGCGCAGATTCCTGCCATCCTGGCGATCGGATGTTCGACGAATAGCTGGCACGAGGCAAGCGCCGCCGACAGGCCATCTGGCGGCTTGCCGGGCGCCAGTTGACAGGCCAGCACTTTTCCATGCGCGCGGCCGACGGCGCGTGCCGAGCGCGTCAGCGCGCTCAACCTGCCGTCGGCCTGGTATGGCGCGAGCAGGGTCCGGACGATGCCGAGATAGGCCGGCCAGTACGCCAGATGCCGGTACATGCTGGCAATGAGAAACGGATCGGTGTCCTCGCCGAATTCATTCAATTCCAGGATCAACCGCTGCACGTCGGGTGACAGGCCTTGCATGGGCGGCAACGGCGGGAGTTCGGTCGGCGCGGAGACGGGTACGGCGTCCGAGGGCTGCGCCGGCTCGGCGGCGCTCGGATCGTAATGTTCGAGCAGGGCGGAGAGAACGGCCAGCGCCAGCGCGTTGGTATGATAGTAGCTGTTCAATACTGCGCGGATATTCGTCAGCGCCGGCTGATCAATTCCAGCCGCGTACAAAACATCTTTGGAAATTGCGGGTGTATCGGGCAGCTGCAGCGAGCGGCGGATCGATTCGGCATGTGCGGCTGCCGGCGCCAGATAGAGCGGCCGTACCGCCGACCATGCCCACGGCAGCGCGCCGGGCATGGTCGCGAGATGGCGCCAAATCAGGTTGACCACGCTGGTGTCGAGCGTCCTGCGGATGTCCGCATAGATCCCGGCGATTTCGCCGGTGGCTTCGGTCTCCAGCACCGAAGGGACGCTCTCTTGCTGGGACAAAATCTAGATCCCCAGCAGCTTCCGCGCATTGAGCTTCAACACCTTCGGCCTGATCTCGTCGCGGATATCGAGCTTGGCGAAATCCGCCATCCAGCGGTCGGGCGTGATCACCGGCCAGTCCGAGCCGAACAGCATCTTGTCCTGCAGGATCGAGTTGATGTAGCGCACCAGGATCGGCGGGAAGTATTTCGGCGACCAGCCGGAGAGGTCGATATAGACGTTCGGCTTGTGGGTCGCGACCGACAGCGCCTCTTCCTGCCAGGGGAACGAGGGGTGCGCGAGGATGATCTTGAGGTCGGGGAAATCCGCCGCGACGTCATCCATGTACATCGGGTTGGAATACTTCAAGCGCATCCCCATGCCGCCGGGCATGCCGCTGCCGACGCCGGTCTGGCCGGTGTGAAACAGCGCGATGGCGCCGCCCTCGGTAATGGCCTCGTAGAGCGGATAGGCCATGCGGTCGTTGGCATAGAAACCCTGCATGGTCGGATGGAATTTGAAGCCGCGGACGCCGTATTCCTCGATCAGCTTCCTCGCCTCGCGAACGCCGAGCTTGCCCTTGTGCGGATCGATGCTGGCGAACGGGATCAGCACGTCGGAATTCTCCGACGCGATCTCCAGCATCTCGTAATTGTTGTAGCGGCGGAACCCGGTTTCGCGCTCCGCGTCGACCGGGAAGATCACCGCGGCGATCTTCTTGGCGCGGTAATAGGCCGCGGTCTCCTGCACGGTCGGCGGGTGCTTGTTCGGCGACTTGAAGTAGTCGGCCATCTTTTCCTGGAAATCGTCATAGCCGTCGTCGCCATGCATGCCGCAGGGCTCCTCGGCATGGGTGTGGATGTCGATCGCGACGACGTCTTCGATGTTGGGCAGCTTCAATTTGGACATGTTGTTTTTCCGGGGCAGGGTCGCCTGATTTTACACGGTCGCGAATTGATTATACCATATAACAAATTCCGCAAGACGGCATGACGCGGCGGCACGATAATAGCGGCGGACAAGGGAGGATGCGATGGCGCAGGCGGAAGCCTTCGAAACCGATTTCTGGAAACACGCCAATCTGCGCAAGGTGTGGGACGACATCGTCCCCGGCGTGCCGCGCAAGACCATTCCCTATACGCTGACCAAGGCGGCGATCGAACTCTACTGCAAGTCGGTCGGCGAGGATCACCCGATCTATTTCGACGAAGCCTACGCCAGAACCACGCGCTATGGCGGGCTGATCGCGCCGCCCTCGATCCACATCCTCCTGATGTTTTCCTGCACCCCGG
>NZ_JAURXB010000059.1 GCF_030654605.1 Bradyrhizobium sp.
GTGTGGTCCTGACGCCCCAAGGCTGGCGTCAAGTCGTGTGGAGATGCAGCCGGCTCAACCGGGCTCGCGATGCATCGTCAATCCGCAAGGCGACGGTGGCAAAGTGCAGGGCTCACCGGGGAGATCACGTATAGGCCGTAACCCATTGTGCAGGGAAAGCCGGATGATCCGGTTCACCTGTGGTCTACTCGTGCGCATCTTGTGCACGACCGCGGGTGCAATCGGCGCCCGGCTTTCCCTGCGCCCTCCTTGTTTGAGGAGGGTGAAACTGATGGCATAGCTCGGGCGCATCGCGCCGCGGGGACGTGTTTCGTTGTTCTGAAGAACCTTCTTGCGTCGTCCCTGCGAACGCAGGGACCCATAACCCCGGTCAACTGATGCAATGACGCAGTGGTTCAACAAGCCCGTTAACACCACCTGCAATATCGATTGCACGGCGTATGGGTCCCTGCGTTCGCAGGGACGACGGATGAAGTTGGGTCCCGTCAACCCCATGGTAACGAGTTTTCTTTACACTCTGCCAACCATAAGCCGCAGCGTGATCAGGGCTTGTCGGCGAGCGAGTGCGTATCATGTTGCGTTTGAAGATCCTGGCCTCGGCTGTTCCGTTGCTGATTGCCGCCGTGTTCGCGCGCGGCGACCTCCTGCCGGGCGCGCGGCCCTGCATCGCGGTCGGCGAGGGCTCGGTCCAGCTCACCTCGCTGTCCTGGCAGGCGCAGTCTCACGTCAGCTTCACCCGCGATCCCTCCCTGGCCACCGTGCGGGTCCAGCTCACCGACAATGCCGCGACCGCCGATTTTGCCGTGCTCGACGATATCGACGGCACGGAGGTCCAAGCAGCAGCACGTGGCTGCGAGGTCAACGCCGCCACCCGCTTCGTGGCGATCTCCGCCACATCATCGACATCCGGGCCCGTGATCTACCTCGCGCCGGACGGTCCCGCCGATTACCGGATTTTTGTCGCATCGAAGCACTTTTCGGCCCGCGATGCCGCCGCCCTCATCGTCGGCGCCAATGGCGCGCCCCGTCGGCTGGCCGCCGCTTTCTAGTTCTGCTCTTAACTTCTTGTAAACCACGTTCCGATCGGACGACGCCAAGCCATCCGGCCTCAAGCACTTCGCAAGGTCGCCGCGCCATCTTCAGCGCCGCGACAGATGCGGCGATACAGCGACAGGGTCACGGCATGAAGCGGCGGATTTTCCGGATCAAGCTACGCATACGCCGTTTCGCCCGGCGCCACCCGTGGCTCACCTTCACCTTCCGCTCCTTCATGATCTTCTCGGCCGCCTTCGGCGGCGCCTATGGCTTCATCTCCGGCAGCCGGGTCGAGGGTTCCGGCTACGATCCCCACGCCTTCGCGATCGGCGCCAGCTTCCTGTTCGCCCTCGCCTGCCTTGGGCTCGCCACGCTGAGCTTCCGGCTGCGCTGGGTGCGGCAGACCATGCGCAAGATGGCGCTGCACAACGAAGCGCTGGTCGACCGCAATTGGGAACTGCAGGAGGCCGAGCAGCGCGCCCGCAGCCTGTTCGAATCGCAGGGCGACCTGATCGTGCTGCGCGCCGGCGACGGCCGCATCACCTTCGCCAACGATGCCTGGTGCGAACTGGCGGAGCTGCCGCGCGAAAAACTGATCGGCAGCCGGTTCGCGCTCAACGTGCTGGAGCAGGGCGCGACCGCGATCGAGACCAACGGCACACGGATCCACGACCAGAAAATCGCGACCGCGTCGGGCGCGCGCTGGGTCGCCTGGCGCGAAGGCCTGGTCCGGAGCGATGCCGGCGCGCCTTCGGAAATGCAGAGCGTCGGCCGCGACGTCACCGACCGCACCGAGACCGAGCGCGCGCTCGGCGAGGCCCGCGATCACGCCGACGCCGCCAACCGCGCCAAGTCGCGATTCCTGGCGATGGCGTCCCATGAAATCCGCACGCCGCTGAACGGCATCATCGGCATGAGCGGCCTGCTGCTGGATACGCCGCTGACGCCGGAACAGGCGACCTATGCCAGGGCGGTGAAGACCTCGGGCGACGCACTGCTGTCGCTGATCGAGGAATTGCTGGATTATTCCAAGATCGAGGCCGGCAAGATCGATCTCGAACACCGCCCGTTCGCGCTTTCCGCGTTGATCGAGGATATCACCGAATTGCTGGCGCCGCGGGCGCAGGCGCGGCAACTCGAGATCGCAGCCTATGTCGACGAGCGGCTGCCGATGGAAGTGGTCGGCGATGCCGCGCGGCTGCGCCAGGTACTGCTCAATCTCGCCGGCAACGCCATCAAATTCACCTCGACCGGCGGCGTGGCGCTGATCGTCGAGCCCGGCCTTTGGCCCAATGAAATCAGCTTCCTGGTGCGCGACACCGGCATCGGCATTGCGCCCGAGGCGCGGGAGCGGATCTTCCGCGAGTTCGAGCAGGCCGACGAGCGCATCGCGCGCAGCTATGGCGGCACGGGCCTGGGGCTCAGCATCTCCGAGCGAATCGTCAAGCGCATGGGCGGCCGCATCACGCTGCAGAGCGAACTCGGCAAGGGCTCGACCTTCGAAGTGTCGATTCCACTCGCGGCCGCCGAAGGCAAGGCAAGCGAGCAGCCTGGGTTTGCCGCGCCGGATCTGACCGATCAATCGATCATGCTGGTCGGGCCGCAGAGCATCGAGGCTTCACTGATCGCGCGGCGGCTGCAACGCTGGGGCGGCCAGACCTGCGTGGTTGCGGATATCGCGGTGGCGCGGGCGCTGCTGCCGGAGCGCGCCTGGCACGCCGTGCTGATCGACCACGCCCTCGGCGCCGGCGAAGCCGCGGCGCTGGCCGACCTCGCCTGCAAGCATGCGATCCATCGCATCGTGCTGTTCACGCCGGCCACCCGGCATGAACTGCAACCCGCTGCGACCTCCGCTTTCACCGGCTACCTGATCAAGCCGCTGCGTGCCGCGTCGCTGGCGACGCGCCTGAGCATGCCGCCGGAAGTGCCGGCGCCTGATCTGGCCGGCGATGCCCTGATCGATACACCAGACAATGTCGCGGCGCCCTCGATCGCGCCGGCGCGCGGGCTTTCGATCCTGGTGGCGGAAGACAACGAGATCAACGCACTGTTGATGCGCTCGCTGCTGGCGCGCCTCGGACACGTTGCCGTCATCACCACCAATGGCGAGGAAGCGCTGGAATCCTGGCTGGCGGCCAAATCCGCCGGCGCGCCCTATGATCTCGTGTTGATGGATATCCAGATGCCGCGGCTCGACGGCATCGAGACCACGCGGCGGATCCGCGAATGCGAGGCTGGCCAGCCCGGCCGGCAGACGCCGATCCTGGCGCTGACCGCGAATACGCTGGTGGAGGACCGCTACGCCTGCTTCGAAGCCGGCATGGACGGCTTCCTCATCAAGCCGCTCGATCGCGAAAAGCTCGCCGATGCACTGGCGGGCCTCGCCGCCTCAAGGCATCTCGCGGCCTAAAGCCCTGTCATCCGCCGGCAATTGCGGCGTCACATGGCTGTCGGATGCCCGTGATCTCTCAACCCTCGAAGACCGCACCGATTCGCGGTCGCGAGGGAAGCCATGCAGAACGGCGAATTGGCGCGATCGACACAGCGCCTGATCCGGTTGCTGCGGCCGGAGACGATCGGGGCCACCGCGCAGGCGGCGATCACCTGGTTCAAGCCGCTTCCGGTCACGCTGGGACGGCTCGGCGCGCTCGAAGTCAGGCTGGCGCAGGAAAAACGCGAGGTCAGGCGCGCGCAAAAGCTGCGCTACCGCGTGTTCTACCGGGACGGCACCGCCATCGCCGATGCCGCGACCCTGTTGGCCCGCCGCGACAAGGATGCGTTCGACAGGATCTGCGATCATCTGATGGTGATCGATCACGCCGCCAAGCCGTCGATGAGCGGCAGACTGCCGGTGGTCGGCACCTACCGCCTGCTGCGCCAGGAGGTGGCGGAACGGAATGGCGGCTTCTACACCGAGAATGAGTTCGACATATCGAGCCTGACCGATCGCCACGCCGGTTTGCGCTTTCTCGAACTCGGGCGATCCTGCGTGCTGCCGCGCTATCGCACCAAGCGCACCGTCGAACTGCTGTGGCACGGGATCTGGAGCTATGTCCGCCAGCACCGGCTCGACGTCATGATCGGCTGCGCATCGTTCGAGGGCACCGATCCCGATCGGCTGGCGCTGCCCTTGTCGTTCCTGCATCACTATGCACAGGCCCCGGCAGCCTGGCGCGCCAGCGCGCATCCCTCCCGCCGGATCGAGATGAACCGGATGGCGAAGGAGGCGATCAATCCGAAGGCCGCGCTTCACGAGCTACCGCCTTTGATCAAGGGATATCTGCGATTGGGCGCCTTTATCGGCGACGGCGCCGTGATCGACCATCAGTTCGGCACCACCGACGTGCTGATCGTGATGCCGGTGTCGGCGATCTCAGCCCGCTACATCGAGCACTTCGGAGCCGATGCCTCGCGGCACGCAGCTTAGCGCGTCGGCCTAAAGCCGGCGCAGCGCCACGGTTTCGACCACGTGATCGGCGCCCTTTTTCAGGATCAGCGTCGCGCGCGGCCGGGTCGGCAGGATGTTGTCCTCGAGGTTGGCGAGATTGGTGCGCTCCCAGATTGCCAGTGCGGTAGCCGTGGCTTCGTCGTCAGACAACAGCGCGTAGCGATGGAAATACGATCGCGGATCGGTAAACGCGGTATCGCGCAGCGCCAGAAAGCGCCGGACGTACCAGTTGCGCAGCACCGGCTCGTCGGCGTCGATATAAACCGAGAAATCGAAGAAGTCCGACACCACCGGAACCGCCTTGCCGTCGCGCGGCAGCCGGCCGGTCTGCAGGACATTGACGCCTTCGACGATCAGGATATCCGGCCGGTCGACCTCGACCCATTCGTTCGGAACGATGTCGTAGGTCAGATGCGAATAGACCGGCGCCCGCACCTGACGCCGTCCCGCCTTGATATCGCTGAGGAACGACAGCAGCATTGGCAAGTCGTAGCTCTCCGGAAAGCCCTTTTTCTGCATCAGACCTTGCCGTTCCAGCACCGCATTGGGGAACAGAAAGCCGTCGGTGGTCACGAGATCCACCTTGGGCCGCGGCGACCAGCGCGTCAGCAGGGCCTGCAGCACGCGCGCGGTGGTCGATTTGCCTACCGCGACCGATCCGGCGACGCCGATGATGTAAGGCACCTTGCGATCGCGGATGCCGAGGAATTGCCGTTGCGCCTGGTAGAGCCGGTGGGTGGCATCGACATAGATCGACAGCAATCGCGACAGTGGCAGGAAGATCTCCTCGACCTCTCGCATGTCGAGGCGGTCATGCATCGAGCGCAGCCGCTCGAACTCGCCCGGCTCCAAAGTCATCGGCGTGTCGTCGCGCAGGCGCGCCCACTGCTCCCGCGAGAATATCCGGTATGGGTTGTATTGTTGATCCGGTGCCCGAATGTCCATCCAGCCGCCTCTAGCGTTGTGACCTTGGCTCTTACGTGTCGCGCTTGCGCGCGGCTTTTTCTTCCAGTCCGGACGTGCCTGTGCGCTGTGCCAGCGCGGCCTCGACCTCTTCAAACCGGACGTCGCGGGATTTCAACAGCACCAGCAGGTGAAACAGCAGGTCGGCACTTTCGGCGATCAGGTGGTCGCGGTCATTCTCGACCGCGGCAATCACGGTTTCCACCGCCTCCTCGCCAAGCTTCTTGGCGCAATGCTCCGCACCCTTGTTGAGAAGTTTGACGGTGTAGGACACCTCGCCCCCCGCCGCCGCACGGGCATCGATGGTGTCAGCCAGATCGTGGATCGTGAAACGCGGCATCAACTCAAACCCACACACGGCGCCGCGGGAGCCGGGGCGCTTTCTCCTCAGGGGATGTAGCACTTCCGTCGCAAAGAGTCGTCAGGGATCGAGCCGCATCGGCAGGCCGGCGCGCACCATGTGGTCCTTGGCCTGACGTATGGTGAATTCCCCGAAGTGAAATATCGACGCCGCCAGCACCGCGGTCGCATGGCCCTGCCGGATGCCGTCGACCAGATGATCGAGATTGCCCACCCCGCCGGAAGCAATGACCGGAACACGGATACTGTCGGCCACCGCCTGGGTCAGCGGCAGGTCGAAACCCTGTCTTGTGCCGTCCCGGTCCATCGAGGTCAGCAGGATTTCGCCGGCGCCGAGCGAGACTACTTCCTGGGCGTATTCGATGGCATCGATGCCGGTGGAATTGCGCCCGCCATGGGTGAAGATTTCCCAGCGCTCGCCGCCACCGCCACGCTTGACGCGCTTGGCGTCGATCGCCACCACGATGCACTGATCGCCGAATTTCTCCGCCGCTTCCTTGACGAATTCGCGGCGGCTGACCGCGGCGCTGTTGATCGACACCTTGTCGGCGCCGGATCGCAGCAGCATCTTGATGTCATCGACGGTGCGCACCCCGCCGCCCACGGTCAGCGGCATGAAGCAGGCTTCCGCCGTGCGCCGGACCACCTCCATCATGGTGCCGCGATTTTCATGCGTGGCGGTAATGTCGAGAAAGCACAGCTCGTCGGCGCCAGCGGCGTCATAGGCGATCGCCGCCTCGACGGGGTCGCCGGCGTCGCGCAGATCAACGAAGTTGACGCCCTTGACGACTCGGCCGTCCTTGACGTCGAGACAGGGAATCACGCGCACCTTGAACATTGCAGTCTCCTAGGCCGCGCGCGCGCGGCGGATCAGCGCCAGCGCCGCCGCGGGATCGAGACGGCCGTCATAGAGCGCGCGGCCCGCGATCGCGCCGGCCAGTTTCCCGGCGCGCGGCGCCAGCAGCGCCTTGACGTCCTCGATCGAGGCAAAACCGCCGGAGGCGATGACGGGGATGGAAATCCGCTCAGCGAGCTCGACCGTGGCGTCGAGATTGAGGCCCTTCAGCAGGCCGTCGCGCGCGATATCGGTGAAGATGATCGCGGCGACACCGGCATCCTCGAAACGCCGCGCGATTTCCAGCACGGTGACCTGCGAGGTCTCGGCCCAGCCCTCGACCGCGACCTTGCCGTCGCGCGCATCGAGACCGACGGCGACACGGCCGGGGAATTTTTTCGCAGCGCCCTTCACCAGCTCCGGATCGCGCACCGCGGCGGTTCCGATGATGACGCGGGTAACGCCCTTGGCGAGCCATGCTTCGACGGTGGCGATATCGCGAATCCCGCCGCCGAGCTGCACCGGCATGGTGACGGCCTTGAGCATCGATTCGACGGCGGCCGCGTTCATCGGCTTGCCGGCGAAAGCGCCGTCGAGATCGACCACATGCAGATACTCAAAGCCCTGCGCGGCAAAGCTCTGCGCCTGCGCCGCGGGTTCGAGGTTGAACACGGTGGCGCGCGCCATGTCGCCCTGCTCGAGGCGGACACACTGGCCGTTCTTCAGGTCGATGGCGGGAAAAAGAATCATGCAACGCCTTCTCGCAAGGACGCAGGTGAACTCCCCTCCCCCCACGAAGTGGTGGGGAGGGGTCGGGGGTGGGGGGTGGCGCGGCGTTCACCGATGCTGCGGTCCCTGCCGAGGCACCCCCCACCCCGCCACCTTCGGCGTCGACCCTCCCCACCGCTCGCAAGCGCTCGCGGGGGGAGGGAAAAGGATGCCGCTGTCGGGAGAAGAATCACGGCTTCCATCGCAAAAAATTCGAAATCAGGGCCAGCCCGAAGCGCTGGCTCTTCTCCGGGTGAAACTGGGTGCCGATCGCGGTGTCCTTGCCGACCATCGCGGTCACCGGCCCGCCGTAGTCGGCGCGCGCCAGCACTTCCGACTCGTTGGTGGCATTGAGATGGTAGGAGTGCACGAAATATGCGTGGCGGCCTTTCGGGCCGAGCGGCAGCCGCTCGAGCACCGGATGCTCCCGGACCATGTCGAGCGTGTTCCAGCCCATATGCGGAATTTTCAGGTTCTCTTCACGCGGCGAAATCTTTTCGACGTCGCCCGCGATCCAGTTGAAGCCGTCCGTCGTGACGTGCTCCTTGCCGCGTGTCGCCATCAGCTGCATGCCGACGCAGATGCCGAAAAACGGCCGGGCCTTGTCGCGCACCGCTTCGGTCATGGCCTCGATCATGCCGTCGAGCGCATCCAGTCCCCTTCGGCAATCGGCGAAGGCGCCGACCCCGGGCAGCACGATGCGATCGGCGCGGTACACCGTTTCGGGATCGCGGGTCACCACGATCTTTTCCGGCACAGCCATGCCACGCGCGGCGCGCTCGAACGCTTTCGCGGCAGAGTGCAGATTGCCGGAGCCGTAGTCGATAATGGCGACGCTCACCGCGAGCCTCCCGGTTCCGGAAACAATCCGATGATCTCGCTTCGCGGAATTGGCGGCGGCCGTGAAAACGGCTGGCCGGGAGCATCCCGTGTCGGCGGCGGCCCGCCGCGCTCGACCGCCAGCTGATCGTTGACAAGCGAGCGCTGCTTGGCGGTCCAGCGATCGAAAAACCGCCGCTCGGCGGTTTCCAGATCCTCCGCCACCACGATGTCGAGCTGGCGCCAGTTGCGCCGCGACAGGGTCCAGCGCCGCAGGCTCGCCGCTTCAAGGCCCATCAGCAGCGCCAACAGGATGTCGACGAGAAAGATCGCGTTGCCGCCAACGCCGAGCGCCGCCGCGCCAAAACCGACCGCGACCATCACGGCAATCCAGCCGATCAGCGCCAGCCACAGTCCATGCCAGAGCAGCCAGACCGGTCCCAGCAGGGCCGCCCAAAAATGAAAGCCGTCGCGAACGAAGGCGAACCTGTCGGCCGCCCGAATTCCCGCATCGTTCAGTACTGGAGCATGAACCGTGTAGACCGGCATCGCATCTCTCCGCCGAAACCTTCAGTGAGCATGATCTTTTCGGAAAACTGGTTCCCACTCTTCCGGATCGTGCTCGAAAAAATCAGCCGCCGAGCTGGCCCTTGGTGGACGGCACTTCGCCCGCGGCGCGCGGATCGATCGCGACGGCTGCACGCAGCGCCCTCGCCAGACCCTTGAAGCAGGATTCGGCGATATGATGGCTGTTCTCGCCATATAGGGTCTCGACGTGCAAAGTCACGCCGGCATTGATCGCAAAGGCATTGAACCATTCGCGGACCAGTTCGGTGTCGAACGCGCCGATCTTGTCGCGCGGAAACTCGACCTTGAACACCAGCACCGGACGGCCGGAAATGTCGATCACGACCCGTGACAGCGTCTCGTCCATCGGCATGTGGACCCCGGCATAGCGGGTGATCCCGGCCATGTTGCCGAGCGCCTGCTTCACCGCCTGTCCGATCGCGATGCCGACATCCTCCGTGGTGTGATGGTCGTCGATGTGGAGGTCGCCGACCGCCTTCACGGTTAAATCGATGCGCGAATGGCGGGCCAGGAGATCGAGCATATGATCGAAAAAGCCGATCCCGGTCGCGACGTTGGACACGCCGGATCCGTCGAGGTTCACCGTCACCTCGATATCGGTCTCTTTGGTCTTGCGCTTGATGGTCGCCGTGCGCATGAAAACTGCTTTCCCTTGGCCGAAAACGCGGCCCTTTTAACAGGCCGATGACGCCTTCGCTACTGCGGGATGACCCGCTGGAGGCCGAACTTGGGCCTATGGTGACCTGAATCGGGCGAGCTCTCCTGTTTTGACGCGTTTTCCTCACGCGAACCGGTATCCACCCCGGATCAAGTCCGGGGCAGGCTTTCGCTCGAAAACGCTATGGAATCCCGCCGATTGTAACCGAAGCCGCGAACCCCTAAATCTGGGCGAACGCGAGGTATTACATGCAGGAATCACAATCCCCGTCGCCGGGCTGGCACGGCACCACCATTTTGACGGTCCGCAAGGGCGGCAAGGTGGTGATCGGCGGCGATGGCCAGGTCTCGATCGGCCAGACCATCATCAAGGGCAACGCCAAAAAGGTCCGCAAACTCGGCAAGGGCGACGTGATCGGCGGCTTTGCCGGCGCCACGGCCGACGCCTTTACCCTGTTCGAGCGGCTGGAAAGCAAGCTCGAGCAGTATCCGGGGCAATTGACCCGTGCGGCGGTCGAACTCGCCAAGGACTGGCGAACCGACCGGTATCTGCGGCGGCTGGAAGCCATGATGATCGTCGCTGACAAGGATGTCTCGCTGGTCCTGACCGGCACCGGCGACGTGCTGGAGCCGGAAACCGGCGTGATGGCGATCGGATCCGGCGGCAACTACGCCCTGGCGGCGGCCCGCGCCCTGGTCGATTCCGACAAGGATGCCGAGACCATCGTGCGCCGCGCGCTCGATATCGCCGCCGACATCTGCGTCTATACCAACCGCAACGTGACCCTAGAGACGCTATAGAGCGGCTGACCGATGGCGCCGGATCACCTGTTCCGTCCGATGATCGCCGTCCCCGATGGCGAGGCCCTGTTGATGGTGCGCAACCCATGACGCTCGAACGCAACGCCGCCCCCGCCGCCAGCGGCCTGACACCGTGGCAATGGACGCTGATCGCGGCTTGCCTGGTTGCCCTGCAGGCTGCCATCCTGTTTGCGATGGGCCGGCTGCCGATCTGCGCCTGCGGCTACGTAAAAGTCTGGCACGGCGTGGTGCTGAGCTCGGAGAACTCGCAGCACATCGCCGACTGGTATGTGTTTTCGCACATCCTCCACGGCATGCTGTTTTACGGCGCCTCGTGGCTATTGCTGCCGAAGGCGCCGTGGCAGGCACGCCTGATCGCCGCCATGCTGGTCGAGGGCGCCTGGGAGCTGGCGGAGAATTCCGACTTGATCATCAACCGGTATCGCACCGCCACCGCGGCATTTGATTATTTCGGCGACAGCATCGTCAATTCGGTCTCGGATATGCTGGCCATGGTCGCGGGCTTCCTGCTGGCGAAGCGGCTTCCGGTAGCGGGAACGGTGGCGCTAGGCCTGCTGTTCGAACTCGTGATGTTGCTTCACATTCGCGATAATCTGGCGCTGAACATCATCATGCTGATCCATCCCGTCGAGGCGATCAAGCTGTGGCAGGCCGGGCCTCCGATCATCTGATGCCGCTTGTGCCGGCCACATTTCGAACCTAGCTAGGATCCATGACCGACTTCTCTCCCCGTGAAATCGTTTCCGAACTCGACCGCTTCATCGTCGGCCAGGCCGACGCCAAGCGCGCGGTCTCCATCGCGCTGCGCAACCGCTGGCGACGGCTGCAGCTCACCGGCCTGCTGCGCGAGGAAGTGCTGCCGAAAAACATCCTGATGATCGGCCCGACCGGCGTCGGCAAGACCGAAATCGCCCGGCGGCTGGCAAAACTGGCGGGCGCGCCCTTCATCAAGGTCGAAGCCACCAAGTTCACCGAGGTCGGCTATGTCGGCCGCGACGTCGAGCAGATCATCCGCGACCTGGTCGAGGTCGCGATCGCGCAGACCCGCGAACGCAAGCGCAAGGACGTGCAGGCTCGCGCGCAGCTCGCCGCCGAGGAGCGCGTGCTCGATGCCCTGGTTGGTCCCGGCTCCGGCCCCTCGACGCGGGATTCGTTTCGCAAGAAACTGCGCGGCGGTGAGCTCAACGACAAGGAAATCGAGATCGAGACGCAATCTTCCGGCGGCACCCCGATGTTCGAGATTCCCGGGATGCCCGGCGCGCAACTGGGCGCAATCTCGATCGGCGATATCTTCGGCAAGATGGGCGGACGGACCAAGACCCGCCGCCTGACGGTGGCGGACTCCCACGAACTCCTGGTCAACGAGGAATCCGACAAGCTGCTGGACAACGATCAGCTGGTGCAGGAAGCGATCCATGCGGTCGAGAACAACGGCATCGTGTTTCTCGACGAGATCGACAAGATCTGCGTGCGTGACGGCCGCACCGGCGGCGACGTTTCGCGCGAGGGCGTGCAGCGCGACCTGCTGCCGCTGATCGAGGGCACCACGGTCTCGACCAAGCACGGCGCCGTCAAGACCGACCACATCCTGTTCATCGCGTCAGGCGCGTTCCACATCGCAAAGCCGTCGGACCTGCTGCCGGAATTGCAGGGCAGGCTGCCGATCCGCGTCGAGCTGGAAGCGCTGACCCGCGACGACATGCGCCGAATCCTGACCGAGCCGGAGGCGTCGCTGATCAAGCAATATGTCGCGCTGCTGCAGACCGAGGGCGTCACGCTCGACATCACCGCCGACGCCATCGATGCACTTGCCGACGTGGCGGTTGCGGTCAACTCCACGGTCGAGAATATCGGCGCGCGGCGGCTGCAGACCGTGATGGAGCGCGTGCTCGACGAAATCTCCTTCGCCGCCCCCGACCGTCATGGCGAGACCATCCAGATCGATGCCGCCTACGTGCAGAAGCACGTCGGCGACCTCGCCAGGAACACGGATCTGAGCCGGTTTATTCTGTAGGCATCTTGTCGTCCCTGCCTAGTATCGACTATCCGAGATGGGTGAGTCGCTTGCTGCCCATGCTTCGAGACGCTCGCGTCGCTCGCTCCTCAGCATGAGGTTGTGGCGTTTCAACAAGGTAAACCTCATCCTCTTATGTCCCATGTCAAGAGTAGAGGCATGACGAAGGGTTTCTCCGTGAATTGCGGAGAAGAATGAGTGGGGATGTGATCGTGCAAAGGTGGAAGCAGAACCCAGAGACGTCGGTCAACAAGCTCTTATTC
>NZ_JAURXB010000064.1 GCF_030654605.1 Bradyrhizobium sp.
GAATTCGCAGCCCTGACCGGGAGGAAACATTCGGTTGCACTGCAATCGCCAGCAAAAGCGATCGCCAACGAAAAAGCCCCGGACGATGCCGGGGCTTTTCACTGTAGCGAGCGGCTTTCGCCGAGATCAGTACTTCGCGACCACCGGGCCGCCAAAGTGGTAGTTCACGCCGGCCCGCAGCACGACGTCGGTGACCTTCGAGCTGTAGTCGAAGCGCAGCTGCGGGGCGCTGGTGATCAGCGCGGGGCTGCCCGAGACGCTGCCGTAATCCATGTAGAGGCCCTCGATCTTGCCGGTCCAGTTGCCGCCCAATCGGGCTTCAAGACCCGCACCGATCACCCAACCCCACTTGGTCTGGTCGCTGCTCCAAGCCACGGAGGTCGGAAGCTGTCCGGCGGTGAAGCCGCTGATCACACCATTGGTCTTGATGCCGGCGACCGCGAGACCGCCCGTGACATAGAGGAGCGCGCTCGGAGTGACGAGGGCGCCGACCCGCGGACGGAAGGTCGCGAACCAGGAAATCTCCTGGTCGAAGGTCGTCGTCGGGGCAACGCCAGCAAGTGGTCCTCCAGTAATGGTGCTGCAAGCGCCGCCCACCGGTCCGGTAACGCAAGTGAAGTTGCGACCGCCTTTTTCGTTGGTCCATTGGCCGTCGGCTTCGAGACCCACGACCCAATTATTGAACTGCCAGTTCTTGCCGATCTGGCCGCCGAAGACCCACCCGTCGAGATTGATGTTCCCGCTCTGGGTTGGGCTGAGCTGAACTCCGGTCACGTTGTTGTAGAACGTGCCCGACGTGTCCGACCGGCCCCAGCTATAGCCGCCGTTGACGCCGATATAGAATTTGTCCCAGGTCCAGATTTCAACGATCGGGGGCGGCGCCTTGGTGTAGCGCGGCGCCATATCCGCCGCGGACGCTACGGTAGCTACGGCAGTTGCCGCCATCGCCGTGAACGCCGCGGTCGCAATTGCCTTGATTGTTGAAGCGCGCATGGGAGGCCCTCTCCATAAGATCAAATCAAAACCTGTCGTGAGCCTAGTGGAGATTCCCGGCCTTGGGGATTCCTGGTTGCATCGCGCCCGCATTTTGCTCGCGGATGTTGCAAAAATGCGCCAGTGCGGCGGCAGATGGAGTGACTCCGCGCCCACGCCATTGAAAAATCGATATAATTCAGGTCGATCGCACCAGCGACTTCAGCCAACCCCGGCCAAACAGCAGCAGGATCGAGCCGGCATAGACCGCCGCGCCGGTGACGATCAGGAGCAGCAGCGCCGCTTCGTCGCGCAGCGCGCCCCATTGCGCCATTTGCTGATTTGCGAACCAGGCGGCAGACCACAGCGCGCCCGCCAGCACGATTCCGCACCCGGCGAACTTCGCCATGGACTGCATCAGCGCGCGGTCGAGTTCGAGGTACCCTGCCCGCACCGCGAAGGCGATCACCAGCAGCAGGTTGATCCAGGCGCCGACCGCGGTTGCGAGCGCGAGCCCGACCTGGGCCAATGAGCCGACCAGCGCGATTTTCAGCGCGATATTGACGACGATCCCGGTCAGCGCCGCCTTGACCGGCGTCGCGGTATCCTGGCGGGCATAGAAGGTCGCGACCGCGCTGCGGATCAGCACGAACGGAATCAATCCGATCGCGTAAGCGGCGAGCGTGGCGCCGGCCGCCGCGGCATCGGCCTTCGAGAACGCACCGCGCGCGAACATCGCGCGCATGATGAAGTCGGGCACGGTCAGGAAGGCGGCGACGAACGGCACCGAGAACAGCAGCGTAAAGTCGAACGCCCGCCGCTGCGACGCCATCGCGCCGGCCTGATCGTTCGCCGTCAGGCGCCGCGACATCTCCGGCAGCAGCACGGTGCCGATGGCGATGCCGATCACGCCGATCGGAAGCTGGTTGAGCCGGTCGGCATAATACAGCGCCGAGAGCGCTCCCGCCGGCAGGAAGGTCGCGATGATGGTGTCGGCGAACAGCGCAAGCTGCGTGCCCATCGAGCCGAGCGTCGCAGGCCCCAGCGCGCGAAAGAAGGCGCGGACATCCTCGTCGAGCTTGAGCGGGGCGAATTTCGGCAGGATGCCGCTTTTGGCCGCGTCCCCCGCCAGCAGAAGGAATTCGAGCAAGCCCGCGATCAGGACGCCCCATGCGGCGGCATGGCCGACGCCGGGAAAGAACGCCGCCAGCGCCAGCGTCGCCATCATCGACAGATTGAGGAAAATCGGCGCCGCCGCGTAGCTGGCGAAGCGGTGCATCACGTTGAGCATGCCGCCATACAGCGTCACCAGCGTGACCAGCAGCAGATAGGGAAAGGTGATCCGGGTCAGCTCGACCGCGAGTTCCCCGCGCAGCGGATCGGCGGAAAATCCCGGCGCCAGAATGGCGATCACCTGCGGCATGAACAGCCATGCCACGGCCAGCAACACCAGCTGCGTCAAGAACAGCAGGGTGAAGATGCGATTCGCGAACAGACTGGCGGACGCCGCCCCGCGCTCGCCATGGACATGCGTGTACGCCGGCACGAATGCCGCATTGAAGGCGCCCTCGGCGAAAATCGCCCGGAAGTGATTGGGCAGCCGCAAGGCCACGAAGAACGCGTCGGCCACCGGACCGGCACCGAGGATCGCCGCGAGCATGATGTCGCGCGCAAAACCGGTCAGCCGCGAAAGAAGCGTGAAGCCGCCGACGGTGAAGATACGTCCAAGCATCAGCCGCTTCTACAGCATGCAGCGGCGCTGCAAAATGGCGAAATCAGGATGAAAGCGCGCCGCGCACAGCCTTGATGATCCGCTCCTGCGTCGGCTCGTCGAGATAGGCATGCATCGGCAGGCTGATGACATCCCTGGAAAGCTTCTCGCTCACGGGAAGACCGCCGCTCGCGACCGGAAAATCCCGGTAGGCGGTCTGCTGGTGCAGCGATTTCGGATAGTAGATCGCGGTCGGAATGCCCTGCGCTTTCAATGTCGCCGCCAAGCCATCGCGACCGCCATCCGGAAGCCGGATGGTGTACTGCGCCCATACCGAGGTGCGGTTCTGCTCCACGCGGGGAACGATCACGGCGTTTCCCAGCCCCTCATTGTATCGCTTGGCCGCGGCATTCCTCGCGGCGATCTCATCAGGGAATATCTTGAGTTTCTCGATCAGGATCGCCGCCTGAATCGTATCGATGCGCGCCGTGAGGCCAAGCCTGACGTTATCGTATTTATCGGAGCCCTGGCCATGCACACGCACGCTGCGCAGGGTCTCGGCAAGTTCGGCATCGTCGGTGAAGATGGCTCCGCCGTCGCCATAACAGCCCAGAGGCTTGGCGGGGAAGAAGCTCGTGGCGGTCGCAAGTCCAAACGTTCCCAGCGGTTGTCCCTCATAGGAGGCGCCGAAGCCCTGGGCCGCGTCATCGAGCACGAACATCCCCTCGGCCTCGGCAATCGCCGAAATGGCCTGGTGGTCGGCTGGCTGGCCGAACAGATCGACCGGGATGACGGCCCTCGGCTTCAAGCCCCGCTTTCTTGCCGCCACGATTCCTTCTTTCAAGGAGGCAGGATCGATGTTGAAGGTTGTCTCGTCGACGTCGACAAATACCGGCGTCGCGCCGAGAAGTGCGACCACCTCGCCCGTCGCACAGAAGGTAAACGTCGGGCAGATGACGGCGTCGCCAGGACCGATCTTCTTCGCCATCAACACCATCAGCAACGCATCGGTGCCGCTCGCGCAGGCGACCACATGCTTCGCCCCGCTGAATTCCGCGAGGTCAGCCTCCAGACGCGCCACTTCCGGCCCGTTGATGAACTGGCAATGCGTCAATACCCGAGCGACCGCATCATCGATGCGCTTTCCCAGACGGCGGCGCTGTTCGATAATATCGATGAAGGCGATGGCTTGAGCTGGCGTGTGCTGGTTCATGGAATTCTCTGACGTCAGCCGACGACGCGGCGCGGACCCTTACGGGCGGAAGAGGCGGCCGGCTTTGACGGAGTTTCCAGGCAGCGGATCGCGATTTCGAGGCTGGCGACGCCTTCGTCACCGGTCACCGCCGGCACCGCGCCGGACCGCACCGCGCCAATGAACGAAATCAGTTCGGCGCGCAGCGGCTCGTCATGGCCGACGGGAAGATGGCGCATCGAATAGCTGCCGTCCGGCTTGAAGCCGAAACACTCGGTGACCTGGCGGGTCAAGAGGTCGCCCATCACATATTTGCCGCGGGTCGCAACCGTGACGCTGCGCGCCTTGAACGGCGTCAGCCAGTTGGTGTTGATATGCGCCAGAACGCCGGAGGCGGTGCGGAACTGCAATAGCGCGATATCCTCGCGCTCGGCGATCGCGCTGGACAATTGCGGCTGCACCTCGACGATATCGGACTCGGTGAACCAGCGGATCAGGTCGATGTCGTGCACGGCGAGATCGATCACCACGCCGACGTTCGACATCCGTGGCGGAAACGGGCCGACGCGGGTGATCGCGATCGACAGAATGTCTTCGCCCGCCAGCGCCTGTTTGATGGCGGCGACCGCCGGGTTGAAGCGCTCGACATGCCCCACCATCAGCGTCACGCCGGCGCGGCCGGCCGCGTCGACGATGGCGCGCCCCTCCTCGACGGTGGGGGCGATCGGCTTCTCGACCAGGATATGAATGCCGCGGGCGATGCAGGCGAGCGCGACCTCGTGATGCAGGTGCGTGGGTGCTGCGATGGTCACGGCATCGACGCCCTCCGCGAGCAGTTCGTCGAGACCGGCGAAGGCGCGGCAGCCGGCAAGCTCGGTGGCGCGCGCACGATGCTCGGCCAAGGGATCGACGATCCCGACCAGCGTGGTGTTCGGCAGCCCGGCCAGCACGCGGGCATGGTTGGTGCCCATGACGCCGGCGCCCACGACGCCGACCCGAAGCGCGCGGCTGGCGTCGAATTTGCTGGCGGATACGGAACTTTTGGAAGTCATCAATAACACCCCGAAACAGCAGCGCGGGAATCCCCTGCCCGCGCCGTCGGTCTCTAGCACGCCGCCACAGATGTGGCGAACAAAGCCGAATTGGGCCCAAACACGTTTTGATTCAAAGAATTACAGTCTTTCCCAGCTATTCGCTGCATTAAGTTTGGGTTCGTTCTGCCAGATTCGCTGCATCCAAACCGGTGGGTTCGTTCTGCCGTGCTACGGCGGGCCACCGGATGGACGATTAACTGCGCGCGCTCCATTCCCCGATCCCGAGAAGGCGCGCCGCCGCAAGCAGGCGATCATCGTAACTGGCGAGTAGCACGTCCTGCTTTTGCGCTCGGATAAACTCCAACGCCGCGAGGTGAATCGCGTCCAATGTCCGCACGGCAACGGGAAATGGTTGCAGCGCGCGTTTGAGCACGGGCCCGACCATTTCAATCATCGCGACGCGGCCGATCAGGTTGCGCGCCGCATCACCGTGCGAGCTTTGCAGGCGGCGCGCGTTGATGCGGTTCCAGATTTCGCATTCCAGGAGCCTGCTGGACACCAGCTGCTCGTCCCATAGTTCATCCGGCGGGAAGCGATCTTCTGCCAACAGATAGGCAAGCGCCACCGAGCTGTCGAGATAGATCATCGATCAGCCCGATCGGACTCCAG
>NZ_JAURXB010000071.1 GCF_030654605.1 Bradyrhizobium sp.
TGAAGTAAAGCTGGATTGCTTCGCTAACGCTCGCAATGACGGGGTTGATGTTTCGGCGGGTTAAAGCGAACCCGCCCTACGTGCTATCCGCGCCCGCAGATCGGTCATGACCTTGACGGTCGCGGCCAGCACCAGCGCGCAAAGCGCCGCCTTCGACACCGTCTCCATCGTGCCCTCGATCAGGATGCCATGGACCACGCTCCCCGCGACGATGACGATCGCCAGCACCATATGGGCGACGCGCCACGTTCGCAGGCGCAGTCCCAACTGCCGGCGCAGCGCAGCCAGAAGCGCGACCGCGAAGATGGCCCACATCGCGATCACACCGAAGGGGGAGAACGGCGTCGGCGATGCGAACAGCAGGGCGTCGATCATGTCAGGCGGATTGGTGATCCAGAGTCCGCCGACGTGGGTCAGCACCGCCGCCACCAGCGCGGCTCCGATCCAGGGATGGGCACGCCGTCCGAACCGGGCGGGCAGTCCCGGCAGGTATCCGCCGATCAGCAGCGGCTGAAACAGCATGAGGCCGAGGGCGATAATCCCCGCGAACCCGGCCAGGATGTAGACCGGATCGCGCCATGCGTGCAGCGGGCTCGAGGCCGCGGCGGCGATCGGCACGCCGACAGCCGCCGCAAGGGCGACCCAGGTCAGGGCCGTCAGGGCCAGTCTCCATCCGCTCGTTCGCAACCCGGTCAGGCCGGCTCGAGCACGAAGTGCGCTTCCAGGGCGGTATCCCTGGCGCTGCGCATCACCGGACGCAGGAACACGGCTTTGAATTCACCGCTGTCATAGGCGAGGTGCCCGTGCGGCTGGCCGAACACGGGAACGATCTGCGGCATCTCGAGACGGAACATGCCGTCCTTGTCGGTGAGCGTGGCGCCATGGCTGTGCGGGTCGCTCTCCCGCCCTTCGGTGGTGTGCGCCCAGATCTGGATGCGCTGTCCGGCCAGCGGAGCGCCATCGCCGGCGCGGCGCACGGTGCCGGTCATCCAGAAGCCCCCCTTGCCGATCCGCGCCACCACCGGCGCGCCCCTGGCGTAGTTGTTGGTCCCGCCCCGCATCGAAGGGGTCGGCGCGAGGCCTTCCGCGCGGGCGGGCAGCAGCAGCCCGGAAACCCCTGACGCCAGCACGGCCCCGCCGGCGGCGAGCAGGTTGCGGCGGTTGAGTACGACGGTGGTCATGCAAGTTCCTTCCGGCGACCGTGCGTTTGCTCCGCCGAGAATACAACAACCGCCGCCGCAGCGCGCGAACACGCGCATAACAGTGTCGTGAACACGTGTGGCGTTCGGCTCGACCAGCGAGGCCGTCATTGCGAGGAGCGGAGCGACGAAGCAATCCATCTTTCGTCTCGGCGGGCTGCGCAATGGATTGCTTCGCTTACGCTCGCAATGACGGCATTGGGCATCTGTGCCAGCCGGGGAAGGCCAGGCCTAAAGCCGCGGGATCCAGCCCGGACGGCTCAACATGTATTCGACCATTCGTGGCGGAATGCTCAAGGAACTCGCTATCTCGCGTTCATCCCCGGGCAGTCCCGCCAGGATCGATGCTTCGCTCCTGCTTCGAACCTTGGAAAGCCATTCCGGATCGACCACCACGGCGCGTCCGACCGCAACCAGATCGGCGCCCATCTCGATCGCGCCCTCGGCATCCCCTGATGTCTTGATCCCGCCGCTGGCCATCACCGCACAGCGGCCCGCGATGACGCGGGCCAGTTCCGTGATTGGACTTGTCGCCGGGACAGGAATTTCCTCGGCCGGACCATTGTAAACACGGGTCTCTCGCTGAGGCCGGCTCTTGCGGTAATCGTCCAGCGAAACCGAGATGTAGTCGAGATTCAACCCGGCCAGTTCATCACAAAGCAGCCTGGCGTCATCGAGCGTATAGCCGTCCGCCTCGGCCTCGAACGGCGTCACGCGAAATCCTGCGATCAGCTTGGAGCCGAGCGCGTCGCGAACCGCCTGCGCGACCGCGAGCGGAAAGTTCATCCGCTTGGCAAGCGTGCCCCCCCAATGATCGTCGCGATGATTGGCCCGGGGTGAAAAGAACTGATGCACCGCGTAGTGGTTGGCGCCGTGGATCTCGACGCCATCGAAACCGGCCTTTCGGGCGAGGGCGGCAGCCGCGCGAAAGCTGCCAACCAGGCTTTCGACCTCGTCCGATGTCATCGCCCGCGGCGTCCGGGCTCCCGGACGCAACGATGCGACGGCGGAAGGCGCGCGCATGGTTTGCTCGCCGATCAGTTCGGGCTTTGCGATGCGGCCGCCGTCATAGATCTGCAGGATCGCAAGACCTCCCGCGGCACGCATCGCTCCGGCGAGCGCCTGCAGGCTGGACAAATGTCCGTCATGTGCCGCGCCTATGCCCTGCCAGGAGCGCCCGTCCTCTGCGACATAGGCGGCGGAAGAAATGGTGGCGCCGAATCCGCCGGCCGCGCGCCGCCGGACGAATTCGAGTTCGTGTTCGGTCACCGTGCCGTCTTCATGGGAAGAATCGGTCGTCAGCGGCGCGATCGCAAACCGGTTCGCCATCTCGCGTCCGCAGTTGAATTTGAAGGGAGACCACACGACCATCGTTCGAAACCTCGGTTATTGCTCGAGCTGGGTCGCTTGCTGCCCATGCTTCGAGACGCTCGCGCCGCTCGCTCCTCAGCATGAGGTTGTGGTGTTTCAGCAGGTTCAACCTCATCCTGAGGAGCGTCGCGAAGCGATGCGTCTCGAAGGATGGGCCGCGATACCGATTTGCGATGCCCAAGTCCTAATGAAAAATCCGTCCGGAGTCGATCACGACGGTCTGGCCGGTCATGGTCTCGGTGCGGCACATCGCGACCACCATGTCGGCGCAGTCGTCCTTGTCGGCCGGCTTCTTCAGCAGCGAGCTGGAAGCGGCGCGCTCGACCTGCTCTGACCGC
>NZ_JAURXB010000087.1 GCF_030654605.1 Bradyrhizobium sp.
GAATTATCCCGTCAAGATGAGCCGGCGCGTTTTCGCGCCGGCGTTGAATCCGAGTGAAAGGGAGCGAGGAGAGATCAGCCCTCGAACCCGTCCGGCATGCCGGCCTTCTTCAGCGCCGCAGCGCGCGCCTTCATCCAGGCCGCCAGGAACTCCTTGTCGTCGGAAGGCGGGCTGGCTTTGCCGAAATCGGCCCACGCCGCCGCCAGAACCGCTTGCCGCTTGAACAGCGCGTTGTTGTGCGCTTCCTGGTCGTCGCTCCACTGGCCGGCTTCCTTGAGCGCCTTCACTGCGCCCGGATGAACCGGCAGCACCCATTTCTTGGTCTGCTTGTCGGCGGCAAGCCCGCTCGCACCGGCGGCGGCATCCTTGTAGATGTCGTAGCCCGTGATCATGGCTTTGGTGACGGCATAGACCTGGTCGGGGGCTTGCGTTCCGTACACCACGAAGATCGGGTACGGATAGGTTCCCATTTCGATCGGCTTGTCCTTGGCAATGCCGGCGCCGCAGGTCGCCATGTGGCGGGAGAAGAACGATCCGACCTTCTGCACCCGCTCCCATCCGGCTTTGTCGTTGTGCGGCAGCGGCGGCCAGACCAGGCCGCGCGGCGAGGTCTCGGCTTCCTTGGCGGGACCGGTGATCGTGGTCGCGAAGGCGGCATCGACGTCGTTGTTGAGCAGACCCTTCCACATCGCGCCGTAGCTCGAGAACTCGACGGACTTGACGTCGCTCTGCTTGAGGCCGCCGAACGCCAGGATCGCCAGCGAGTTCTGGTTCAGGGCCGGCGAGCCGACGACGAAGCCGACGCGTTTGCCCTTGAGGTCCTTGACCTCCTTGACGCCGGTGTCCTTTGCGACGCCGAGCGAGGCGCCGTTGCAGTCGACGGTGGACAGCACCAGCTGCAAGGCTTGCGGTCCCCATTCCTTGGCGCCGAATTCGAACACGCCCTCCTGTGCGAAATAGCTGCCGGATCCCATCGCCGACGCCGCCGCCCGGCCTGCGCGCAATGGAGAGAGCCGCGCCACGTCGTTGCCCGCGGGCAGCACCCGCAGATCGGTGCCGTATTTGTCTTTCATCATCTTGCCGACGGCGACTGCGATGTTGAACCCGGCGGTGCCGGTGTCGTAGGCCGTGAACGTCATGGTCGGCGGCAGCTTGACGTCCTGGGCGTGAGCGGCAGGTAAAGCCAGCAGCGAAATGCTCGTGGCGACGACAGGCGCGAGCGCCATAAGACGGTGGATCATGTTCCCTCCAGTAGTTTCGCTATGCGAAATTGTTTTTCATTGCCCGGATCATGTCATCGCCCGATAGTGATGGCAACGTCCAGCGAATTTTTGGCGGCAGCTGTCAGGTTTTCCCGCAGCATCATGTGCGTTGCCGACTGTGAATCACGTTTCGATGACGGCGAGCACCTGGCCTTCGGCGACAACATCATCAATGTTGACGAGTATCGATTTGAGTTTGCCCGCTGCGGGTGAGGCGACGGGGATTTCCATCTTCATGGCTTCGACGAATGCGACGTCGTCGCCGTCGCCGACGCTGCCGCCGATTTCGACGGGAAGCGCGCACACGCGTCCGGCCACTTCGGTCACAATCTTGATTTCTGGCATTCCATTCTCCCCGGCACCGTCTGGCGGACAAATGCCCTCGTCAACGGCTTCCTGTTGTGGACGCAGATTGCCTAGGGTAGCTTGATCTGCAAGTGGAATTTTATTCCGCCAGACGGAATGGAAAAAACACATGGGAAGACGCTCGGAACGGCTCAGTAAGCAGGGAATGCTCGCCAGCGATCTCGCGGGCGAGGGCGACGTCATCCAGGTGGTGTCGCGCGCGTTCGACGTGTTGCGATGCTTCGAGGGGCACGAGGCGCGACTCGGCAATCTCGAAATATCCAACCGCTGCGGGCTGCCGCGATCGACGGTATCGCGTCTGACCCACACGCTGACCCGGATGGGCCAGCTGGTCTATCTGCCGCGCGACCAGAAGTACCGCATCGGCCCAAGTGCCGTGGCGATGAGCACGTCGATGATGCGGGGCTTGCAGTTGCGCAACCTGATCCGGCAGCGGCTGCAGGATGTCGCCGAACAATTGCCGGGCACCGTCGGCTTCGTCATTCCCGACCGCTTCCACCTCGTCTATCTCGAATTTGCGCGAGCGGCCAATGCGCTCGGTCTGCATGAAAGCACCGGCAGCCGTATCGCGATGGCGAGCACGGCAGCGGGGCACGCCTATACCTCGGCGCTCGATGCCGATGTCGGCGACGCGCTGCTCGCCGAAATGGAGCGCGAGATTCCGGCAGGCGCCAAGGTGTTGCGTCCGCGTCTCGAGGCCAACCGGCGGTTCTTGCAGGAGCACGGCTACGTGGTCGCCTGCGGCCTGTGGAGCCCGCATATCAATGGTCTCGCGGTGCCGATCTGGTCGCCGCAGTATCAAACCTTCGTCGTGGTGACGATCGGCCTGTTGTCGGCGATGTACGACGAAAAGCGGCTGCACAAGGAAGTTGCGCCGCGAATGCTGGATCTGGGCTTTGCGGTCGGCAGCATGCTCGAAGGCGCCGACGGCGATGTCTTCAGCAATCGGCTGGACCGAAAACCGCTTCCGGTGGCGACCCAAAACAACAAAATCATAAAGGCGGAGGATACCAATGACCTGGAAGCCGGAACTCGACGACCTCGCCCGGCGCGAAGCGTTCGCGCGCGAGATGGGAGGCGTTGACAAGGTCAAGCGCCAGCGCGACCAGGGCCGGCTCACCGTCCGCGAGCGCATCGACGGACTGGTCGACCAGAACAGCTTCCACGAGATCGGCGCGATTTCCGGGGTAGCTGAATACAGCGAAAGCGGCGAGCTCACAAATTTGACGCCGGCGAACTGCGTGTTCGGCCGCGGCAAGGTCGACGGCCGTGCGGTGGTCGTGGTCGGTGACGATTTTACGGTGCGCGGCGGCTCCGCCGATGCGTCGATCTCTGCGAAGCCGCTGATGGCCGAGGAGATGGCGCACGACTTCCGGCTGCCGATCATCCGCGTGATCGAGGGTTCCGGCGGCGGCGGCTCGGTGAAGACCATCGAGACCAAGGGGGCTGCCAATCTGCCCGGCGGCGTCGGCGGCACCCGCTGGTACTGGTATACGCTCGCCAACATGGCGCGCGTGCCGGTGGTGGGTCTTGGGCTCGGTTCGGTCGCGGGCCTGGGCGCAGCGCGGCTTGCCGCCAGCCATTATTCCGTGATGACGAAAACCTCGGCGATGTTCGTCGCGGGCCCGCCAGTGGTAAAGCGGCTGGGTCAGGACCTGACAAAGTGGGAACTCGGCGGCGCCGACATCCAGACCCGCGCCGGCGGTGTCGACCATGCCGTCGACACCGAGGAAGAAGCCTTCGCCTGTGCCAGGCGCTTTCTTTCCTATCTGCCGTCCTCGGTGTTCGATCTGCCGCCGACAACAACTTGCGACGACGATCCGGAGCGCGTGGAGGAATCGCTGATGAAGGCGGTGCCGCGCAACCGCCGTCAGGTCTACAAGATGCGTCCCATCATCAACGCGGTGGTCGACAAGGGTTCGTTCTTCGAGATGGGCGCCAATTTCGGTCGCTCCATCATCGCCGGCTTCGCCCGGCTCGACGGCCGCGCCGTGATGCTGCTGGCCAGCGATCCCTTTCACTATGGCGGATCGTGGACGTCGGAGGCGTGCCAGAAGGTGGTGCGCTTCGTCGATCTCGCCGAGACCTTCCATCTGCCGGTGGTCTACCTGATGGATTGTCCGGGCTTCATGATTGGGCTCGACGCCGAGAAGGCGGCGACCATCCGCCATGGCGTGCGCGCCATGGCCGCGGTCAACCAGACCACCGTGCCGTGGTGCACCATCATCGTGCGCAACGCCTTCGGCGTCGCCGGTGTCGTGCATCAGCCGGCCAACCGCTACTCGATGCGTTACGCGTGGCCGTCGGCCTATTGGGGCTCGCTGCCGCTGGAGGGCGGCATCGAGGCGGCCTATCGCGCCGACATCGACGCCGCGGACGATCCCAAGGCAAAACTGCAGGAGATCGAGGACCGTCTCAACAAGCTGCGCTCGCCATTCCGCTCGGCCGAACGATTCTGGGTCGAGGAAGTGATCGACCCGCGCAAGACGCGCTCACTGCTGTGCGAATTCGCCCGGCTCGCCGAGCCGCTGCGAACCCCGGGCCCGCCGGCGAATTTCTCGATCAGGCCGTGACTTTCTTCACCTCGCCCCGCTTGCGGGGAGAGGTCGGCGCCAACGGGTCGGCGCGTAGCGCCGCCCGATGATAAACTCCGCGCCGGGTGAGGGGGACTCTCCGCGAGTCCCGCTGTCGATAGAGCCCCTCACCCCCGACCCTCTCCCCGTGAAGAACGGGGAGAGGGAGCGCACTTACGCAGCCGCCGCAACCTTCACCGGCCGCGCGATCGCCAGAATGATCAGCGCCGCCACGACGCACAGCGCGCCGGCGACGAAGAACGCCGGCAGATAGCTCTCCAGCACGGTGCGCGACAGTCCCGCGCCGAACGCAGCGACGCCGGCGCCGAGTTGATGGCCGGCAAAGATCCAGCCGAACACCAGATTGGCGCGCTCCGGCCCGAATTTTTGCGCGGCCAGCCGCACGGTCGGCGGCACCGTCGCGATCCAGTCGAGGCCATAGAACATCGCAAACAGCGACAGCGCGTAGAACGAGAAGTCCGTGAACGGCAGGAACAGCAGCGACAGCCCGCGCAGGCCGTAATACCAGAACAGCAGCCAGCGATTGTCGTAACGGTCGGACAGCCAGCCGGAAGCGATGGTGCCGACGAAATCGAAGATGCCCATGGCGGCGAGCAGGCCGGCGGCCTGAACCTGCGGGATGCCGAAATCGAGGCACATCGGGATCAGGTGAACCTGGACCAGGCCGTTGGTGCTGGCGCCGCAGATGAAGAAGGTAGCGAACAGGATCCAGTACACTTTCGTCTTCGCGGCATCGCGCAGCGCGCCGAACGCCGCCGCTGCGATCGGTGCGGTATTCGGCGGCGGCGCCGGCAGCGGCCCGGTGCCCTCATCGCCGAACGGCCGCAGGCGGAGATCACCAGGGCGATCGCGCATCACCAGCAGCACCGCGGATGCGGCGACGGCGAGCATCACGCAGATCAGCACCAGCGCCGTGCGCCAGCCCAGGCTTTCGGTGAGGCTCGCCAGCAGCGGCAGGAATACCAGCTGCCCGGTCGCTACGCTGGCGGTGAGAATGCCGACCACGAGGCCGCGGCGCGCGGAAAACCAGCGCGCGGCAATGGTGGCGCCGAGCACCAGCGCGGTCATGCCGGTGCCGAGGCCGATCACCACGCCCCACAGCAGCACCAACTGCCAGATTTGCGTCATGAACAGCGACGCGACGAGGCCGGAGGCCACCACCAGCAACGACGTCAGCGTGACATTGCGCAGGCCGTATCGGTTCAGCAGCGCGGCGGCGAACGGCGCCATCAATCCGAACAGGATGAAGCGGATCGACAGCGCCGAGGAGATCTCCGCGGTGCTCCAGCCGAATTCCTTTTGCAGCGGCACGATGAAGACGCCGGGCGCGCCGACCGTGCCGGCGCTGATCAGCGCGGTGAGAAAGGTGACGCCGACCATCGCCCAGCCGTAATGGATGTTGCGGCGGGCGAGGGCGGCGGACAGCCAGTTGGAGATCATGGAATTCGAATTTCCTGCGTGTTCGAAGTTGCATCGGCGTTCGGCTCACCTCTCCCCGCTTGCGGGGAGAGGTCGAAATTCGCGATAGTGAATTTCGGGTGAGGGGGACTCTCGACGAGTTCGGCTGTTGAGAGTCCCCCTCACCCCGACCCTCTCCCCGCAAGCGGGGAGAGGGAGAAGTAAAGCATCAGTGAACGATGCGCTCCACGGCAATGGCGGTGGCTTCGCCGCCGCCGATGCAGAGTGCTGCGACGCCGCGCTTCAGGCCTTTCGCTTCCAGCGCGTGCAGCAGCGTGACGATCAGCCGGGCGCCGGTGGCGCCGATGGGATGGCCGAGCGCGCAGGCGCCGCCATTGACGTTCAGCTTCTCGCGGTCAATGCCGAGATCGCGCTGCGCCGCCATCGCCACGACAGCCAACGCCTCGTTGATCTCGAACAGGTCGACATCGCCGGCGCTCCAGCCGACCTTGTCGAGCAGCTTCCGGATCGCGGGGATCGGCGCGGTGGTGAACCATTGCGGTTCCTGGCTGTGGGTAGCGTGGCCCCTGATGACGGCGAGGCTCGGCAAGCCGTCGCGGTCGGCCAGCGAGCGTTTTGCCAGGATCAGTGCTGCGGCGCCGTCGGCATTGGCCGACGAGGCCGCCGGCGTGATGGTGCCGCCGGCGCGGAACGCCGGCTTCAGCGATGGGATCTTGGCGGGATCGACCTTGAGGGGATGCTCGTCATTGGCGATGACGCGCGGGCCGGTTTTTTCGGCGACCGTGATTGGCGCGATCTCGGCTTTGAACGCGCCGCCTTCGACCGCCTTGCGGGCGCGGCTCAGCGTTTCCATCGCGTAGGCATCCTGATCGGCGCGGGTGAACTGATAGGCTTCCGCGGTGGCCTCGCCGAAATCGCCCATCGAGCGTCCGCTCTCATAGGCGTCTTCGAGCCCGTCCATCATCATGTGATCGATGATCCGGTCATGGCCGGCGCGGTAACCGCCGCGCGCCTTTGCCAATAGGTACGGCGCGTTGCTCATGCTTTCCATGCCGCCGGAAAGTACGATTTCGGCGGAGCCGGCGGTGATAATGTCATGCGCCAGCATCGTGGCTTTCATGCCGGAGCCGCAGACCTTGTTGATGGTGGTGGCGCCCGTCGCATCCGGCAATCCGGCGCCGCGCGCGGCCTGCCGTGCCGGTGCCTGGCCCTGACCGGCCGGCAGCACGCAGCCCATCAGCACCTCGTCGATCCGCTCGGGCGACAGTTTGCCTCGCTCCAGCGCGGCGCCGATCACGTGAGAACCGAGCTTGTGGGCGCTGAACGGCGACAACTCGCCCATGAAGCGGCCCAGCGAGGTGCGGACGGCGGAAACGATGACGACGGGATCGGACGCTGCGGCCATGCGGGATTCCTCACATGTTTCGAGGGGCGATTGTTACATTATGAGCATCATATGATGCGCCGCAGGAATTGCAACGGCAGTGCGCGATAAATTGTCGTGAGGCGGAGCTGTCTTATCGCTTTCGGGAGACAGCCGTTACTCCGCAACGCCTTCCAGCGCCGTGCGGATAGCGCTTTTGAACACGGCGATGTCGCCGAGTTGATGGCCGAGCACCAGCGCGAGCCGGGTCAGGAGCAGCGCTTCGCGCTCGGGTCCGGCCGAATCGATCGCCATCGCCAGCGACTCGTAGGCGGCTTCGAAATCTTCTGAAGGCATCGCGGTCATGACGTCGCTCTCCCCAGGCAAAGGCGGGCGGTTTCGAGAATTTCGTCGGCAACGAGCGCCTTCCAGCGTCCGGCGATGTGCAGGTCGGGACGCAGCAGGTAGAATGTGTGCGGCTGCGCGCCGAACAGGCGGGCAATTTCGCCGTCGGTATCGGGAATCGCTCCGGCTGTTGGTGCCGAACCCTGAAGCGCAACCGGCAGTGCCACGAACCGCCGGTCGAGTTGGCCGAGCCGAGCAAGCAGGGCAGCCTGTTCGTCGCCAGGCGAACCGTCGCAAAACAGGATCGCCGTCAAGCCGTCGCCGGCGCGATCCAGCAGAAAATGGCCGTCGGCCAGCCTTGCGTTCGGCGGAAAGCTGCCGCTGGCCGGTCCGCCGGCAAACTCCGCGTCGCGCATCGGCCAGGGCGTCAGCGGACTTTCCGAATAGGTGTAGGGCTGCATCTGCCGGGGATTGGCGAGGCCGCGCGGAAATTCGTGTTTCAGGCTGAGCGAGAGTGCGGCTTCGCGGGCCAGCCGCCAGCCCCGCGTCGGCGGCGTCATGAAGCGGGTGCTCTTGGTGGCATTGGCGAACACGTCCAGCGTGGCGCCGCGCCGCTCCGGCGAATAGCTGTCGAGCAGCTTTTCGTCGGCCTCGCCATGGAGGACCGCTGCCAGCTTCCAGCCGAGATTGTCGGCGTCGGCCAGGCCGTTGTTGAGACCGCGCACGCCAAAAATCGGCACGATATGGGCGGCATCGCCGATGAAGAACACCCGGCCATGCCGATAGTCGTCGAGGCACAGCGTGTTGGCGGAATAGATGCTCCACCATTCCAGCTCCCAGGGTTTCGTGTGACCGATATCCCCGAGGATGGCGCCGACGCGGGCGCGGATGTTTTCCTCGAGCAAGGCCGCTTCCTCGCTCTCGCCCTCGCGGAGCTGATAGTCCACCCGCCAGATATTTTCGGGCTGCTTGTGGATCAGCACGGTGCCGCCGGGATTGCCGCTGGGCTCGAAGAAGGCGCGGCGCTCGGTGGGAAAGTCGTGATCCATCCGGATATCCGCGATGACGTATTTGCCTTCGTAGTTCTCGCCCTTCATGCGCAGGCCGAGCTGGGTGCGAACCGGCGAGCGCGCGCCATCGGCGGCCAGCACATAATCGGCATCGAGGCGATAGTCGCCGGCCGGCGAGGCGATATTGAGCGACACGCCGTCATTGCCGCACTCGATGCCGGTGAGTTCGCTCTGCCAGCGCATATCGACGAGGCCGCAGGCCGCGACCGCGTCGTGCAGATACTGCTCGATGTATTGCTGCTGCAGATTATACATCGGCAGATACTTCTCGCCCGGGGGATGCGGCATCTCGAGCCTGAAAATCTGTTCGCCGCGGTAATAGCTGCGGCCAAAGCGCCAGCCCAGCGCCTTGTCGAGGAACGGCTTCACCGCGCCGATCCGCTCCAGGATATGCATGCTCGGCCGCGCGACGCACAGCGCCCGGCTGCCGTCATTAAAGGTGTCCTTGCGGTCGAGCAGCACGCTGCGGATGCCGTAGCGCGCCAGCACCAATGAAGCGGTCATGCCGATCGGGCCGGCGCCGACGATCACGACGGGGTACCGCACCGCGCTGCCGTCCAGCTCGGGGACATGCCGCGCCGGGAAGTGCGGATAATGGAAATACAGCGAATCGAGCGGGCCTTTGCCGGCAGGTCTCATGGGTTTTCCGTTTATGTTGGCGGCGTCCGATTGCAGCAGACGCTTCCAGCCCTGGCAGGACTACAGCTTGAAAGAAGTCCGATAGCAAGGCAGCATGCGCGTGAGACCAAAGCAGTGAACAAACTCGGGATCGACTGAAAGAGACGCCCTTCAGATGAACATGACCGCACGCGCCGAGCAGACCGAATCCAGCGAAGTCCTGTACGAGCTCGATGAGGGCATCGCGGTCATCACGCTCAATGCCCCGGAGCGCATGAACACGATCTCGGGGCCGATGCTGAACGATCTGACACGTCTTTTGATCAGGGCCAACGAGGATCCGGCGGTGCGTTGCGTCATCCTCACCGGCAACGGGCGCGCTTTCTGCGCCGGTCTCGATCTGCGCAAGGAGCGGAGCGGGGATGGGCTCAGCGCGGCGTCGTCGAAGACGACGCTGGACCTGCGCAACACCCCGCCCACCGTGATGAACGCGATGGACAAGCCGACGATCTGCGCCGTCAATGGCGGGGCGGCCGGCTACGGCATGGATACGGCGCTCGGCTGCGACATCCGCATCATGGGGGAGTCGGCGAAGCTGGCGGCGGCCTTCGTCAAGCGCGGCGTGGTGCCGGAATCCGGCGGCACCTGGTTGCTGCCGCGGATGATCGGCTGGGCCAAGGCCTCGGAATTGATCTTCACCGGGCGGACGCTCTCGGCGCGCGAATGCCTCGACTGGGGGCTCGCCAACGAGGTGGTGCCGGATGCGGAGTTGATGGGCCGGGCGCGCGCGGTGGCGCGGGAGATCGCCGCCAATGCGCCGCTGGCGGTGCAGGCCGCCAAGCGGATGATGCGGATGGGACTGAACGAGACCTTTCCGGACCATGTCCATCACGTCTATCTGCAACTGCTGCCGCTGTTCAAGACACAGGACATGCAGGAAGGCATCAAGGCCTTCATGGAGAAGCGCGAGCCGAAATTCGAGGGCCGCTGAATTCCCATTCCATCGCTTAACGCCCGATAAACGCTGTTTTCGGCAAGGCCAGCCCCCGGAATTTGTCATTAATTACAATTGATACAAATTGTCCGAAGGCAAGCGCCAGGAATTCCCGGTCGATTTTGCCTTGCTGGCCCATGAAGGCAAAAAAGGTTTTGAACGCGATGTCATCGACACCCCGAAGTTGGGACAATCTCCTTTCGGCGCGGCTCCATTCGCCCGAGATATGCCATGAACGCTACGGCCTGATCCTGTCGCGTGTTCGATTCGTATCGCGGGCTTTCAGCGTCCTCTCCCTGCTCTGGATCGCCGTGGATTTTGCCTGCTGGCCCTGGCCCGCTAGCGGTGCGTTGGGGCTCGAGCGGGTGTTCATCGCGGGCGCCTTCTGGATTCTCGGAGGTCACCGGTTCGAGTCTCGGCCGCTCGGTGTCTATGGCGCTGTCTTGGCCCTGTTGATGATTTCATCGGGATTGGTCCTCGGTGCCCTGTTCGTCCTGTCCCATACCGGGGCGCACGCCTATCAGTTGTTCGGAACCCAAGGCTATCTGCTCTCGCCAATCGCCCTGGCGGCGATCCTGGCCATCTTTCCCCTGACGGCGCGCGAGAGCGTGCTGCTGGCTGCCTCGCTGGTCCCTGTAACGGTATTTCCCATCATCATGTGGTCGGAGCTGTTCGCAACGACTTCGCCAATGGCGGTCGTGCTGCTGCTGTTACTGGTTGCCGGAATTTCTACCATCGCAAGTCTCAGCCAGCTCAACTTTCTCGTCAGTCTGGTGGAAAAGTCGGCAACCGACGGATTGACCGGAGCGGCGACGCGAAAATTCGGCGAGCGGATGCTCGAAGCCATGTTCGCCATCTCGCAGCGCAAGAATACCGCGCTCAGCGTCCTGTTCATCGACCTCGACCGGTTCAAATCGTTGAACGACCGATTTGGGCATGGCGTCGGCGACGATGTCCTGCGCTGCGCGATCGCCTCGATACGTGCCGTGGCGCGCCGTCAGGATGTGCTGGTGCGCTGGGGCGGCGAGGAGTTCGTGCTGATCATGCCGGAGACGAACGGGGAGCAGGTCGAAAGTTTCGTCAGTCGTTTGGCCGAAGCCGGCATCGGACTCGCGCCCGATGCCGTCCCGATCACCGCCAGCATGGGCGCCTCGGAACGCATGAGCGACGAGGCGGACGGATGGGCCATGCTGGTCGAGGCGGCGGACCGCCGGATGTATTCGGCCAAGGGGGCGGGGCGGAACAGCTACGTCGGCCCGAACGGCGTTACGGTAAGCGGTTTGATAGGATCGCCGCAGCCGGCTGTCGACAATACGGAAAGAAAGGCTCGGAACCGCGTCAATGGCGATGCGGCATCGTCTGGTGAAGCCGGCCCGCGAGAAATCACCCGCATAAAGGAGTTACTGAGATGCTGATGAGTGAAAAGGTCGCACACTCGAAATGGTGCCCAATGGTGCGTATCGACGGCGCTAACCGACTGTTCAACACCCAGTCGGATGGATTCGAGAACTCAGCCAAAATGTATCATTGCATCGCCAGCGCGTGCATGTCGTGGCGCCAATTCCACCTTTCGCATCTCAAGGGAAGCGAACAGCCGGAGCATCACGGCTATTGCGGTCTCGCCGGGCGTCCGGAACTCGACTAGCAAAAGGCGATCACAGCGCTCTTCGAACCTGTCGCCGGGAAAGGAAAATGCTGATGCTGCCCGGTCATCGCGTCACCGCTTGCGGTCGATAAAGCCCTGCATCAGCCGCTGCGGCTCGCCGGTCAGGAAGGACTGTCCGAACACGGGAATCGAGAGGTCGACGGATTGTTTCAGCGGCAGCTCCTCCCATTGCCGGAGCAAGGCCTTTTGCGCGCGTAGCGCCTCGGGGCCGCATTCCAGCAGCATGGCTATGGTTCTCTCGACCGCGGCATCGAGGCCGCCTTCGGCGGCGACCCGGTCGATCAGGCCCCAGGCCAGTGCGGTCGGTGCGTCGATATTCTCCGCCGTCATCACCAGCCAGCGGGCGCGGCCCCAGCCGATCAGCCGTGGCAGCAGTGCCGCGTGAATGACGCTGGGAATGCCGACCCGGACCTCGGGCATGCCGAAATGGGCGTCATGCGCGGCAATCCGGAAGTCGCAGGCGGCGGCGAATTCCAGCCCGCCGCCGAGGCACCAGCCCGGCATCCGCGCGATCACAGGGGCGGGGAACGCGCGCGCGGTCTCGCAGAGATCGCGCAGGCCGGTGATGAATTTCTCCGCCGAGGCCTGATCGAGTTTGGCCATTTCCTTGATGTCGGCGCCGCCGATCATGCTCTTTTCGCTCTGGCCGGCGATGACAAGCACGCGAATTCGCTTGTCGCTCGCGAGGGCCTCCAGCCCATCGCGCACGCCGTTGATCGCGGGCGTTCCCAGAATATTCAGCGAGCCGGCGTTGCAGATCGTCAGGCGGACGACGCCGCGGCTGTCGCGGTCGACGCCGCAATAGGGATTGAGCATGTCCATGGACGGTCTCGCAATTCCTTCGAAGTGTACGTGGGCCGGCCACTTCCGGGGCAAAGCGCCGCCTTGTCAAGTGGTGCGCGGAGCGATTGCCGTTGGGGCGACGCAAGCCGTTGCCGGGCGGCGACGACTCCTATAATATGATGATCGTCATTCATATTGGAGCGGGCACATGACGGCGGTTGACGGGATTGATACGGCGGAAACCCGGCTGTTCGCTGCCGGATCGCGGCGGGAGCGGGTGGTGGACTGGCAGGCGCCGGGTCCGGTTGCGCAGGCCGCCGCCGCCATGTCCGGTCTCGACGCCATGCGCGCGATCCGCGACGGGATCCTGCCGGAACCGCCGATGGCGCGGCTGATCGATTTTCGGCTGCGGGTGGCGGAACCCGGGCGGATCGTGATGGAACTTCAGCCGCATGAAGGGCTGGAAAACACCATCGGGCTGCTGCATGGCGCGACCGCCGCTGCGCTGCTCGACACCGCCATGGGCTGCGCGATTTCGACCATGCTGCCGGCGGGGCAGGGCGCGGTGACGCTCGACCTGAAGCTCACCTATCTGCGGCCGCTGTCGGTCAAGTCGGGCACCATCTCGGCGGAAGGAAAGGTGATGAAACTCGGCCGCCGGACCAGCTACGCCGAAGGCTGGGTGCGCGATGGTGCCGGGAACATTGCAGTGCACGCGACGGCGACCTTCTCGATGGTCGGGGAAGCCCCGGGCCGCGAAATAGCGAAATAAGATGCAGCTTTCCAAAGCCGCAACTGCTATTATATGACCGAAAACATATCATAGACGGCTGCAGGATTGCGATGCGTTACTCCAGGGAACACAAGCTCGAGACCCACGCCCGGATCGTGAAGAAAGCCTCGGTGCGGCTTCGCGAAAAGGGCGCG